>NZ_CP046104.1:1258571-1573214 GCF_009707425.1 Micromonospora sp. WMMC415 | reverse complement strand
CACCTCTACACCGACCTGGGCATCTCCACCGACGTCACCGGCACCCTGCCGACCGCCGAGCGCACCCGCGCGGGGCTCGCGGCCGAGGTCGAGGAGGACCTCGGCGGCCGGTCCCGCCGGGGCGACGGCCGGGGCTCGCGGCGCGGCGAGGGCCGCGGCCGGGAGCCCCGCCGCGGCCGGGGCGGGGAGGCAGCCGTCGCGTCGACCACGGACGCGCCGGCCGACGACGCCGCCGAGGAGCGCAGCCCGCGTCGCCGCCGGCGCCGCCGGGCGGGCGAGGTGGTCGCGGGCGAGCCGACCGCGGTGATCTCCACCGAGGGCGGCACCGAGCCGGAGACGGCCGCCGCCGAGGGCAGCGCGTCGGCGAAGCCGCGCCGCCGCCGGCGCCGCCGCGGTGGCGGTGGTTCCGGCGGGGGTACGCCGGCCGAGGCGACCGCCGACTGACACGCGCACGTCCGACGTCCCCCGCCTCGTTCGCCGAGCGGGGGACGTCGCGCGCTCAGGAAGACACAGCCCGGGCCGCCGTCGACCACCCGGTCGGCCTCCTTTGCTCTGCTTCAACCCACGCACCGGAACGCGCCGCTTTCCGGTGCGTCCGTTGAAGCAGAGCAAAGGGCAGTGCGGGGCACATCAGTGCGTCGCCGCCGGGCACGACCGGGAAGGATCAACCCATGCCGGAGCCACTGGACGCCGCGCTCGCCGAGGTGCGGGCGCTGCTGCTCGACCCCGGGCTGACGCGGGCGGTGGCCGCGGGCCGGCGGCGCGGGCAGCGCCCCTCGGTGGTCCGGGCGGAGCTGCGGCCCGTCACCCTCAAGGCCGGTCCACGCCTCCAGATCGCCACCTCCGACGGCAGCCGGCCCTACACCCGCAACGTCGCGCCCGGCGGCGACGCGGACGCGGCCGTGGACGCGCTGCTCGCCGAGCCGTTCGGCAACTGGCACGTGGAGACCGTGCGGACGACATTGCAACTGCGGGTCACGAAGTCCGGGGAGGCGCAGGTGCACCGCGCGGCCAACTCCGGCTCGCCGACCGAGCCGGCCGGACACGACCGGGCGAAGGACTACCTGCTGGACCCCGGTGACCCCATCTTCGCCGAGATCGGCGGATCGGCGGCGAAGCGACGTCAGGTGGACGCCTTCCTGCGGGCGCTCGCCGCGACGCTGCCCGACGATCTGCCCGGCCCGCTGCGGGTGGTGGACCTGGGGTGCGGGAACGCGTACCTGACATTCGCCGCGTACCGGTGGCTGACCCGGCGGGGGCTCGACGTGCACCTGGTCGGCGTGGACGTCCGCGAGGACCAGCGGCAGCGCAACACCGCGCTGGCACAGCGGCTGGGCTGGGCGGACCGGGTGCGTTTCGTCGCGGGCACAATCGCCGACGCGGCGGTCGAGCCCGCTCCGGATCTGGTGCTGGCGCTGCACGCCTGCGACACGGCCACCGACGAGGCGCTCGCGAGGGCGGTGCGTTGGGGAGCCCGCTGGGTGCTCGCGGCGCCGTGCTGCCACCACGACGTCGCGGCGCAGTTGCGCTCCCGGCCGGCACCGCCGCCGTACGACCTCCTGACCCGGCAGGGCATCCTCCGGGAGCGCTTCGCGGACGTGCTGACCGACGCGGTGCGGGCGGGGCTGCTGCGGTTGCACGGCTACCGGGCCGAGGTGGTGGAGTTCGTCGACTCGCGGCACACGCCGCGGAACCTGCTGATCCGGGCACGCCGCACCGGCGCGGCACCGACCGGCGCGCAGCGGGCGGAGTACCGGGCGCTGGTCGACCAGTGGGGCGTCACGCCGAGGCTGGCGACCCTGCTCGGCGGCCCGGGGGGCGACGCCACCGGCGGCACCGCCGGGGTGGCCGCGGGCTGACGCCCGGACGAACTCCGCGCCGCGGGTACGGTCCCGTCCACGGGACGGTCTGGTCGATCAGTCAATTGCTTCCGCCGCGAGCCGTACTACCCTCGAACCACGCACCGTCAGGTGCCCGGCCGGGAGGGAAGACCCGCTGGAATGGCTTCGGTAGAGGTATCGCCGCAGGCGGCGTTCGCGCGCTTCGTGCGGCGCGCCATCGACGACGCCCGGGAGGAGCGGGGGTGGACCGTCACCGACCTGGCGTCCCACACGGGTGTCGGTCGCTCGACCGTCTTCCGCTGGCTCGCCGGTGACTGGCAGGACTACCCCGAGCTGGCCAAGGTGCGCGGGTTCTGCGCCGCGCTCGACCTGCCGGTCGCGGCCGCCTTCCGTGCGCTCGGCCTGCCGGACGCCGGCCCCGCGCCCCGCCGCCGCAGCGACGACGGGCCGGTCGAGGCGGACGTCCGGGTGATCCTCCAGCGACTTGCCGACCCGACCGTGCCGGCCGAGGAGAAGCACCACATCCGGGACCTGCTGCGGTACCTGGCCCGCCGCCCGATCCGCCGGGTCGGCTGACGGACCGGCGGGGCCGCGCCCCCGGTCAGGCGTCGAGCGTGAACTCGGCGGTCCGCACCACTCCGGCCACCTGGAAGTCCAGGTAGAGGCGGTACCGCCCGGCGCCGGGCACGGTCACCCAGAACCGCACCGCCCCGTCGACCAGGGCCGGCTCCGGGTGGACGTGCAGGTATCCGAGGTCTCCCTCGCGGAGCGCGACCAGGTGCCCGTACGCGCCGAGGTACCGCTCCAGCGTCGCGGGTCGGCCACCCTCACCGGTGATCCGGAAGGTCAGCGGCACCGACACGGTGGACTGCGGGGTGCCCTGGTAGGCGACGGTGAACCCGCCCACGGTGGTCGACGTGGTCGCCGCCGGGAGTGGGCGCGGCTCGTAGTCACCGGCGGCGACCAGGTCGGTCCCCAGGGTCACCGCCGTCTGTCGTCCGTCGTCGGCGAGGGCGGTGAAGTCGGCGTACGCGCGCCAGACGCCCGGCTGCGGCAGCGTCAGCGGCACCGACCAGGTGCCGTCGGCCGCCATCGCGGGGTGCAGGTGCTGGTAACCGGTGAGGTCACGGCGCACCACGATGAGGTGCAGCGGCTTGTCGTGCACCACGGCGAAGCGGGTCACCGGGCGGCGCTGCGCGTCGCGGATCTGGAACCTCAGCTCGCCGGGACGGCCGGCGACGAGGTCCACGGCCGACGGGGCGATGGTGTAGCCGGCGGCGCTGACCGACAACCCGGTGGCCTCCGCCGCCAGGCCCTGGTCGGCGCCGTGTTCGTGCGCCCCGGTGCCGGGTGCGTGGGTGTGGTCGGCCAGCGCGCTGCCGTAGCCGACCGCCGCGGTGGGGTCGCCGCCGCCGGCCCGGCCGAGGCCGAACCCGAGCAGGACGGCGAGGATCAGCCCGCCCACCACCAGCGCCAGCCGCAGGGTGCTCCGGTCGGGAAGGGCGGAGACGCGGTCAGCGCGCGGGGCGTCGGGCGGCGGCTGACCGGTCATACCGCCCACGCTACCGTCGGCGACGCGCGCCGGCGGGCGGGTGCCCGCCGGGCGTGGCGACCGTCGCAATCCGCCGGGCCCGGGAACTTCCCAGCCTCCTCGACCGACCGCCGGCCGGCGGCTCAGCCCGCGACGGCCAGGGCGAGCGGCAGCACGTCCGGGGCTCCGGCGCGGCGCAGTTCGCGGGCGACCATGGTCAGCGTCCAACCCGAGTCGACCAGGTCGTCGACGAGCAGCACCGGCCCGTCCAGCCCGGCGAGGGCGCCGGCCAGATCCGGCGGCACGGTCACCGCGCCGTGCAGGGCGCGTACCCGCTGGGCGCTGTTCCCGCGCGGGCCTCCCGGCGCGGTCACGGCGACGCTGCCGAGCAGCGGCAGCCGCCCCACCGTGGCGATCCGGCCGGCGAGCGAGCCGACCAGCCGGGGCCGGCGGCGCGATCCGACCGCGACCACCGCCGCCGGCCGGCGCGGCCAGGGAGCGTCGCCGTGCGCCCACGCCTTCAGCACCTCGACCACGGCGGCGGCCACGTCCTCCGGGACGTCGACGTCCACGGCGTCCGGCCCGACCAGTTCGCGCAGGCGGCCACCCCAGCCGAGGTCGGACAGGCGCCCGACCGCCCGGCCCGGCAGCGCCTGCTCCGCGGGGGCGATGCGGCCCTTGACGGGTACGCCGACCGCCTCCAGCCCGGTCGGCCAGAGCTTCTTCGGCGGGACCTCGACGCCGGGGCGGCCGAGGAAAGCCTGCGCGGCGCTCAGCGCGGGCCCGGAGACGTCGACGGAGAAGATCGGTTCCGCGCACCGGTCGCACCGGCCACAGTCGGACGCGCCGGCATCGTCCAGGCATTCCCGCAGGTAGCGCAGGCGGCAGCCGGGTGTGGTCGCGTACTCCCGCATCGCCGCCTGCTCGGCGGTGCGCGCGGCGGCGACGCGCCGCAACCGGGCCTCGTCGTAGCTCCACGGCTCGCCGGTGGCGAGCCACCCGCCGCGCACCCGGCGGACCGCGCCGTCGACGTCCAGAACCTTGAGCATCAGCTCCAGCCGCGCCCGGCGCAGGTCGACGACCGGCTCCAGGGCCTGCGTGGAGAGCGGCCGGTCGGTGGACAGGGCGGCGAGCACGGACCGCACCTGGTCCTCCGGCGGGAAGGCGAGCGAGGCGAAGTACCGCCAGATGGCCGCGTCCTCGGCGCCGGGGAGCAGCAGCACCTCCGCGTGCGCGACGGCGCGGCCGGCGCGGCCGACCTGCTGGTAGTACGCGATGGGCGACGGTGGTGCGCCGAGGTGCACGACGAAGCCGAGGTCCGGCTTGTCGAAGCCCATTCCCAGCGCGCTGGTGGCGACCAGCGCCTTGATCTTGTTGTCGAGCAGGTCCTGCTCGGCGGCGCGGCGGTCCGCGTCCTCGGCCTGCCCGGTGTACGAGGCCACCGGGTAGCCCCGGGAGCGCAGGAAGTCGGCGGTCTCCCCCGCCGCCGCGACGGTCAGCGTGTAGACGATGCCGCAGCCGGGCAGCTCGTCGAGGTGGTCGGCGAGCCAGGCCAGCCGGTGCGCCGGGCCGGGCAGGTCGACCACACCGAGCCGCAGCGACTCCCGGTCCAGGCTGCCCCGCAGAACCAGGGCGTCGCCGAGTTGCTCGGCGACGTCCTGGGTCACCCGGGCGTTGGCGGTCGCCGTCGTCGCCAGTACCGGCGTGCCGGACGGCAGGTTGCCGAGGAAGGTCCGCAGCCGCCGGTAGTCCGGGCGGAAGTCGTGCCCCCAGTCGGAGACGCAGTGCGCCTCGTCCACGACCAGCAGCCCGGTGGTGGCCGCCAGCTTCGGGAGCACCGTGTCCCGGAAGTCGGGGTTGTTCAGCCGTTCCGGGCTGATCAGCAGGACGTCCACCGTCCCCGCGTGGATCTCGGCGACGATCTCGTCCCACTCGTCGAGGTTCGCGGAGTTGATCGTCCGGGCGCGGATGCCGGCCCGGGCGGCCGACTCGACCTGGTTGCGCATCAACGCCAGCAGCGGGGACACGATCACCGTGGGACCGTGCTCACCGGTCTCCCGCAGCAGCGCGGTGGCCACGAAGTAGACGGCCGACTTGCCCCACCCGGTGCGCTGGACGCAGAGCACCCGCCGCCGGTCGACGACCAGCGCCTCGATCGCCCGCCACTGGTCCTCCCGGAGCCGGGCGTGCTCCCCGGCAAGCTGCCGCAGCACCGCCTCGGCCCGCTCGCGTACCGCCGTCCGCTCCTGGCTCATCCGGCATTTCTACCAGCGTCGGGTGATCGGGGCGTACGGCGTCACGGCGCGGCCGGCTGGTGCTGCGCGGGGTTCGGCGGAAGGAACAGCAGGACGTCGCGAAGCCGTTCGGTGGACGCCGGCGGCAGCATGCACCGGCCGGCCAGCTCCTCGACCGAGCCGTACGGACCCCGCAGCCAGCGGTCCACCGCGACCTGCCGGCACTGGTCCGTCGTCAGGCCCGGCAGGTCGGCGAGCACCGCCTCGGACACCGAGTTGACGTCGATCAGCCCGCCGTCGTCGAAGGTCCGCGGCAGGTCCGGCCGGCCGATGCGCAGCTCGTCGCGGGCCGCCGGATGGTAGTGGAGCAGGAGACGGGCGTGCTCGCGACGGAGCCGGCGTTTCTCGGCGGCCCGGCCGGCCCGGCTGCCGCCGGTGACCAGCGCCCACACCCGCCGGTTGAGCAGGACCACGTGCAAGGCACCGGCAGCCCAGCAGGAGAGCAGGAACCCCAGGATGTAGAAGCCCTCGAAGTCGGTGAGCTCGGCCTCGGGATCCGGGTTCATGTTCTCCAGCACCACGATGAAACCGACGAGGACGACGAGGTAGCCGACCCCGGCGAGTGCGAGTCGCCCGCTCTGCCGCCACACCGCGTACACGAACACGATCAGCCAGGTGATGAACCCGAGTGACACCAGGACGAGCAGCGTTCCGAGGGTGGTCGCCAGGTTGGCCAGCCACCGGGGAGCCGGCTCAGCCGGCCAGCGCCTCCGCCGGGGCGGCAGGATCGGCGGAGGCGGGAGGAGTCCCGGCGGCCCGTACCCCGGCAGCGGTGGTGCGGGACCGGTGCCGGACGGGATAGCGGCGGATGCCGGCGGCGGAGCAGGGGGTGCGTTGCGGGCGGGCGGCTCGGCTGGCGCGGTGGCGGCGGGTGGCGCGGCCACGGTTTCGGCCGGCGGGGCCGGAGCGTCCGCCGCGACCGGCCCGGGGTCCGGCGCCGGCAGCAGCGCCGGGTCCGCGGACAGGACGCGCCGGTGCAGCTCCCGCAACTGCTCGCCCGGCTCGATGCCGTACCCGTCCCGGAGCAGTTCGTCGAAGTCGCGGTACGCCGCGAGCGCCTCGGCCTGCCGGCCGCTGCGGTACAGGGCCAGCATCAGCTGCCGGCGCAGCCGCTCCCGCACCGGGAACTCCCCCGCCAGCTCCACGAGCGGGCCGACCAGCTCCCGGTGCCGGCCCTGGTCCAGTTCCAGCTCGGCCCAGCTCTCCAGGGCGGTCGCCCGCAGTTCGACGTACCGCTGCCGTGCCGCCTCGAAGAACGGCCCGGCGAAGCCGGTGAAGGGCTCGCCCCGCCACAGCTCCAGGGCGGCGCTCAGCTCGGCCAGCGCGTCCGTCGGCCGGCCCGCCTCCCGGTGCCGCTCCGCCCGGCGTACGGCCTGCTCGAAGCGGACGGCGTCGAGCGAATCCGGGGACACGTGCAGGACGTAGCCGGCGTCGGTCAGCGCGAGCACCTGCCCGGGGGTGCGGGGCGACCGCTCCGGCTCCAGGATCCGGCGCAGCCCGGCGACGTACTTCTGCACCACGTTCGGGCCGTTCGCGGGCGGATCGTCCGGCCAGACGGCATCGACGATCTGCGTCGTGGACACGGGCCGGCCGGCGGCGAGCAGGAGCACAGCCAGCACCGCACGCCGCTTGCTCGGACCGAGGTCGAGCTCGCGGTCGGCGTACCAGGCCCGTTGAGGGCCGAGAAGCGCGAAGCGCAGCGCCCCTGACATGCGAGTCCCCGCTCCTGACCACCCCGGCCGCGCGCCTGATGACAGCGTGCGGCAGTCGGACGGCAGCATAGCGGCAGTGGCCCGGCAGCGGAGTCGTGCCAGTATCGGCCCTGGCAACGGCCCCGTACGAGAAAGAGATCATCTGATGACGCAGCGAACCGGCACCGCGGCCCTGGCCCGGCGGGCCGTCACCGGCGCGACCGCCATGCTGGCCGCCACGGCTCTGCTGGCCGGGTGCACCGGCAAGGACGGGGGTTCGGCGGCGCCGTCCCCGTCGCCCGACCCCAAGGCCGACCTGCTGGCCGCCGTGCCCGACGAGAAGGACCCGGCCTTCCTCTTCAGCGGCACCGACGCGGACGGCACGGTCACCGGCTCCGTCGACCCGGCCAGCAAGGGCATCGAACTGAATGTCACCGAGAAGGACGCCGAGGCCGGCTTCACGATGAAGATGTCCTTCCGCTTCGTCGACCAGCAGTCCTGGGTGAAGGTGGACTTCGGTGGGTCGGAGGAGCTGCACACCCTGCTCAAGCTCCCGAAGAACTGGATGGAGCTGGACAAGGCGAAGCTCACCGACTCGGAGGCCGTGCCCGGCTACGAGGGCGCGGACCCGGGCAACGCCCGCCCGATCCTCGCCACCGCCACCACCGTCGAGAAGCAGGCCGACGGGACGTACACCGGGACGGTCGACCTGTCCGGCCAGGAGGCGGCCGACGCCATGGACAGCGTCGACGTCGCCGCGCTCGGGGACGCCGCGAAGGCCGTGCCGTTCACCGCGGTGGTGGGGCCGGACGGCAACCTGAATTCGCTCACCCTCGACATTCCGGCCGCCGGCAAGCAGAAGGCGCTGAAGTTCGTCGTGAAGTACTACGACTTCGGCAAGGCGCCGGCGATCACCGCGCCCGAGGGCGCGAAGGCGGCGCCGGCGTCGGCCTACGAGATGTTCAACAGCTGACCCACGGCGCACCGGGCCGCGGCCACACGGGGGGCCGCGGCGTAAGGGGCCGCGGCCGAACGGGTCGCGGCCCTCGTCCGTCCCGCCTCAGCGGCCGAGGACGGACCCGCCGTTGACGCCGAGGACCTGACCGGTGACGTAGCCGGCGGCGGGGCCGGCCAGGTAGCGGACCGCCTCGGCGATGTCGTCCGGGGTGCCGGCCCGGCCGACCAGGGTGGCCGCCACCCGCTTGGCGTGCCCCTCCGGGGTCATCCGGTCGCCGAAGAACTCGGTGTCGGCGACGTAACCGGGGCTGACCACGTTGACCGTGATCTGGTCCGGCCCGAGTTGCGCCGCCAGGTCGTACGCCCAGCCGTGCAGCGCCGCCTTCGCCGCCGAGTACGGCCCGCCGCCGCCCCGCTGTGCGGCGATCGAGCTGACCAGGACCACCCGCCCGCCCGGGCGGCGCAGGGCCGGCCGCAGCGCCTCGGTGAGCAGGACCGCGGTGAGCACGTTGGCGTCGAGGTTCGCCCGCCAGTGCGCGGCGGTCCCGGCCAGGCCGCCGGTGTCGCCGCCGAGGTATCCCCCGGCGTTGTTGACGACCGCGTCCACCGCCCGGTCGGCGACCGCCTCGACCACCCCGGACACCTGCTCCGGGTCGGTCAGGTCGGCGACCACGGGCCGGACGGCACGGGGACGCCCGATGTCCCAGGAGATCCGCTCGGCGGTGTCCGTCAGCACGTCCTTCCGCCGCCCGACGACGTACACGTCGAACCCGTCGGTGGCCAGGACCCGGGCAACGGCGGCCCCGATCCCGGTCCCGCCACCGCTGACGACCGCGAGCCGCTCACCCATACGTCACCCTCCCCACCCGCCGAAACCCGCCGATCATGAAGTTATCGCCCAGACACACGGCGTGGCGCAACAATAACTTCATGATCGACGGGTGGTCCCGGTGCGCTGTTCGGGTCAGCGGCGCCGGGAGGGCATCCGGAGGGAGGTGCGCAGGAGGGCCAGGCGGGGGGCGAGGCTGGCCAGGCCGCCGGGGAAGAAGTACACGGCCAGGATGAACACCGTGCCCAGCACGAACAGCGGCTGGGACAGGGGCCGGCTGAGGAACGCCGGGAGGGCGTCCACCGCCTCGCTGGTGCCGAAGGCGACCAGCCGGTGGTCCAGGTACATGTAGAGGATGCCGCCGAGCACCGGCCCCCACCGGGTGCCCGGCCCGCCGAGCACCACCATGACCAGCAGCGACAGGGTCAGCTCGCTGGACGTGATGTGCGGGGAGGCGCCGCCGACGATCAGGCAGTAGACCACGCCGCCGGCCGCCGCGAGCCCGCCGGCCAGCGTGAACGCCACCAGCTTGAACCGGTACGGGTCGAGCCCGAGCACACCGACCCGCCGCTCGTCGTCACGCAGCCCGGCGAGCACCCGCCCGGTCGGCGAGCCGCTCACCCGGTGCACCACGAACACCACGACGGCCAGGTACGCCAGCGCCAGCCAGTACAGGTTGACCGTGTTCGTCACCCCGACCATCGCCTCCGGCACCCCGGAGACGTCCAGCGGCAGGCCCTCCTCGCCGCCGGTCAGCCCGCCGAAGTCGCGGGCCACCAGGATCGCGCCGACCTGGGCGAAGGCCAGCGTGACCATGGCGAACGCGATGCCGACGGTCCGCAGCGCCACCGCGCCGATCAGCGCGGCGAGGATCGTGCCGCCGGCGATCGTGAACAGCGCGGCCTGCCACAGCGGCAGCCCGGCCTTGGTGACCAGGATGTCGGTGCCGTAGACACCGGCGGCGAAGTAGAGGGCGTGCCCGAAGGAGAGCATCCCGGTACGCCCGAACAGCAGGTCGTAGCCGGCGGCGAGCCCGCCGAAGACCAGGCAGAGGGCGAGCAGTTGCAGGGTGCCCGGCTCGTTCAGCGCGCCCTCGAAGATCCCGGGCAGGTGCAGCGTCGAGTACGGCAGGGTCAGCGCCACGGCCAGCGCGACCAGC
The DNA here is from genome assembly GCF_009707425.1 of Micromonospora sp. WMMC415. Taxonomy (GTDB): domain Bacteria; phylum Actinomycetota; class Actinomycetes; order Mycobacteriales; family Micromonosporaceae; genus Micromonospora. The sequence continues at coordinate 1,562,912 of NZ_CP046104.1, read as the reverse complement.
GGCAGGAACGGGCGTACCCGACTCCAGCGGCCGCCGGTGGGTGTCAGCTCGGACGGCACCGCCGCCGGGGGCGCCGGAACCTCCGGACTCTTGACCTCGGTCATGCCGTTGCCACCTTTCCGGCGATGCCCTGCGGGCGCAGCAGCAGCACCACGGCGAGCAGCCCGACCACGCAGATGTCGCCCAGCCCGGAGGTGCCGTAGTAGTTGACGAACTGTTGCAGCAGCCCCACCGCGACGGCCGCGTACGCGGACCCGACGACCGAGCCCATGCCGCCGATCACCACCACGATGAACGCGAAGATCAGCAGCGAGCCGCCCTGCCCGGGTGAGACGGTGCCGAAGTAGACGCTGCCGAGCGCACCGGCCAGCGCGGCGGCCGCCCCGCCGATCGCGAAGACCAGCGTGAACGCCTTCCGTACGTCGATGCCGAGCGCGGTGACCATTTCCCGGTTCTCCACGCCGGCCCGGATCACCAGGCCGTAGCGGGTCCAGCGGAGGAAGGCCAGGATCGCGCCGAGGACCAGCACCGCCGCGATGATCAGCAGGAGGCCGCCGTTGGGGACGTTGGCCCCGAGCACGTTGGTGACCTGCCGGGTCCACTCGGGGCGCGGGAAGGTGCGCGGGTCGGCACCCCACGTCGCCTGGAGCAGTGCCACCCCGGCCAGCGAGAGGCCGACGGTGACCAGGACCTGCTCGATGGTGCGGGAGTACAGCGGCCGGATCAGCACCAGCTCGACCAGGACCGCGACCAGGGTGCCGGCGGCCACGCCGAAGGCGACCGCGACGACGAAGCCGAACCCGTCCCCGCCGGCGCCGGGCAGGTTGCCGGCCGCCCACCAGGTCGCGTACGCGCCGACGCCGAGGAACAGCCCGTGCGCGAAGTTGAGCACGTCGGCCAGGCCGAAGACCAGGGACAGGCCGGAGGCGACCAGGAAGTAGAGCGCCGCCAGGCCGAGCCCGGTCAGCGTCAACAGGATGATCGTGTCCACTAGTGATGCACCTCCGCGGAGCCGACCCCGAGCAGGGACTTCGTCAGGCCGGTCTCCATCAGCAGTTCCTGGGCGTCGCCGGTCCAGGCCACCTTGCCGGCGGCGAGCACCACCGCGTCCCGGGCGAGCCGGCGCACCACGGCCAGGTTCTGCTCGACCAGCAGCACCGGCACCGACTCGGCGACCCGTTCCAGCACCTCGGCCACCTCGGTCACGACCTTCGGCGCGAGGCCCTTGGTCGGTTCGTCGATCAGCAGCAGCCCGTTGTCGTTGAGCAGCACACGGCCGATCGCCAGCATCTGCTGCTGCCCGCCGGAGAGCGAGCCGGCCCGCTGCCGGCCGCGCCGGTCCAGCTCGGGGAAGAGCGCGTACACCCGGTCGTACGCCGGGGTGGTGCCCCGCCGCTCGGCGAGCCGCAGGTTCTCGGCGACCGTGAGTCCGGCGAAGACGCAGCGGTCCTCCGGCACGTAGCCGAGCCCACCGCGGACCAGCCGGTGGGTGGGCCGGGCCAGCAGGCTCTGCGCGCCCATCCGGATGGTGCCGCGCACCTCGCCCGCCCGCGGGGTGAGCCCGACGACGGCGCGGAGCGTGGTGGTCTTGCCGACGCCGTTCCGCCCGAGCAGCACCGTGACGCCGGTCGGGGCGACCGTGAAGGACACCCCTTGGAGGATGTGCAGCCCGGAGATCCGGACCGACAGGTTCTCCACGCTGAGGATCGGCTCGGTCACAGCGACTCCCCCAGGTAGGCCTCTTGCACCGTCGGGTTGGCCATGACCGTCTCCGGGGTGTCGCAGGCCAGCAGCGCGCCGTGGTGCATCACGGCGATCCGGTCGGCCAGTTCCAGGATCACGTCCATGTGGTGCTCGACCATCAGCACCGAGCGGCCGCTGTCGCCGGTCAGCGACCGGATCACCTGCACCAGCTCGGGCACGTCCTCGGCGCTGACCCCGGCCATCGGCTCGTCGAGCAGCATCACCCGGGGTTCACCGGCGAGCAGCAGGGCGATCTCCAGCTTGCGCTTCTCGCCGTGGGCGAGGGTGCCGGCGAGCGCCGTACCCCGGTGGGCGAGGCCCACCCGGTCGAGCGCCGCGTCGGCGGCGGCGGCGACCTCCCGGTCGGCCGCCGCCCGCCGCCACAGCTTCATCGAGCCCCCGCGGTACGCCTGCACGGCGAGCCGGACGTTCTCCCGCACGCTGAGCGAACCGAAGACCGAGGACGCCTGGAAGGTACGGCCGAGCCCGAGGCGGGCCCGCTTGTACGGCGGGAGGGTGCTGATGTCCTGCCCGTCGAGGGTGACCCGACCTTCCGTGGCCCGGCGCAGGCCGGTGATCAGGTTGAACAGTGAGGTCTTGCCGGCGCCGTTGGGCCCGATGACGCCGAGGAACTCCCCGGGCGCCAGGTCGAGGTAGACGCCGTCGACGATGGCGACCTCACCGATCCGCCAGGTCAGACCGCGGGTGGCGAGCATTCCGGTCAGCCCTTCATCGCCACGACCGGCGGCGCGGTCTCGTCACCGGTGAGGCTCTTCTGCGCGGTGGCGGTGAACGCCTGGCCGCTGCCGGAGAGCTTCGCCTGGAACATCGGCTGGAGCAGGGCGTGGTCCTCCTTGCGGATGGTCAGCTGCCCCTTGACGCCCTCGAAGCTCCACCCCTCCAGGGCGGTGACCATCTTCTCGACGTCGTCGCCGCCCTCTTCGATGGCGCGGACGACCATCTGCGCGGCGTGGAACCCGTCCGGGTGGAACAGGTCCAGGGTGCCGCCGGGGATCTTCGCCTTGGCGGCCTTGGTGGCCTCGTTGTCGGTGGCCCCGTCGAAGTAGTGCGACAGGAAGGAGATCTTGCTGCCGGCGGCACCGAAGGTGGGCCACGAGGCGCGGATGTCCAGACCGGTGACGACCGTGGTGGAGGTCAGCACGCCCTGCTGGTCGAGGGTCTGCCACATCGCCGGGGCGGTGGTGCCGGCCCAGGCGACGAAGAGCAGGTCCGGCTTGGCGGCCTTGATCTGGCTGGCGAACGGCGTGAACTCGGTCGCGCTGGCGGGGGCCCGTACGCTGCTGACGGTGGCGCCGGCGCCGCCGATGACCGCCTTGACGGCCGCCTCGTTGGCGTCGCCGAACGCGCCGTCCTGCGCGAAGACGACCACCTTCTTGCCCGCCGGGTCGCCGATGAACGACTTCGCGGTCACCACGTCCTGGTACGACTGCCGGCCCGAGCGGAACGTGTACTTGTTCGCGCCGGTCACGCCGTCGGTGGCGGCGGGCCCGGAGATGAACAGCACCTTGTTCTGGGCGGCGATCGGGGCGACCTGGAGGGCCACGCCGGACGCGGTCGACCCGGCGATGATCTTGTGTCCCTTGCCGATCAGGTCCTTGGCGGCGTTGACGGCCTTCGCCGGGTCACCGGCGTCGTCGACCTCGGTCAGCTCGACGGCCCGGTCACCGACCTTGTTGGTGCCCTTGGTGGCGAAGTCGAGACCGGCCTTGAACCCCTCGATGTACTGCTTTCCGTAGCTGGCCAGCGCTCCCGACTGGGAGTACACCAGGCCAACCTTCACCGGCGCGGCGCTGTCGCCGCCACCGGAGGCGGTTTCCTGCGGGCTACCACAGGCCGTGGCGGCGAGCGCCGCCGCCATCATCGTGGCGGCGGAGAGGAACACCCGCCGCGTCGTCCGGACCGTCATTGCGACTCCACGTGAGGACTCGGAGGAAGGGGAACTTGTTTGTCGGCTCACGCTAGAAGTGACGTCACCCACGGGCTATGTGGCGGAAACACACAAGTAACAGGGGATGGATGGCCCCCGGTGACAGCGCCGCCCGACCGGCAGTGACGGCCCGCCGGGGCGATGGCCGCCACCGCCACGGTGTCGGTCGGCCCTGTGTCGCCCCCCGCCACCAAGCTTCGCGTTCCGGCCTCGCGTTCCGGCTTCGCGTCCCTGGTCCTGGCGCGCCGGAGCATTCGCGGGTGGTGCGCTGTCGAGCTGCCCCACCGGTGCGACCACCGGCAGCTGTGGAGCTGACGTCGTCGGTGGATCAGCCAGGATCGTGCCGCTTCCCGGCCATGCGTGGCGCCGGGCACGTCATCCGCCGCAGGCTGCCGCCCGGTCACCGAAGCGTCGCCGCTCGCCCCCGCCAGCCGGCCGGGCGGGCAGCGGGTCACCGCCGTGGCGGGGCGCAGGGGCCGTCGTGGTCGGCCGGGCGCGCGCAGCGGCCGGCGCCGTCGAGCCGGGCGTCGCAGAAGACCCGATGGCGTACGAACTGCGCGTCCTCCTCCGACACCGTCGTCTCGGCCGGGTCGATGTCGGGCAGGAAGCCGAGCGAGCGGGTGATCGTGCGGGCGAAGCGCTTCGCGGCGGCCAGGTCGGTGGCGAGCACCGGCAGGTGCACCACGAAGCGGTCCCGGCTCACCGCCGTGCCCCCGGCGCGAACCGGGCCTGCCAGCTCCGCAGCGCCCGCTTGATCCGGACGTTCTCCTCGGTGACCGTCACGAGGTCGCGCCGGGTGGCGGCCAGTTCGCAAGCCACCCGGTGCAGGAACGCGTGCACCTCGGCCGGGTCGAGCCCTCGCCGTACCGACCGGAACCGCCGGTCCCGCACCTGCCCGGCGGTCAACGGCCGGCACGACTCCGACCGGTACCACCCGCCGTTCGGGGATCGCCCCGGCCGCTGGCGTCTGTTCCGGCGGAACAGGTTGAGCACGGTGCGCAATCCGGACCTCCTCGATGGACGTGACCTGGAGGGCGGCCCGGCCCGCCGATAGGGGACGCGGACCGGACCGCCGGCCCCGCGACCGCAGCCCTGATCGGCGGTACGACCCCGGAGCCCACTTTCGGGCCCGACCCCGAGGTTTGCCGAACCAACCGGAGCCGGACAAGCAGAAGCTACCCCAAATGTTTGTGTAGGTCGAGCCCTGCAGAGCGACGACACGGGGGAACTTGTTGCAGTTACTGGTGTAGGCCGGGCATGATCGGAGACGCCGAACCAACCGGAGTCCTCCCATGCCCACCGCAGAAGCCCCGTATCGCCGCATCGCCAACGACATCGCCGCGAAGATCAAGAGCGGCGAACTCAAGCCCGGCGACAAACTCCCGTCCACCCGGGAACTGGCCGAGGCCTACGAGGTCCACATGAACACGGCCTCCCGCGCCCTGTCGCTCCTGCACGATCGGGAACTGATCACCGGCCAACCGGGCCGGGGCACCTACGTCGCCGAGCAGCCCGGGCGGTGACCCGTCCCGCCGGGTGGCCGAGGGAAGCTCGGCTGATCGCCGCCATGCCGGCGGCATCGCGGTATCCGCTCGCCCCGGACACCCCCATGCCGCCGGCACTGAGTTGATCAAATAGAAACTGGGCTGATCCATCCAGGTCATCAGGTCCACAGGACGGCGATCGCCCACCCCACCCCACCCCCAGGCGCCGACCGCCCCAGGCTCGTCGCCGGGTCGTTCGTGCGGCCCCGCCAGAGAGGGCCCGCGCCCGGCACGCCACCGGGGTGTCAGGCGCGCCACGGGCGCGAAGTCGAGGCGGGCGTGCCGTGGACAGACGGTGTCGGCCCGCCACCCGGAACCGGGGTGGCGGGCCGACAGGGCGGGAAGCGGGGTCAGCGGCGGGGCAGGCCGGCGCGGGCGGCGACCGCCGTGTCCGGGTGGTCGGTGAAGACCCCGTCCAGGCCCAGGCCGTAGAAGAGTTCGTACTCGGCCTGGATGTCACCGCGCGCGTTCGGGTCGGCGCCGATCCGGAGGTCGGCCGGGAGGAACTGGTTCTCCGCCCGGAACGTCCAGGCGTGCACGATCAGCTTCTCCCGGTGCGCGTCCCGGACGAGCGTGGTCGGGGCGAGCAGCTTGCCGGTGGCGTCGCGGGGAACGATCAGGTCCTTGTTGACGCCGACGCCGTCGGCGTACCCGGCGATCCACTCCAGCCCGGCCGGCGTGGCGAGGTCCCGGTAGGTGCGGGTGTCGCCGGCGACGGTGAAGTCGTACGGGCGGCCGCTGGCGTTCAGCAGCTGGGCCAGCTTGACGTCGATGACCTTGTTGAGCTGGCGCAGGTTGGCGGTCTCGAAGGACTGGATGATGACCGGCGAGTTCCGGTGGGTCAGCTTGTTGCGCCGCAGCACCTCGACCAACGGCTTCTCCAGCGGCAGCCCGATCGAGGCGAAGTACGTCGGGTGCTTGGTCTCGGGGTAGATGCCGATGGTCCGGCCCCGGGCCCGGCCCTCGGCGCGGGCCAGGTCGACGACCTCCTGGAGCGTGGGCACCTCGAACTGCCCGTCGAAGGCGGTGTTCTGCGTCCGGACCTGCGGCAGCCGCTCCTTGGCGCGCAGGGTCTTCAGCTCGGCGAGGGTGAAGTCCTCGGTGAACCAGCCGGTCACCGCCACGCCGTCGATGGTCCTGGTGGTCCTGCGGGCGGCGAACTCCGGCCGGGCCGCCACGTCGGTCGTACCGCCGATCTCGTTCTCGTGCCGCGCGACCAGCACGCCGTCGCGGGTGGCGACCAGGTCCGGCTCGATGTAGTCGGCGCCCTGCCGGATCGCCAGCCGGTACGCCTCCAGGGTGTGCTCGGGCCGGTAGCCGCTCGCGCCGCGATGGCCGATCACGATCGGGCGGTCGTCGGCGCGGGACCGGTCGGCGGCCGGTGCCGGGTCGGCGGAGGCGGTCACGGCCGGGACGGCCACCGTGGCCGCGAGCAGGGCACCGGCCAGGCCGAGGGCGGAAAGGGTGCGTCGTCGCAACGCCGTCTCCTGTCGTTCGTCAGGGGCAACCGCCTCAGCAGAACCGTCGACGTTGACGGCTGGGTGGTCGGTTCCTGGCCGGCGGATGAACCCTCCGGGATGCCGTTTCCGCCACCACCACCTGGAGGGAAAAGTGAAGATTGTCGGGTGCGCTGGCTGCTGCGTCGCCCCGTCCGCCTGGTGCCGATCGGGTTCGGCCTGGCGATCCTGGTCGGCACGCTGCTGCTCATGCTGCCGTGGGCGACCGGCCAGCAGCGGTACACCCCCTTCATGATCGCGCTGTTCACCGCGACGTCGGCGATCTCGGTGACCGGCCTGACGGTGGTGGACACCCCGAACTACTGGACCGAGTTCGGCCTGGCGATGATCACCGTGCTCACGCAGATCGGCGGGCTCGGCATCCTCACCGGCGCGACGCTGGTCATCCTCGCGGTGGCCCGCCGGCTCGGGCTGCGAAACCGGCTGCTCGTGCAGGCCGAGACCGCCGAGTTCGGAATCGGCGACATCCGGCGCCTGCTGCTGCGCATCGCCGCCACCTCACTGGGCTGCCAACTGATCATCATGGCGATCCTGACGCTGCGACTGTCGGGCCGCTACGACTACGAGCTCGGCAGGGCGCTCTGGATCGGCGTCTTCCACGCCGTCCAGTCCTTCAACAACGGCGGCTTCGCCCTCTACACCGACAACCTCATCGGCTTCTCCCAGGACCCGTGGATCACTCTGCCGCTCGCCTTCGGAAGTATCGTCGGCGGGCTCGGCTTCCCGGCCCTCTTCGAGGCCGTCCGCGAGTGGCGGCACCCGGCGGGCTGGGCGGTGGCCACCAAGCTCACCGTCTGGGGCAGCCTCGTGCTGCTGGTGCTCGGCTCCGGCGCCCTGCTCCTGTTCGACTGGTCCAACCCGTACACGTTGGGCATCCACTCCTGGCCGCAGAAGACGCTGATCGCGTTCACCCAGAACGCCTTCATCCGCACCGGCGGGTTCAACGTCGTCGACATCGACGCGCTCGGCGAGGAGAGCATTCCGTTGATCATCGCGTTGATGTTCATCGGTGGTGGCAGTGCGAGCACGGCCGGCGGCATCAAGGTCAGCACGTTCTTTCTGCTCGCCTTCGTCATCTGGGCCGAGCTACGCGGCGAGCCGGACGTCACGGTCGGGCACCGGCGGGTCGCCACCGCCAGCCAGCGCCAGGCCATCACGGTGGCGCTGCTCGGGGTGGCGCTGGTGGTCGCCGGCACCGTGGCCCTGATCCTGCTCACCGAGGGAGTGCCATACCACGCCGCGCTGTTCGAGACGACCTCGGCGTTCACCACCACCGGCCTGTCCCTCGGCATCGCCGCGGAACTGCCCCACGGCGGGCAGCTCGTCCTGATCGTCCTCATGTACATCGGCCGGGTCGGGCCGCTGACCCTCGGGTCGGCGATCGCGTTGAACACCCGGCGCAGGCTGTACCGCTACCCGGAGGAGCAACCCATTGTCGGCTAACACTTCCGAACCCAGTGGCATCGTGGTGATCGGACTGGGCCGGTTCGGGTCGCACCTGGCCGGCTCCCTGATCCAGCAGAAACACCAGGTCCTGGCGATCGACCGGGACGCCGCCCCGGTGCAGCGCTGGTCGGCCCAGCTCGACCGGGTGGTGCAGGCCGACGCGACGGACGAGAGCGTCCTCCGGCAGCTCGGCGTGGAGGACGTCGAGCGGGCCGTGGTGGCGATCGGCGACTCGGTCGAGGCGAGCGTGCTCACCGTGCTCGCGCTGGTCGAGCTGGGCGTGCCGCAGGTGTGGGCCCGCGCGACGTCGAGCAAGCACGCCAAGATCCTGTCGTCGGTCGGCGCCCACCACGTGATCTTTCCCGAGCGGGAGACCGGTGAGCGGGTGGCGCACCTGATCGTCAGCAAGATGCTCGACTTCATCGAGTTCGGCGACGACTTCGCGATCGCCAAGGTGCTCGCCCCACCGAGCATGACCGGGCGTCCCCTCGCCGAGTTGCGGCCGGCGGACCAATACAACGTCCGGGTCGTCGGGGTCAAGCTCCCGGACGAGCGGTTCCGGTACGCCACCGACGCCACCGTGCCGGCACCCGGAAGCATGCTGATCGTGGAGGGGAGCATCGACGCGGTACAGCGGTTCGCGGCGCTCAGCTGAGCGCCGCGCGCTCAGTCGTCATCGCCCTCGTCGTCGTCATCGTCGTCATCGTCGTCGTCCCGCTCCACGACGTTCATCCCGCCACCCTTGCCAGCGCCGCCGCGCTTGGCCTTGGTCGCGGACGAGCCGGAATCCCGGGACGTCGCCGCCTTCTTCGTCGCCGCCTTCTTCGCCGGCGCTTTCTTCGCCGGCGCCTTCTTCACCGGCGCCTTCGTGGCGGGGGCTGTGCTGGGGACCGTTCCCGCCACCCCGGAGACCTGGACGCCGCACAGTTCGTCGGCGATGCGGAACTCCACCGGCAGCGGATTCACCCCGGTGTAGCGACCGGTGAGCGTGAACTTCTCGGTCCCGCCGGGGGCCAGCGCGGCCCGCTCGGGCGCGGGCCGCACGTGGACGTTCCGACCCTCCTGGCGGACCGGCACCGGCGACGCCTTGGTCACCGTCTGCTGGGCGGGGAAGGCGAAGGCGAGCCGCCAGTCGCGCAGTTCCCGGCCACCGGTGTTGGTGAGCGACACCTCCGCCGCGAAGTCCTTACCCGAATCGGTACGCAGCGCGTACGTCACCCGGCAGGAGATCTCCTCCTCCGCGCCCATCCGCACCTCGGTCGGCTGGTCGACGCCGCCGCTCGCCGAACTGCCGGAGGTCACCCCCCACATCGTGGCCGTCACCGCGACCAGCCCCGCGGCGGCCACCCCGGCCTCCACCCGCCGCCGCCGGGCCAGCGCCCGCCGGTTGCGCTTGCGGGAGAAGGGCAGCGCGTCGGTCGACGCCGACCAGGGCAGGATCGTGGTGCCGAGGTTCGCCACGGTGGTCGCGTCGACGAGGCCACCGGGAGCCGGGGAGACCGGCACGGCGGCGACCATGCCGGCGGCCGCCGCGAGCGTACGCGCGACCTCGGCGGTGACCGGCCGGTCCTCGGGGCGCTTCGCCAGGCAGCGGCGCACCAGGTCGGCGACCTCGTCGGGGAGCCCCGGCACCGGCGGCATCGGCTCGGGGTCGTTGTACATGTGCGCGCGCAGCATCTGCGTGGTGGTGCTCGCCTCCCAGGGGAGCCGGCCGGTGAGCATGCGGTAGAGCAGCAGCCCCACCGCGTACACGTCGGTGGCCGGTGACACGTCACCGTTGTCGAGCCGCTCCGGGGCCAGGTACGCGGGGGTGCCGAGCAGCGCCCCGTCCGGGCCCTTCTCCTTCTCCCCCACCAGCGCCGAGATGCCGAAGTCGACGACCTTGACGCCGGTCGCCGTCAGCATGATGTTGCCGGGCGTGACGTCCCGGTGCACCACCCCGCGCGCGTGGGCGGTGGCCAGTGCGGACGCCACCTCCGCACCGACCGTCACCGCCTCCCGCCAGGGCAGCCGTCCCCGCCGCAGCCGCCCGGTCAGGGACTCGCCGTCGATCAGTTCCATGACCACGTACGGCACGGTCAGCCCGACCTGCTCGGACTCGCCGTAGTCGTACACGTTGGTGATGTTGGGGTGGCACAGCCGGGCGGCGGCCTGGGCCTCGACCCGGATCCGGTGCCGGAAGGCCCGGTCGCTGGCGAGCCGGGAGGCGAGCACCTTGACCGCCACCTGGCGGCCGAGCACCTCGTCGTAGCCCCGCCAGACCACCGACATGCCGCCGGCACCGAGCTGCTCGATCAGCCGGTACCGCTCACCGAGCAGTTGCGCGCCGTCGCGGACCCCTCCCATGGGGATCGTTGTTGCCCCGGACCGGCCGGGCTACACCTCCGAACCGGATTCGGTTCGCGAAGTCACCCGATCAGGCGGTGGCGAGCAGTTGGTCCACCGGGGCGTAGTCGTCGGTCAGCACCAGCGCGTCGCCGACGAAATCGCCCAGCGCCTCGTCGTCGAGCACGGTCACCGACGGGTCGACCCGGTCGAGCCGGGTGCGGACCGCCTCCAGCGGCAGCGGGGCGTCCGAGGCGACGATGAGGAAGTTCGAGCCCTTGTCGCCGGCGAGCGCGGCGGGCGGGGCGATCAGGGCGACGTGCCGGAACTCGGCGGCCACGGTGGCGACCTCGCTGCGGATGAACCGCATCGGCGGGTAGTCGATGACGTTCTGCACGTACACCCCGCCGGGGCGGGTCACCCGGCGGATCTCGGCGGCCATCTCGCGGGTGGCGAGGTGCCAGGGCACCACCAGGTGCCCGAACGCGTCCCCCACCACCAGGTCACGACTGCCCGCGGGCTCGTCGGCCACCAGCATCCGGGCGTCGCCCACCACCGCGCGCAGGTCCGGTCCCTGGCGTACGCCGAGCTTCTCCTCGCCCAGCGTGACCAGCCCGCCGTCGATCTCGAACACGACGTTGCCGGTGCCCGGGCGGGTGGCGGTCAGGTACCGCGGCACGGTGAACCCGCCCCCACCGAGGTGCAGCGCGTCGAGCCGCCGCCCGGCCGGTGCCGCCACGTCCGCCACCGCGCCGATCCACTTCGTGTACGCGTACTCCAGGTGGGTCGGGTCGGCCAGGTCCACGTACGAGTGCTCCGCCGAGTTGAGCAGCAGCGTGCGCCCGCCCTCCCGGCGGGGGTCGGCCTCGACCCGGGCGCAGTGGTACGCGGTCTCGATGTCGCACGGGTTCGGCGCGACGGCGGTCAGGCCGGCGCCGACCAGGCCGAGCACCGCGAGGCTCGCCGACACCCGGGCCGGGCCGGTCAGCTGCGCGCCGGCGCTCCGGCGCAGCCACCCGCCGAGGGCCAGCCCGGTGACCCCGAGGGACACCGCCAGGCCGAGCAGGATCACCGTGCTGGGCAGGGCCGCCACCAGCACGAAGCCGGTGACCAGGGTGGCCGTGACGGCGCCCAGCGTGCCGATCGAGGAGAGCCGGCCGACGACCTGGCCGGTGCGGCGCAGGTCGGCGAGCTGGAGCTTGACCACCATCGGGGTGACCGCCGACAGCAGCATCGCCGGAATGAACACGGCGAGCGCGACGAGCAGGAGGATCGCGCTGGCGGCGCCACCGCGCAGCACCTCACCGGCGTAGCGGACCGCGGGCAGGGTCACCGCGGTGGCGATGCCGGCCAGCACCAGGGCCGGCGCCAGCAGGGTACGCGGGTCCCGCCGGTCGGCCAGCCACCCGCCGGCCCACGCCCCGTACGCGATGGCGGCCAGCGCGATGCCGATGACCGAACTGGTCACCTGGAGCGTCACCCCGACGTACGGGCCGACCAGGCGCAGCGCGGCGGTCTCCAGCACCAGGACCGCGCCGCTGGAGAAGAAGACCAGGAACGCGGCGAGCCCGGTGGGCAGGGCCCGGCCGGTCGCCGGCGCGGGTCGGGCCGGCGGGACCGTGACGTCGGACGATGCAGGGTTCACCCGCGCGATGGTACGCAGCGAACCTGACCGCCCGGGTCAGTACATCGAAACGTGAACATGGTTTGTGTGGTCGGCGGCGGGGCTGCCCCCACCGCTGTACGACCGCCATCCGGTGCTCGGCATCCAGATCTGCCGGTACCAGATCACGTACATCACGCCGAGGCGGCTCGCGTTGTTCTTCAGGTACGCGGCCAGGCGATCACCGTACGTCTTGTCGCCGCCGGTCGCGGAGACGTTCTCGAAGCCGCCCGTGGCGGCGGAGAAGTCACAGGCCCGCCCCTTCGGGTGCTCGCCGTCGCCGCCGCTGCGGTGGCAGGAGGAGTGCCGCGTGAAGCCGGCCGCCTTGGACTGCTGGAGCATGTGCAGCGTGCGCGGGGTGATGCAGCCCGAGGTGGTCGGGTCGTCCACCGAGCAGGACTCCGACGGCCACGAGCCGTCCGAGTTGCGTGGGGCCGGCCTGGCGCTGGCCGACGAACCGCTGAAGCCGGAGCTGCCCCCGGAGCTGACCGACGCGAGTGCCGCCTCGGCCGCCTTCTTGTTCTTGGCCAGCACGGCGACCTGCTTGGTCTGCTCGCGGACCTCGACGTCGATGGCGATCTTGGCGTCCCGCGCCGCCTGCCGGGCCTCAGTCAGCTCCCGCACCTTCCGGCCGTCGCGCTGGGCCATCGTGTCCAGGCTCGCCACCCGCTCCAGGAACGCCTCCGGCGACGAGCTCTCCAGCAGCATCGCCGCCGAGGTGAGCCGGCCCAGCCGGTACGACTGCGCCGCCACCTCCGCCACCTGGGCGGTCAGGTCGACCAGGCGCACCTCGAGCGCCTGGACCTCGGCGGTCAGCGCCTTCTGCCGCCGCTTGGAGTTCTCCAGCTTGGTGGTCGCCTCGATGTGCGCCTTGGCGGTGGCCGCCAGGGCGTCCCGCAGCTTCTTCGTCCCGCCCTCGTTGGGCTCCGCGTACGCGGGCACCGCACCGACGCCGAGGAGCAGCGCCACGGCGGCGAGGAGGGCGATCAGCGGGCCGCGACGCCCGCGGGGCAGGGTCGTACGCACGTCCATCCTTCCGTCGGCCGCCGGCCCCCGGTCGGTGCCACTGCGCGGCGGCGGCCCCGCCGGGCGCCGGTGGCGGCCTGCGGGCGGAGACCGCCGGACACGATACCGGACCGCTCGCCGCTGACCAGGCCCGCGACTCGGCAGACCATCGAACATCGACGCTCCGTCGCGGTTCCGGTCACGCTCCGCCGAGCAGCGCGTCCCGTACCGCGGTCCACACCCGCTCGTTCGCGGCGACGAGCAACCCGTGCCCCTCGTCGGCCGGGTGGTACTCGGTGCCGTCGAACCGCCGGGCGACACCGCCGGCCGCCCGCACCAGGAGGGTGCCGGGGGCGTGATCCCACGGCAGGGTGCGCCAGAAGAGCACGAACTGCTGGTCGCCGGTGAGCACGTCCAGGTACTCCCGGCCGGCGCAGTGCTGGCCGGGGAGCAGCTCGCCCAGCCGCGCGCCGCCGGCCTCCACCCGCGCCCGGGCCGGGGACGGCAGGAAGCGGAACATCGCGGCGCCGCGCAGGTCACCGGGCGCGGAGGGCGCGTCGTCCGTCCGCACCGGCCGCCCGCCGAGGTACGTCCCGGCATCGGCCCGAGCCATGGCCAGGGTGTCCGCCAGCGGGTCGAGCACCCACGCGGCGGCCGGCTCCCCGTCGGTCAGCAGCGCCACCATCAGCGCGAAGGGGCGGCGGCCGGCCGCGAAGTTCCCGGTGCCGTCGATCGGGTCCACCAGCCACACGTCACCTGAGCCGCGCAGGTGCCGCAGCAGGCCCGGATCGTCGGCGACCGCCTCCTCGCCGACCACCACCGACCCCGGCCGCAGGCGGCGCAGGCCCGCCGAGATCAGCTCCTCGGCCGCCCGGTCGGCGACGGTGACCAGGTCGCCCGGGGCCTTCTCCGCGACGTCGTCGTCGTCGAGCTTGCGGAACAACGGCAGCACGGCCTGGTCGGCCGCCTCGCGCAGCAGCCCACCGACGTCGTCGAGCAGGGTGTCAGCCACGCGGCGGGAGCTTGACCACGCTGACGAAGAACTCGTCGATCTGACGCACCACCGAGATGAACCGCTCGAAGTCCACCGGCTTGGTCACGTACGCGTTCGCGTGGAGTTGGTAGCTGCGCAGGATGTCCTCGTCGGCCTGCGAGGTGGTGAGGACCACGACCGGGATCCGGCACAGCTGCTCGTCCTTCTTGATCTCTTCGAGCACCTCGCGCCCGTCCCGGCGGGGCAGGTTCAGGTCGAGCAGGATCAGGTCCGGCTGGACCGCGTCCGCGTACGGCCCCTCACGCCGCAGGTACGCCAGGGCCTCGGCACCGTCGGACACCACGGTCAGGCGGTTGCGGAGCTTGTGCTCCTCGAACGCCTCCTGGGTCATCAGCACGTCGCCCGGGTCGTCCTCGACCAGCAGCACCTCGATCGGGCTGTTGCCGTCCGCCGGCACGGTCATCCCACCGTCTCCCTCATGTCACCCGTTCTACCGCTTCCCCGCTCGCCGCCGGGGCCGTCCGCCGTTCCGGCGCCGTCCGCGTCGCCGTCCGTCGGCCCGGCACCGGTCATCGGGTCTCCCGCCGGTCCACCGTCCACGCGACCGCCCGACCCGTCGTCCGTCGGCCCGTCGGTCGTGCCGGCGGTCGTGCCGGCAGTCGCGGCCTCCCCGGTGTCGTCGCCCTCGGCGGCGCGCACGTCCTCGGGCAGCGCGGGCAGCGTGAAACGGATCGCCGTCCCCTCGGCGAGGCTGGTGTCGACCCAGACCCGACCGCCGTGGTACTCGGCGATCTTCTTGACGATGGCCAGCCCGATGCCGGTCCCCGGGTACGCGTCCTTCGCGTGCAGCCGCTGGAAGATGACGAAGATCTTGTCGGCGAACTCCGGCTCGATCCCGATGCCGTTGTCCGCGCAGCTGATCTCCCACTCGTCGCCGACCAGCCGGGCCGACACGTGCACCTTCGGCGGGACGTCCGGGCGCCGGAACTTGATCGAGTTGCTGACGAGGTTGGCCAGCAGGTTCGTCAGCAGCGGCTCCTCGCCCCGGATCACCGGCAGCTCGCCCCAGGTCAGCTCCGCGTCGGTGTACTGGCGGGCGGCCTCGGTCTGCGCCGCCACGTCACCCATCACCTTGTTGAGGTCGACCTCGGTGAAGCCGGTGGTGAGCCGGCCGATCCGGGAGAAGGCGAGCAGGTCGTTGATGAGCCGCTGCATCCGCTGCGCCCCGTCCACGGCGAACGCGATGTACTGGTCGGCGCGCTCGTCGAGTTGACCCGCGTACCGGCGCTGCAGCAGCTGGCAGAAGCTCGCCACCTTGCGCAGCGGCTCCTGCAGGTCGTGGGAGGCGACGTACGCGAACTGCTCCAGGTCACGGTTCGAGCGGGTCAGCTCCTCGGCCTGCTTCTGGAGTTGGCTGTTGACCCATTCGATCCGCTCACGGGCCTCGCGTACCTCGTCGAGGTCCTTCGCGATCTTCTGCCGCATGGCGTCCACGTCGGTCGCGACCATGAGGAACTCCGGGGGGCCGGAGCCGGCGATCCGGTGCCGGTAGTCACCCTCGGCGACCTCCCGGACCTGCCCGGCCAGGTCGGTCAGCGGACGGACCACGATCCGGTCCAGCGAGACCAGCAGCACCCCACCGGCGACGACGACCACCAGCGCGGCCACGATCAGCAGCACGACCACCAGCGTGCTGGTCCGGTAGATGTTCTGTGCGCCCTCCTCGCGCTCGGCCAGGATGCCCTCCTGGAGCGCGGCGAGCGAGGCGCGGATGCCGTCGAAGCGTTGCCGGCTCTCGTCGCCGATCAGCGCCTGACCGGCCGCCGTCCCGCCCTGCGTGGTGGCCTGGATGACCGGTTCGGCGACCGCGCCCCGCCAGGCGGCGGCGCGCGACTCCACCGTGTCCAACTGCCGCGCCAGGTCCGGGTACGTGCCGACCAACGACCGCATCCCCCGGTAGAGGTCCTGCTCGCGGTCCAGGCTCTCGGTGTACGGCGTCAGGTTCGCCCGGTCACCGGTGACCGCGTAGCCGCGGACCGCGGTCTCCTGGTTGACCAGGACCGCGAGCAGTTCCTGGGACTGCGCCCGCAGCGGGCCCCAGCGGTCCAGCACCTCGTGGGTGTACTGGCGGTTCTGGGCGGCCGCCCCGATGACGGCGGCGACCAGGATGCTCAGCAGGACGCCGACCACCGCGAGCAGCGCGACCACGCGGCGGCGGAGCGTCCAGCCCTGGGCCCCGGTCGTCACCGGCCACCGCCGCGGGTGACCAGCAGCATGGCGACGTCGTCGGCCAGTGGGCCGCCGTTGAGCTGCTCAGCCCGGCCGACCAGCCAGGCCGGCAGCTCGGGCAGGGGCACCCCGGCGGTGGCCGGGTCGGCGAGCAGGCCCGCCAGGCCGTCGACGTCCAGGCGCTCGTCGCCCTCGCCCACACGCCCCTCGATCAGACCGTCGGTGTACATCAACAGGGACCAGTCCTCGGTGTCGAACTGCAGGTCGTACGCGACCGGCCGCCGGGGCCGTACGCCCAGCAGCAGCCCGCCGGTCGCCGGGACGGGTGCGACCCGCCCCCCGCGAAGCAGCAGCGGCGGCGGGTGCCCGGCCAGCCGCACGGTGGCCCGGTTGGCGTCCAGGTGCAGCCGGGTGGTGGCGACGGTCGCGAAGATCTCCTGGAGCCGGCGCTCGCTCATCAACACCTGCTCCAGCGCCGGCAGCACCTCGTCGTCCGGCACCCCGGCCAGGATCAGCGCCCGCCAGGCGACCCGCAGCTCGACGCCGAGCGCCGCCTCGTCCACACCGTGCCCGCAGACGTCGCCGACGATCAGGTCGAGGCGGTCGGGGCGGGTCTGCACCACGTCGAAGAAGTCGCCGCCGATCAGGGCGGCGTGCCGGCCCGGCCGGTAGAAGGTGTGCACCGCGACCTGGTCGGTCGTCATCAGCGGCTGCGGCAGCAGGCCGCGCTCCAGGCGGGCCGACTCGGCCTGGCGCAGCTCCACCTCGCGCAGCCGGCGGGCGTTCTCGTCGGCCCGCTTGCGCTCCACCGCGTACCGCAGGGCACGGGTCAGCAGCACCCCGTCGACCTGGCCCTTGACCAGGTAGTCCTGTGCGCCTTCGGCGACCGCGACGATGCCGAGGTGCTCGTCGGACCGGCCGGTGAGGACACACACCGCCGCGCCGCTGGCCATCTCCAGCACCTGGCGCAGCCCGTCGATGCCTTGCGCGTCCGGCAGGCCGAGGTCGAGCAGGACGCAGTCCACACCCATCACCCGCTTGCGGGCGTCGCGCAGGCTGGTCGCCACCAGCAGGTCGATGCCCGAGTTGGTCTCGGCGAGCAGCTCGCCGACCAGGAAGGCGTCGCCCTCGTCGTCCTCGACCAGCAGCACGCGCAGCCGCTCGCCGGGTGGCACGGTGCCGTGGTGCCCGAGAGCGCCGACCGGTTCGGCCCGGCCCACGACGGAAGGGCCGGCCAGGCCGGCCCCCCGGTGCGGCCGGGTCACCGCCGCGAGACGCGGAAGTTCGCTGGTGATGTCGGGGCTCCTTCCGAGTGCCCTGCTGATCCTGTATTAGACAACGGTCCCACACAACACGACGGCCTCGGCTCGACGCCCGATGCCCCCGATCACGGGACGGGCCGGCGCAGAGGGGATGAATCCGGCAAGCCGTCGTCGAGACCGGCCGCACCGGCAGTCCCGCCGGCGCCCGGCGGGGTGCAGGATGGTGCCACCCGCACCCCGAGGAGTCCCCGTGGGCGTACCTCCCCTTCCGACCACGAAGCGCCGGTCCGCCGCCGCCACCGCGCTGGTCCGCTCCGCCGACCGCGCCCTGGCCCGACCCCGCCGGCGCCTCGCCGCCGCCGTGGCCGCGCTGGTCGCGCTCGTCGCGGTCGGCGCCGTCACCCTGCTCGACCTGCGCGCCCCCGAGCCGCGCCCGGCCGACACGGCGCCCGGCGAGTTCAGCGCGGCGCGGGCGTACGAGCACGTGCGGGTCGTCGCGGCCCGCACCCACGTGGCCGGCAGCCCGGCCAACGACCAGGTCCGCGAACACCTGGTCGGGGTGCTGCGCGGCCTCGGCCTGGAGACCGAGGTGCAGGACACGGTCGCCCCCGAGGCCGGCCAGCTCAGCGGCGCGGCCGGGGGCGCGACCCTGGCCCGGGTACGCAACGTGGTGGCCCGCCTTCCCGGCACCGACCCGACCGGGAAGGTCTTCCTCGTCGCGCACTACGACTCCGTCCAGGTGGGGCCGGGCGGCAACGACGACGCCGCCGGCACCTCGACCATCCTGGAGGTGGCCCGGGCGCTCACCGCCGGACCGCGGCCCCGCAACGACGTCATCTTCGTGCTCACCGACGCCGAGGAGGCGTGCCTGTGCGGCGCGGCCGCGTTCGCGTCGGCCCACCCCCTCGCCGCGGACGGCGGGGTCGTGCTGAACCTGGAGGCGCGGGGCTCGACCGGGCCGGTGATCATGTTCGAGACGTCCGAACGGAACGCCGCCCTGGTCGACGCCTTCGGCCGGGCCGCGCCGCACCCCGTGGGCACCTCGTTCGCGGTCGAGATCTACCGCGCCCTGCCGAACGACACCGACTTCACCGCCTTCCTCGACGAGGCCGGCTTCGTCGGGCTGAACTCGGCGTACATCGACGGCGGGGCGATCTACCACACCCCGCTGGACACGCCGGCCGCGATGGACCGGGCCAGCCTCCAGCACCACGGCGACAACACGCTCGGCCTGGCCCGCGAGTTCGGCCGGGTCGACCTGGCGACGCTCGACGCCGGGCACGACGCCACGTACTTCCCCGTCCCCGGTGGGCTGGTCCGCTACCCGGGCTGGCTGGTGCTGCCGCTGGCGCTGCTCGCGCTCGCCGGCGTGGTCGCGCTCGGCTGGCTCGCCCGGCGCCGGGGGCGGGTGACCACCGGCCGGTTGGCCGCCGGCTTCGGCCTGGCGCTCGTGCCGCTGGTGGCCGCCCCGGTCGGCGCGACCCTGCTCTGGGCGGGGATCACCGCGGCACGCCCCGGCTACGCCGAACTGCTCGACCCGTACCGGCCCACCTGGTACCGGCTCGCCGTGCTGGCGCTCGCCGCGGCGCTCCTGTTCACCTGGTACGCCCTCACCCGCCGGCGGATCGGCCCGGCCGCGCTGGCCGTCGGCGCGCTCGGGTGGCTGGCCCTGCTCGGGGTGCTGCTGGCCGTGCTGGTGCCCGGTGGCGCGTACCTGGTGACCCTGCCCGCCCTGGCCGGCGCCCTCGCCGGGCTCGTCGCGCTCGCCACGCGGATCGACGGGCCGTGGCCGGTGGTCGCGGTGACGCTGGCCGGCGCGGTGGCCGTGGTGGTGCTGCTGCCCACCGTCGTGCTGCTCTTCCCCGCGCTCGGCATGGCGATGGGTGGTGTCGCCGCGCTCGTGGCGGTGCTGCTCGGCCTGGCGGCGCTGCCCGTGGTCGACCTGCTGCACCCGCAGGCCGGCGGGCAGCGCGGGACGGTCGCCCTCCAGGCCCGCCGGCTCGGCGCGCTGCCGGCCGCCGCCGCGACGCTCGCGGCCGTGGTGTTCGCCGGCGTCGGGCTCGGCGTCGACCGGTTCGACGCCGCGCACCCCGTGCCGACCCACCTGATGTACGCGCTCGACGCCGGCACCGGCCAGGCCCGTTGGCTCAGCCACGAGGCCGAGCCGCGGCCGTGGACCGACGGGTACGTGGACGGCGCCCCCGTCTCCGTGGCCGACGAGTTCCCGGCCTTCGGGCACGAGCGGCTGCTGGCCGGTCCGGCCCAGGCGGCGGGCCTGCCCGCGCCGAGGCTGGACGTCCTCGCCGACACCACCGCCGGTGCGGAACGCACCCTGCGGCTACGGCTCACGCCGCAGCGGCCGGCCCGCCTGGCCGCCCTGCACGTCGACGCCGGCACGGCGACCGTGCTGCGCGCGGAGGTGGCCGGCCGGTCGGTGCCGGTCGAGCCGCGCGAGGGCCGCTGGGGCTTCGGGGTGGTCGTCCACGCTCCGCCGGCCGAGGGCATCGAGGTGACGCTGACGGTGGCACCGAAGGCGGGCCAGGTGGCGTTCCGCGCGATGGACGCCAGCGACGGCCTGGACGCGCTCCCCGGCTTCCGCCCCCGCCCACCGGACGTCGGCGTCGTCGGCTCACACAGCTCGGAGCTGCTCGCGGTGGCCCGCACGTACCCGCTCTGAATCCGGTCACCCGAGGAAACCTGGTAGCCGGGACGACGAGTGGTCCCGGCCGGGGCGAACCCTCCCGGCCGGGATCAGCAGCCGGTGCCGCTCAGCGGAGCACCTCGCGCCAGGCCGGGTCGGCCCCGCGCCAGGCCCCCGCAAGGATGGCCGCCGAACTACGGCTGTGGCACTCCAGCACCTTCGACCGGCCGTTCGCACCACCGATCTGCGCCTGCACCTCCCAGCGCCGACCGTCGGTGCGGATATAGACGTCACGACGTCCTCGCGCCGTCGCGTCCCCGTTCCACCAGTGCTCCTCGACGATCACCTGGCGACCGTACAACAGCTGCCCGGACGGCCGGTAGCGGTAGCCACCAGGCCACCGTCGCTACTTCCAGCGGAAATGGATGAAGAGGCGGCCGAAGTTCTTCGAGTCCTTCTCGACCCGGTGGTAGAGCGCCTTGACGTCCTTCTGGTCGAGGAACCGCAGCACCCGCTTCTTGAGCTGGCCGGAACCCTTGCCGGGGATGATCTCCACGAGGGTGGCCTTCTTCGCCACCGCCTCGTCCATGATCCCGCGCAGGGCACGGTCGATGTCGGTGCCCTTGTTGTAGATGTCGTGCAGGTCCAGCTTGAGCTTCACGGCCGGGCCTCCACCGGGTCGGGTTCCATGGCAGCCCCATCGTAGGCGGCCCGCCGCTCGGCGGCCCCGGGCACCGGCCCTGCCGGGCGGCGCCGCCCGCCGGAAATCGGTCGACATCGCCGCCGCCGACGACCACCGTCGGGGGATGCGACAGGAGGACCTCTGGGACGCCGACGCCGCGGCCCGCTACGACACCCCGGGCACGGGCATGTTCGCCCCCGATGTGCTCGGGCCGACGGTGGACCGGCTCGTCGAGCTGGCCGGGGACGGCCGCGCCCTCGAGTTCGCCGTCGGCACCGGCCGGGTGGCCGTTCCGCTCGCCGAGCGGGGCGTACCCGTCACCGGGATCGAGCTGTCCCGCCCGATGATCGAGCGGCTGCGGACGAAGGTGGACGAGGAGACGGTCCCGGTGGTCCGGGGCGACATGGCGGTCACCGCCGCCCCGGGGACGTACACGCTGGTCTACCTCGTCTTCAACACGATCTCCAACCTGTACACCCAGGCGGAGCAGGTCGCCTGCTTCCGCAACGCGGCCCGGCACCTCGAACCCGGTGGCCGGTTCGTGATCGAACTGTGGGTACCGGAGCTCCGCAAGCTTCCACCGGGCCAGCCGGCCGTGGTCTGGCACTGCGAGCCCGGCTACCTCGGCCTGGACACGTACGACGTGCTGCACCAGCGGGCCGTGTCGCACCACGTCCGGTACGACGAGGACGGCCAGGCCCGGGTCACCCTGAGCCCGCACCGCTACATCTGGCCGGCGGAGCTGGACCTGATGGCTCAGCTGGCCGGGTTCGAGCTGGAGAGCCGGCACGCCGACTGGGCCGGGGCGGAGTTCACCGCCGACTCGCGGTCCCACGTGTCCGTCTACCGCCTCCCGGCCTGACCGGGGGCGGAGACGACGACGGGGCGGCCCCCGGGAAAGGGACCGCCCCGTCGTCGCCGCTCAGCGGCCGAACCGGGTCTCCACCCGGCGCAGTGCCGCCTGGTAGTCGTCGTTCGCGTGGTGCATCGCCGCCGCGATGCGCAGGTGCCGCAGCGCGTCGGCCGGCCGGTTCAGCCGCTCCAGCGTCCGGCCCAGCACGTGGTGGGCGTAGTGGTCGCTGGGGTCCCGGTCGACCAGCTCGCGGAGCTGCTCCTCGGCCCGGTTGAGCTGGGCCGACTGGAAGTACGCGCGGGCCAGCAGCTGCCGGACGGCGGAGTTGCCGGGCTCGGCCTCGACGATCGGCTCGAGCAGCCGGGCCGCTGCGGTCGGGTCACCGGCTTCGAAGAACAGAGTCGCCCGCCGGTACTCGGCCAGAAGATCCATCCGACCCACCCCCTCGTGTCACATCGCCACTGAACCGACGCTGGCACAACACCAGCCGTACCGCGACTGTTCCCCGCTGGGAATTGCGCCGCCTGGCGGCGCCGGGCGGCGCGTCAGACCGACCGGGCGGTGGCGAGGTCCCAGGCGCGGACGCCGCCGACGATGCCGGCCGTGTTCGGCACCACCACCACGTCGTCACCCATCCGGGTCAGTTGCTCGGGGCGGATCAGCCGCGAGTTGCCCCCGCCGAGGTAGAGCCGGTCCCAGCGGAAGACGGGCCGTAGGCCCTCCACCACCTGCCGTACCCGTCGCGACCAGAAGGCGTCCCCGAGCCGCCGCCGCTCGACCTCCCCGACGTACGTGTCGTAGGTGGTGCCCCAGCGCACGGGGGCGTGGGACAGCTCCAGGTGCGGGGCGAGCACGCCCCCGTCGAAGAGGGCGCTGCCCAGCCCGGTGCCGAGGGTCAGCACCAGCTCACAACCCGTGCCGGCGACCACCCCGGCCCCGTGCACCTCGGCGTCGTTGAGCACCAGCGCCGGCACCCCGAAGGCGTCGGCGAGGGCGCTGCGCGCGTCGTACCCCGACCACTCGGCGACCAGCTCGGGGTCCACCCGGCTGCGCGGGCCGGAGCGGGTGACGTAGTGCGGCGTGGCCACCACCACCCCGTGCCGGATCATGCCCGGCATCCCCACGGTCAGGCGGTCCGCCGGCGGCAGCCGCGACCCCAGGTCCCGCAGGGTCTTGACGAAGAGCGCGGGCGGCAGCGGGTACGGCGTCGGCACGCGTACCGGCCGCGCCCGCATGGTCCCGGCGGCGTCGAGAACCGACGCCTTGAGCCCACCGCCGCCGCAGTCGATCGCGAGAGTCGTCACCACGCCGAGAAGTGTGCCCGGTCCGTGGCGGACCACCCTCGCCGATCATGCATTTCCGGCCCACCGTATGCCAGCTTTGCCCCGTTGCGTCCGGATGCGAAGTGAAGATCGCGGGGTAGGTGGGGTGCGGATAGGGTTGCGGGCTGATGAGTGGGACGTTGGTTGTCAAAGGCCTGAGCGCGGGGCACGGGGAGCGGGAGCTCTTCGCCGGGCTCGATCTTGTCGTTGCGCCCGGGGACGTCGTCGGGCTCGTGGGGCCGAACGGTGCGGGCAAGTCGACGTTGCTGCTGCGTACGCTCGCCGGGTTGTCACCCGTCGAGGCCGGGAGCGTCACGATCAGCCCGCCCATCGCGAACGTCGGGCACCTGCCGCAGGAACCGGAGCGGCGGGCCGGCGAGCGGGTCCGCGACTTCCTGGCCCGGCGCACCGGGGTCGCCGGGGCACAGGCGACGCTGGACGCGGCCACCGAGGCGCTGACCGCGGGGGCGCCCGGCGCCGACGACGCGTACGCCGAAGCACTGGACCGCTGGCTCGCCCTCGGCGGCGCCGACCTGGACGAACGCGCCGAGCAGGTCGCCGCCGACCTCGGCCTCGCCGTCTCCCTCGACCTGGAGATGACCGGCCTCTCCGGCGGCCAGGCCGCCCGCGCCGGGCTGGCGTCGCTGCTGCTCAGCCGGTACGACGTCTTCCTCCTCGACGAGCCCACCAACGACCTGGACCTGGCCGGGCTGGAGCGGCTGGAGGAGTTCGTCACCGGCCTGCGCGCCGGGACCGTCCTGGTCAGCCACGACCGCGAGTTCCTCACCCGCACCGTGACCCGCGTCCTCGAACTGGACCTGCACCAGCGGCAGGTCAACCACTACGGCGGCGGCTACGCGGCCTACCTGGAGGAGCGGAAGGTGGCGCGGCGGCACGCCCGCGCCGACTACGAGGAGTACGCCGAGACCCGCGCCGACCTGGAGGGGCGAGCCCGCATGCAGCGGGGATGGATGGAGAAGGGCGTGCGCAACGCCCGGCGCAAGGCCACCGACAACGACAAGATCGGCCGCAGGTTCCGCTCCGAGTCGAGCGAGAAGCAGGCGGCCAAGGCCCGGCAGACCGAGCGGCTCATCGAACGGCTGGAGGTGGTCGAGGAGCCGCGCAAGGAGTGGGAGCTGCGCATGGAGATCGCTGCCGCGCCCCGCGCCGGCGCCGTCGTGGCCACGCTCCGCGACGCCGTGGTACGCCGCGGCGCCTTCACCCTCGGCCCGGTGAACCTCCAGATCGACTGGGCGGACCGGGTAGCCGTCACCGGGGCGAACGGGTCCGGCAAGTCCACCCTGCTCGCCGCCCTGCTCGGCCGGCTGCCGCTGGACGCCGGACGGTCCTCGCTCGGGCCCGGTGTCGTCGTCGGCGAGGTGGACCAGGCCCGCAAGCTGTTCCTCGGCGACCCGCCGCTGCTCGACGCCTTCCGGCTGGCCGTACCCGACCTGTCACCGGCCGACGCGCGGACCCTGCTGGCCAAGTACGGCCTGCGCGCGGCGCACGTGCTGCGGCCCGCGGCGACCCTCTCCCCCGGTGAGCGCACCCGGGCGGCGCTGGCGCTGTTGCAGGGGCGCGGGGTGAACCTGCTGGTGCTCGACGAGCCGACCAACCACCTCGACCTGCCGGCCATCGAACAGCTGGAGTCCGCGCTGGCCGGCTACCCCGGCACGCTGCTGCTGGTCACCCACGACCGGCGGATGCTCGGCGCGGTGAGCGTCAACCGGCGGCTCCGGGTGGACGCCGGACGGATCGCCGAGGACTGATCCGTGCCGACCCGGTCGCGGCGGGTGAGAATGAGCCCATGCTCAAGTGGGAGTACGCGCTGCTGGTCCGCCGTCGGCAGGCGGCCACCACCGACGTCGGCTGGGAGGTCGTCTTCGTCTGGTACGGCCCGGACGGCACGATGGTCGACGTCACGCCGTACGGGGACACCGCGCTGGCCCATCTGAACCGGGCCGGCGACCAGGGCTGGGAGCTGGTCGCGATGAGCGAGGACCCGTCCCTGCCCGGCAACAACGAGCTGCACCGCTACCACCTGAAGCGGCCCAAGCCGGCGGCTCCCCAGCCACGTGCCCGGATGCGTACGGTGGGCCGGCCCCGCCGCACGATCTCCGGCTGACGCCCACCGCACTACCGGCCGGGCGCCGGAGCTCACGTCGGCCGCGATGCCGCCGGCGTGGCGGTGTCGACGACGCCGGGACCGCCCGATGCCGCCGCCCTCGGGTCGATCGCGGGCGGGCGGGCGACCCGAGTGTTGTCCCGGGGCCCGGGGCAGGTCCACCGAAGGGCAGGGCATACCAGGCGGCGATGTGGGTAACGGGCGGCCGGAGGTGGGCCGATGGTCGCGCTGGCACTGACCCCGCCCTCGGCCGAGCGGCTGCGGGCGGTCGACGAGTTCCTCGCCGAAGCCTGGACGGACCAGGCGCGGCACGACGACCGCCTGCGGGACCTCGCCGTCGAGGTGCGCTTCGACCGGGGGGTGGCTCACCTGACCGGGGAGGTCGGCGAGCCGGACGACCTGCGTCTGGTGCGGGACCGCGTCGGCCGGCTCGCCGGGGTCCTGGCCGTCTGGTGCCGGGTCCGCGTCGGCGGACGGGACCCCGTCGTGGTGGACCTGGGCTGCGGGCCGACCAAGCAGTGGCCGGGCAACCTGGGACTGGACATCTTCCCGGCGCCGGGAGTGGACGCGGTCGCGGACCTGTCGAGCACGCTGCCCCTTGCCGACGACTCGGTGGACGTGCTCTTCACCGTCCACATCCTGGAGCACCTGATCGACTTCCTGCCGCTGGTCGACGAGGCGCACCGGGTGCTGCGCCCGGGCGGCGTCCTGCACGTGATGAGCCCCTGGTGGGGGCACGTCAACGCGGTCGCCGACCCCACCCATGTCCGGCTGCTCGACGTCCAGACCATCAAGGGGATCTGCATGCAACGCCCACCGGGCACCCCGCGCTGGTACCCGCTGCACGCCGGCTGCGACGGTGCCAGCATCTTCGCCGACCTGACCCCGCTCCCGCCCGACGCCGACGGCCCGTCCCCCTCCCACCTGGCCCGCTTCTTCGCCTAACCCACCCACCCCACCCACCCCACCCACCGCAGGGGACGTGTCGATCATGGGGTTAGCGGGTGAATTGGAGATCAAACCACCCGCTAACTCCATGATCGACCAGGACGGCCCGGGGGTGGGGGGTTAGGGGTGGGTGGTGGATTCGCGGGGGAGGAGGGTCCAGGGGGCGGGGAGTTTGCGTGGGGGGGCTGTGCGGTCGCCCACGAGGCGGTTGGCGAGGAGGTCGACCGCCAGGCGCGCGATGCGTTCCTTGTCCGGGGCGATGGTGGTCAGGGTGGGGACCGAGAAACGGCCGTCCTCGATGTCGTCGAAGCCGGCCACCGCGACGTCCTCCGGCACGCGCAGGCCGGCCTCGTGCAGGGCGCGCAGCGCGCCGAGCGCGAGGGTGTCGTTGAAGCAGAAGACGGCGTCGGGGCGTACCCCCGAGGTCAGCAGGGACCGCATCGCGGCCGCGCCCCCCGCGCGGTGCCAGGCCGGCGCGGGCGCCACGAGCGACTCGTCGTACGCGATGCCGGCGTCGGCGAGCGCGGCGGTGTAACCGGCGAGCCGGAGCCGCGCGCTCGCGCCCTCGGGGGTGCGCTGCGACCCGATCGCGGCGACCCGGCGGCGGCCGAGCCCGATGAGGTGGGCGGTCATCGTCCGGGCGGCGGCGGCGTTGTCGATCCCCACCTGGTCGGCGGGGCCGTGGTCGACGCGTTCGCCGAGCAGCACCATCGGGGTGCCGTCCAGGCCGGCCAGGTCGTCGGCGGTGAGCGCGAGCGGGCTGAAGATCAGACCGTCGATCAGGTGGTCGCCGATGCCCGCGGCGGCGACCCGTTCCTGCTCCCGGCCGCCGCCGGTCTGGTCGATCAGGACCGTCCAGCCCAGCTCGGCGGCGGCGGTGACGACGTGCCGGGCCAGCTCGGCGAAGTACGGGATGTCCAGTTCCGGCACGGCCAGGGCGATCACCCCGGTGCGCCCCTTGCGCAGGTTGCGGGCGGACAGGTTGGGCCGGTAGTTCAGCTCGGCGATGGCCTCCTCGACCCGCGCCCGGGTGTCCGGCCGGACGTGCACGTAGCCGTTGACCACGTTGGAGACGGTCTTGACCGACACTCCGGCCCGCTCCGCGACGTCCTTGAGCCTGTGCCGCACCGCTTCCTCCCCCACTGCTGGCCCGCACTCTACGGTGGCGGTCAAGGAAGGAAGGGCCCCTTGTTAACGCCTGGCGTTGTACAAGGGGCCCTTCTTGACACCTGCGTCGGCGCAACCGGGCGGCGACAGGGGGTGGGGAGATGGTCACCGTGGGCACGGTGACGGGGGCCACTCGACGGATCCGGAAAGCGACGGACGGATCGATCGGGCGCAGACCCTTGCGCGGAGCACGCACGGTGTGAAAATTTTCTACCAGCGGCACTTACTCAACGGCGGATGTTGCCGGGAGGGCCGCGTCGAACCCTGTCACGGGGGCCCAACGAAGGGACACACCGTATGAAGGCAACTCGGCTCGGCGCCGCCGGGCTCGCTGCCGCGCTGCTGGGGGCGCTCGTCGCCGCCACCCCGGCCGCCGCGGCGCCCGACACGGCCAGCGCCGCCTCCACCACGACCTGCACCACCGACCCGGCCACCCCGAAGCGGCAGTTCCGTGCCATGTGGATCGCGTCGGTCACCAACATCGACTGGCCCACCAAGGGCTCCTGGACCGCGCCGGACCAGGTCGCGGCGCAGAAGGCCGAGTACCTGGGCTGGCTCGACCTCGCCGAGCGGCTCAACCACAACGCCGTCGTCGTCCAGATCCGCCCGACCGCCGACGCGTTCTGGCCCTCGCCGCACGAGCCGTGGTCGGAGTACCTGACCGGGGAGCGCGGCAAGGACCCGGGCTGGGACCCGCTGGCCTTCGTCGTCGAGGAGGCGCACAAGCGCAACCTCGAGTTCCACGCCTGGTTCAACCCGTACCGCGTCTCGATGCCCGCACCGAGCGGCGCCGGCGCCGACATCAGCAAGCTGGCGCCCGACCACCCGGTCCGCGAGCACCCGGACTGGGTCTTCGCGTACCCGCCGGCCGGCGTCGCCGGCAGCCGGCTCTACTACAACCCCGG
Source organism: Micromonospora sp. WMMC415 (assembly GCF_009707425.1). Taxonomy (GTDB): domain Bacteria; phylum Actinomycetota; class Actinomycetes; order Mycobacteriales; family Micromonosporaceae; genus Micromonospora. The sequence goes on along the minus strand of NZ_CP046104.1, from coordinate 1,534,593 downwards.
CATCCCGGCGGTCCGCGAGTTCGTCCAGACCGCGATGCTCGACGCGGTGAAGCGGTACGACATCGACGGCGTCCACTTCGACGACTACTTCTACCCGTACCCGAGCGGCACCCACCAGGTGCCGGACGACGCGACGTTCGCGGAGTTCAACCGGGGCTTCACCGACAAGGCCGACTGGCGGCGGGACAACATCAACCTGCTGATCCAGGAGATGAACGCCAAGATCAAGGCCGAGAAGCCGTGGGTGAAGTTCGGCGTCAGCCCGTTCGGCATCTGGCGCAACAAGTCCGTCGACCCGCTGGGCTCGGACACCACCGGCAGCCAGTCGTACGACATCATCTCCGCCGACACCCGCAAGTGGATCAAGGAGGAATGGATCGACTACGTGGTGCCGCAGCTGTACTGGTACATCGGCCAGTACCCGGCCGCCGACTACGCGCGTCTGGTCCCGTGGTGGGCCGAGCAGGTGCGCGGCACCCGCGTGCAGCTCTACATCGGGCAGGCCGACTACAAGAGCGGCGAGCCGGCGTACGGCTCGTTCTGGATGAACCCGCGCGAGCTGTCCGACCACCTGACGCTCAACCGGCAGTACCCCGAGGTGCTCGGCAACGTGCACTTCTCGGCCGTCCAGGTGCGGGCCAACCGCCTCGGCGCGACCGACATCTACGCCGCCGAGCACTACTCCCGCCCGGCCCTGGTGCCGGCGATGCCGCACCTGCCCGCCAAGCCGCTACTCATGCCGGTGGTCACCGGTAAGGAACGGCAGGACGACGGCGTCAAGTTGACCTGGCGGCAGCCGGCCGACGGGAGGGGCCCGCTGGGCACCGCCACGTCGTACGCGATCTACCGCCTCGACGGGTTCGACCTGGCCGGCCGGTGCGACTTCGCCGACGCGGCGCACCTGGTCGACACGGTCCGGGCGACCGGTGGGGTCGAGTCCTGGGTGGACACCACCGCGGAGGCGGGCCACTCGTACACGTACTACGTGCGGGCGGTCGACCGGGTGGCCAACGAGGGACCGGCCAGCCCGCCGGCCTTCGTGCGCTGACCCTGCGCTGAATGCCCCGGGCGCCCCTGGCGCCCGGGGCATTCGTCTGTTTAGGCGCCGGACACGAAATGTTGAGACCGCCGCGAGGTCGCCGCGAGGTACGGCATCGACACTGATCTACACCCGGTAACCCGCCGGTAACATGCCGTCCCGCTCACCCTCGCGGAGGTAATCGTGTCCAGACGCCTCGCCACCCTCCTCGCCTCGCTCACGGTCACCCTGCTCGTCGCCCTCGGCCTCGCCTCCCCCGCCGCGGCCGTCACCCGGGAGCAGAAGCTCTCCGTCCTGTCCGGCTGGACCCAGACCAGCGCCACCAGCTACAACGCCTGGAACGCCGGCCGGTTGAACAAGGCCGCCTGGTCCGAGTACGCCTTCGACTGGTCCACCGACTACTGCTCGTCGAGCCCGGACAACCCACTCGGGTTCAACTTCAGCCTCTCCTGCTACCGCCACGACTTCGGGTACCGCAACTACAAGGCGATGGGCCTGTTCTCGTCGAACAAGGCCCGCCTGGACAGCGCCTTCTACGAGGACCTGAAGCGGGTCTGCGCCACGTACAGCTCGGTCGTCCGGCCCGCCTGCTACAGCCTGGCCTGGACCTACTACCAGGCGGTCAGCATCTTCGGCTCGGTCGCCGCCGTCCAGCAGTCCGACATCGACCGCGCCGCGAAGATGAAGGCCGACGCCGAACGCCGCGCCCGCACCTGACCCACACCCCCGCACCCAGGGGTACGCCAAGTTGATCATGGGGTTAGCGGGTGAAATGGAGATCGAACCGCCCGCTAACTTCATGATCAACGCGGTGAGGGTCAGGCGTGTTCGGTGTGGGGGGTGGGGGTGGGGGTGGGGGTGGCGGTGGGTTGGCGGGGGGTGGGGGTGGGGGTGGGGGTGCCCGTGGCGAAGCGGGTCGAATCGGCGGCCAGGTCGGGGTGCTCGATGCTGAGCGCCAGTGCGGCCGCCTCCTCCAGACCCAACTCCGCACCCACGGCGTACGCGTCGTCGAAGGCGGCGTCACCCAACGCCTCGCGGAGCTCCATCTGGCGCTGCGCCCAGTACGCCCCGTAGATGCCCGGCGTGGAGCGCAGGCTCGCCCGCGTCGCCTGCGCCGCCCCGAACAGCCGCGCGGCGGCCAGCGGGTCACCCCCGGCGGCGCAGCGCACGGCGATCGCGTGCAGCGTGTCGCAGGCGCGACCGTGGAAACCGTGCGCCATGCGGGAGCGGAGCGCCACCAGCAGGTGCTCGTGCGCGGCGATCAGGTCCCCCCGGGCCAGCGCGACCAGGCCGAGCAGCATGTCCACCGAGCGCCGGCCGCGCTCCACCGGGCGGGCCGCCTCCACCGGGCGGGCCGCCCCGAGCAGCTCGGCCGCCTCGTCCAGCGCGCCCCGGCGCCAGAGCAGCTCGGCCAGGCTGAACACGGCGAACAGGGCGTCACCCACCACGTCCTGCCGGTGCGCCCAGTCGATCACCTCGCGGCACACCCGCTCCGCCTCGGCGAACTGTCCCATGTCGACCAGCGGCGCCGCCCGACCGGCCAGGACCCGGGCGAGCAGGCCCGCGTCACCGGCCTGCCGCGCCGCCTCCTCCGCGCGCTGGGAGAAGCGCAGCTCCTCGGCGAACTCGCCGTCGGCGCCGGCATGCAGCGAGTGCATGTGGTACGCCGCCGCCAGCTCCGCCTCCGGGATGCGCTCCCCGGTCTCGGCGATCCGGCCGTACAGCCGGGACAGCCAGAGCCGCCCCTCCCGGGCCAGCCCCCGCTCCCGCCACCACTGGTCCAGCCCACCGGCCAGTTCCAGCCCCGCCCGGGCGCTGCCACCCGTGGCGCACCAGCGCAGCGCGGCGCGCAGCTCGCCGGCGAGCGGATCGAGCGCGTACAGCGAGAGGGTCGCCGGCCGGCCGTCCGGACCGAGGTGCACCCGTTGGAGGGCGTGGGCGGACCAGGCCACGTGCCGGTCCCGGGCGGTCTGCTCCTCCCCCGCCTCCACCAGCCGCCGCGCCGCGTACGCGCGGATCGGGTCGAGCATCCGGTACGTGCTGCCCGACGCGTGCGGCTCGGCCAGCACCATCGACTTGTCCACCAGTACCGACAGCGGGTCGAGCGGGTCGTCCCCGAGCAGCCACTCCACCGTCGGCAGGTCCACCGGCCCGGCGAACACGGCCAGCCACCGCAGCAGCCGGGCCGCGCGCGGCCCGAGCGTCCGGTACGACCACGTGACGGTGGCCTGCATGGTGACGTGCCGTTCGGTCGCCGACCGCTGCACCGCCCGGGTCGCCGGGCTGGGCGGGCTGATCCCGGCCGCCGCCGCGACGAGATCCACCGTGTCCTGCTGGTTACCCGTCCAGCCGCCATCGGCCGGCGGCGGCTCCGGGTCGTCCCGGCCGGCGTCCAGGGTGCCCAGCACATCGTCGAGTCGTTCGGCGAGCTGGCCGACGGAGAGCACCCGCAGCCGGGCGGCGGCCAGCTCGATGGCGAGCGGAAGGCCGTCCAGCCGCTGCACGACCCGGCGCAGGTCGGCCGACTCGGCCGGATCCGGCTGCCGGCCGCCCCGGGCCGCGGCCGTCCGGTCGAGCAGCAGCGCGACCGCGTCGCTCTCCGCGCCGTCCGGGGGCCGGTCCACCGACAGCGGAGGGATCCGCCACACCACCTCGCCGGGCAGCCCGAACGACTCCCGGCTGGTGGCGAGGACCCGCACGCCCGTCCCGCCGGCGAGCAGCCGGGAGATCACCTCGGCCGACGCGGCCGGCTGGGCGTCGCAGGTGTCCAGGAGGACGAGCATCCGGCGGGCGGCCGCGTACTCCACCAGGGTGTCCACCATCGGGCGGCCCGGCTCCGGGCGGAGACCGAGCACGGCGGCGATGGCGAACGCCACCAGACCCGGGTCGGTGACGGTGGCGATGTCGACGAACCAGGCCCCGTCCGGATAGGACTCCACCAGGTCGCCGGCGAGTTCCACGGCGAGGCGCGTCTTGCCGGTGCCGCCCGCACCGAGCACGGTGACCAGCCGGTGCCCCTCCACCAGCCGCCGCAGCTCGGCGCGCTCGCTCTGCCGGCCCACGAACGAGGTGACCTGGGTCGGCAGGTTGTGCGCCACCGCGTCGGCGGTACGCGGGCGCGGGAACTGGCGCTCCAACCCGGGGGCGACGAGCTGGAACAGGCGCTCCCGGTCGTCGAAGCCGCGCAGCCGGTGCAGGCCGAGGTCGAGCAGCGACGCGCCGGACGGCAGCGGGTCGGCGTGCCTCGCCGTGGCCGCGGAACAGAGCACCTGCCCGCCGTGCGCGGCCGCGGCGACCCGGGCCGCGCGGTGGACCTCGGGGCTCGCGTACTCGCCGTCGCGCGGCTCGGCCCACCCGGTGTGCAGGCCCATCCGCACCCGGGGCACGGCCTCCTGCGTCGGCCAGTCGTGACTGGCCAGGGCCCGCTGGGCGGTCAGGCAGGCGGTCAGCGCGGCGGTCGCGTCACCGAAGGCCAGGAAGAACGAGTCCCCCTCGGTGAGCAGCTCCGCGCCCTCGGTGGCGGCGATGGTCCGGCGCAGCAGCCGCCGGTGCTCCCGCAGCACCGGCCGGTAGTCGGGCCCGAGCAGCTGGGCCAGCCGGGTCGAGCCCTCGATGTCGGTGAAGACGAAGGTCACCAACCCGGTCGGGAGGTGGATCCGTGGCGACATGCGTGGAACCTCCGCCCCGTGACGTCGGGTTCATGCTGCCTGAAAGCAAGCCGTCACGCATCGTGAGAACGGCCGCCCCGGCTCCGCCCCAACGTGCCACTAGGACCTCGTGCGGGCAAGCGCGACAGCCGTACCGACGGACTCCGAGTGCGGCTCAGCAGCCGCAGCCACCGCCGCAGCAGCCGCCACCGCTCGGTGCCGGGGCGGGCGCGCCCGCCCCACCGCGGCCGGTCACCGCGACCGTGGACAGCAGCTTCACCGTGTCGTCGTGCCCCTGCGGGCAGGACGCCGGCTCGGCGGCCCGCGCCATGGGACGGTTGACCTCGAAGGTGTCGCCGCAGGCGCGGCAGCGGAACTCGTACCGGGGCATGGCATCAGCGTACGACCGGTCCTGACGTCGCGCGGAACATGGGTGATACTCGACGGGTGGTGGACGGCGAGGACAGGACGACCCTTCGACCCCTCCGGCCGGCCGCGCCGCCCGACGGCCCGTTCGCCGGCTCCGGCGCCGCCCCGGACGAGCCGTTCGCCTCGGTGCCCCGTCCACGCCGGCCGTGGCTGCGCTCGGCGACACCCTCCGCCGACGACAAGGCGGCGCACACCGACGACGACCCGCCGCACGCCGACGACACGGCGGCACGGACCGACGACACGGCGGCACGGACCGACGACACGGCGGCACGGACCGACGACACGGCGGCACGGACCGACGGCCCTGCCGGGACGGCGCCGCCGCGCACCGGCGACGACCTCACCGTCACCCGGGTCGACCCGCTGCCCCCGGTCGACCCGGCCGCCCCGGACCGGCCCGCGGCAGCCCGGCGGCGCCGGGTCCCCTTCGCGCACGCCGTACGGATCCCGCCGGGACGGTTGGCGGCGGGTGCGACCCGGGCGGTCCGCGACTGGTCGCGGCGCCCCAGCGGGCGGCTCACCCTGCCCGGCGTCTTCCTGCTCTTCCTGGTGGCGGCGACCGCCGCGGCCGGCGCCCTGCTGGTACCCGCGGCCGTGCGCTCCCGGCCGGTCGCGGTCGACGCCAGCGCGGGAGCGCCGACGACCGCTGCCGACCCGACCCTGGCGGCGGGCGCACCGCTGCCGGCCACGACGCTGCCGCCGCTCGGCGGACCCACGGCCGTGGCGCCAACCGGCGGCACGGTCGTCCCGGCGCCCGGCACCGGCCGGCCCGCCGACGCCCTCGCCGCCTGGGCCGCTCAGATCGGCCCGAAGGTGGGCATCGCCCCAGTGGCCATGCAGGCGTACGGGTACGCCGAGCTGGTGCTCGCCCAGACCAACCGGAGCTGCGGGCTGAGCTGGACCACGCTGGCCGCGATCGGGCACGTCGAGTCCGCGCACGGGCAGGCCAACGGCGCCCGGCTCGGCACGGACGGCCGGGCCGCCCCCGAGATCATCGGCCTCCCGCTGGACGGGCGCGACAACCGGATGCTGATCCGCGACACCGACCGCGGGGTGCTCGACCGGGACACGACCTACGACCGGGCGATCGGGCCGATGCAGTTCATCCCGACCACGTGGCAGGAGGTCGGCGCCGACGCGGACAACGACGGCCGCAAGGACCCGCACGACATCGACGACGCCGCCCTGGCCGCCGCGAACTACCTGTGCAAGGGGAGCCGCAACCTGACCATCGCCGGTGACTGGTGGAACGCCATCCTGTCGTACAACGACGTCCGGGCGTACGCGCAGGACGTGTTCGACCGGGCCAACCAGTACGGGCAGGCCAGCCGCACGTGACGTGATCGTCCGCATACATTGGAGAACTGGACACTTCCCCCGGGCAGCCGTTAGCGGCAAGCTAGACGGGTGATGGTGCGCGAGTGGGACCCCAGGACCGCGTCGTCCGCCGAGATCGCGTCGCTGCTGGACACGCTGAACGCGGTCCTGGCGGCCGATCTGCCGCAGGATCCGCCGTGGCAGGAGAATTCCCTGCGGGAATACCTGGCCGAGGTGATGCCCGGTGAGCGCCGGATCTCCTGGGTCGCCCAGGCGGAGCCGGCCTCGAACGGCGTCCCCGGGGCGATCATGGGTCAGGTCCACGTGCTGCTGCTCGGTGACATCGGCGTGCTGGAGGTGCTGGTGCACCCGTCCGCGCGCCGCACCGGCCTCGGCCGCGACCTGGTGCTGACCGCCGCCCGCCGGGTCTACCACGAGGGGTTCCAGTCGATCGGCGTCGAGGTGGTCGGCGACACCCCGGCGGTCGGCTTCTACGAGGCGCTCGGCTTCGCCAAGGAGTACGTGGAAACCCGCAGCGTGCTCGACCTCGCCACGGTGGACTGGGCCGAGCTGACCGAGATGGCCTCCGGCATCGGCGCGGGCTACCACCTGGAGTTCCACCCCGGTGGGCCCCCGGACGAGCTGATCGAGGCGTACGCGCGGGCCAAGGCCGAGGTGCGCGACGTCGAGGACGGCGAACTGCGCCCCAGCTCGTACGATCCGCAGCGGCTGCGCGACAGCCTGGACTGCCTGCACCGGCGGGGCATGAAGCCGTACATCGTGCTCGCCCTGCACGAGCAATCCGGCGAGGTGGCCGGCCTGACCGAGGTGGTGGTGCCGGCCCAGCACCCGACCCGCGCCGACCAGTACGACACGATCGTCGTCCAGGACCACCGCGGGTACGGCATCGACCGGGCGATCAAGGCACGCATGCTGCTGGAGCTGCGCTCCGCCGAACCGCAGCTCGTCGAGGTGCAGACCTGGAACGCCCAGGCCAACGAGGCGATGCTCAAGGTCAACGCCGAGCTGGGGTACCGCCCCGACCGCGAGTGGTGCGAGTACAGCGTGGACGTCGCCGACCTGGTGCACCGGCTCGACCCGGGGCGCTGAGAAGTTCACGAAAGCGTCCGTCGGGGGATGGACGGCGGTCAACCACGCCACTTAACGTGCGTTAGTTCATGCCCACCCACCGTGGAGGCTCCATGCGCCCGCGCCGCACAATCGCCGCGCTCGCGACCGCCACCGCCGCCGTCACCGTCACGGCCGTCGGAGTCGCACCCACCGCGGCCAGCGCCGCGCCCACCGACCTGTTCATCTCGGAGTACGTCGAAGGCTCGTCCAACAACAAGGCGATCGAGCTCTTCAACGGCACCGGCGCGCCGATAGACCTGAGCGCCGGCGGTTACCAGCTGCTGCTGTACTTCAACGGCTCCACCACTCCGACGGCCTTCCCCCTGACCGGCACGGTGGCGGCGGGTGACGTCCACGTCTTCGCCCACTCCTCGGCGAACGCCGCGATCCTCGCCCAGGCCGACCAGACCACCGGCAGCGGCCTGTTCAACGGCGACGACGCGGTCGTGCTCCGCCGGGGCGACACCGTGCTCGACTCGATCGGCCAGGTGGGCGTGGACCCGGGCACCGAATGGGGTGCCGGGGCGACCAGCACCGCCGACAACACGCTGCGCCGCCTGGGCGGCGTCACCGCCGGCGACACCGATCCCGCCGACGCCTTCGACCCGGCCGCCCAGTGGGCGGGCTTCGCCGTCGACACGGTCGACGGGCTCGGCGCGCACACAACCGACGGCGGCGGCCCGGTCGACGCGCCGGCCACCGTCACGTGTGGCGGCACGCTCGCCACGTCGGCCGGCACCGCCGCGACCCGCGAGGTCACCGCCACCGACCCGGACGACCGGATCGTCGACCTGGCCGTCACCTCGGTCAGCCCGACGCCGACCACCGGTTCCATCAGCCGTACCGCGGTCACCCCCGCCGAGGCGGCCGGCGGCACCGCCCGGGCCACCGTCACCGCGAGCGCCGACCTGGCCGCCGGGGCGTACTCGGTGCTCCTGACCGCGACCGACGCGGACGGCACCACCGCCACCTGCACCCTGACCGTGCAGGTCACCCGGGAGCTGACCGTCGGGGAGGTGCAGGGCCCGACCACCGACGCCGAGTCCGGCCCGGCCGACCGCTCGCCGCTCGCGCCGGCCAGCGGCAACGGCACCAGCAGCACGCTCCACGACGTCCGCGGGGTCGTCACCCAGCGCACCCTGGCCCGGGACTCGTCCGGCCGGGACCAGCACGGCTTCTTCCTCCAGAGCCGCTCCGACGCCACCGACGGCGACCCGACCAGCTCCGACGGCATCTTCGTCTTCATGGGCTCGTTCACGTCGCTCATCGGCGGTTACGTGCCGGCCGTCGGCGACGAGGTGGTGCTGCGGGCCCGCGTCTCCGAGTACTTCAACATGACCCAGCTCTCCAGCGCGTCGCTGGTCCGCAAGGTCGCCTCCGGGCTGGACGTGAACGCGGTGGTCGCGGTGACCGACGCGGTTCCGCCGGTAGACCTGGCGGACGCGCAGCGCTTCTGGGAGCGGCACGAGGGCGCGCGGCTCCGGGTACGCGCCGGGAGCGCCGCGGTGAGCGGACGGAACGTCTTCGCCTCCACGGCCGACGCCGAGACCTTCGTCATCGACCGGGACGACCCGCTGCTCGACCGCGCGGACCCGTACACCCGCCGGGTCTTCCGGGACACCCACCCGCTCGACAACGACCCGACGCGCACCTTCGACGACGGCAACGGTCAGCGGATCATGCTGGGCAGCATGGGCGTCAAGGCGGTGGCCGGGGACAACGCTGCCCTGCTGCCGCCGGCGCACACCTTCGACACGCTGACCGGTGACGCCGTCGGCGGCCTCTACTACTCCTTCGAGAAGTACGGCGTCCAGGTCGAGTCGGCCGCCTTCGCCGCCGGGGCCGACCCGTCGAAGAACAACCCGCCGCAGCCGGCCAGGCGGTCGGAGGAGTTCGCGGTCGCGACGTACAACGTGGAGAACCTGTACGACTTCCGCGACGACCCGTTCGACGGCTGCGACTTCGCCGGCAACGCCGGCTGCACCGGCGTCCGCCCGCCGTTCGACTACGTGCCGGGCAGTGACGAGGAGTACCGGGAGCAGCTCGCCGCGCTGGCCGACCAGATCACCACCGACCTGCACTCCCCCGACCTGATCCTCGTGCAGGAGGCGGAGGACCAGGACATCTGCACGGTCAGCGGCAGTGAGCTGGTCTGCGGTACCATGAACGACGCCGACGGCGCCCCGGACACCCTCCAGGAGCTGGCGCTGACCATCGCCGCGAAGGGCGGCCCCGCCTACGCGGCCGCGTACGACCGCACCGGCGCGGACGACCGGGGCATCACCTCGGCGTTCCTCTTCCGCACCGACCGGGTCTCGCTGGCCGAGGCGACCGCCGGTGACCCGCTGCTGGGTTCGTCGCCGACGGTGCAGTACCGCTCGGCGGGGCTGCCGACGAACGCGGACGTGCAGAACCCGAAGGCGCTCAACGCGGTGCTGCCGTCCGACGTGGACACCTCGACCGGCAAGGACGGGAACAACGTCTTCACCCGGGCGCCGCAGCTCGGCAAGTTCTCCGTGGCCGCCGCGCCCGGGTCGAGCGAGCGGTTCACGGTGTGGGCGGCGAGCAACCACTACTCGTCCACGCCGGACGCCCGGGTGGGGCAGCGCCGGGAGCAGGCCGCCTACGGCGCCGCGATCGTGTCGGCGATCGAGGCGTCCGACCCGAACGCGCGCGTGGTGTACGGCGGTGACCTGAACGTCTTCCCGCGCCCCGACGACCCGATCGCGACCGGGGCGGACCTGACGCCGTCGGACCAGCTCGGTCCGCTGTACGAGGCGGGGCTGCGCAACCTCTGGGAGGACCTGCTCGCCGACGCACCGTCGTCCGCCTACTCGTACAGCTTCGAGGGGCAGGCGCAGACGCTGGACCACCTGTTCGTGAACGGGGCGCTGCACCGCGACCTGGTGCAGATGCGCGCCGCGCACATCAACGCCGACTGGCCGGCCGAGCACGCCGGTGACGGCACGCGCGGCTCCAGCGACCACGACCCGCAGGTGGCGCGGTTCCGCTCCCGCGCGTCGCTCAGCGTGGCCGACGCGTCGGTGGTCGAGGGCGATCGGGGCAACGTCCGGCTCGACTTCACCGTCACCGTCTCGCGACCGCTGTCCCAGCCGGTGCTGGTGTGCGCCGCGACCTACGGGACGACCGCCCGGTCCGGCTCGGACTACGAGTCGTACGTCGGGTGCAGGACCCTCGCGGCCGGTCAGACGACCCTCACCTTCCCGGTGACCGTGCGCGGTGACCGGAAGCGCGAGGCCGACGAGAAGCTGACGTTGCTCGTGGCCGGCATACCGGGTCTGCGCCTCGCCGACCCGCTCGGCACCGGCACCATCGTCGACGACGACTGATCCGGGTCCGCTCGCTGACGGCCCGCCGGCCAGGCCCTTCGCCTGGCCGGCGGGCCGTCAGCCGTACCGGTCCGGATCAGGCGGTCGAGGGGCGGACCGGTTCTGGGCGACGCGTACCTCCCACACGCTGAGGCGGCGCCGCATCTCCCGCTCGACGGGGCAGCGGTGGAACGTCTCCGGCGGCCGCGCCAGCCCGTAGATGTCCGCCCACCACTCGCCCGGCTTCGGGTCGAGGATCGTGTCGAGGTGCGCCGGATAGCGACGGCCGGCGCCGTCGCGCGTGTCGTCCCACACTTCCATCGGACGGACGAGGCGGCCTTCCTGGTCGACCACGACGAGATAGAGCCCCGCCGCGCCGAGGAGCCGTTCCAGCACCGCCAGGCTCGGCGTCAGGGTGCCGGCCTCCACCCGGGCGACGGTCGACGGTGCCACCTTGGCGAACCGTGCCATGCGGATCTGGCTGAGGCCGACGATGCGGCGCGCCCGGCGGACGATTCCCTCGACGGGAAACGGTCCCAGGGTCGGCCCCGTGTCGGGCGGGTCGAAGGCGGAGGTCATGTCGAAACTGTCCTGGCTCGGCGGCCGGCGCGGCAACCCCTGTGGACAAGCCTGTGGACAACGGCTCGCCGGGGGTCACACCCTGCCCATTCGCCTCCTTTGCTCTGCTTCAACCCACGCATCAGAAATCAACGAGATCTGTTGCGTCCGTTGAAGCAGAGCAAAGGGGGCGGAACAGAGGTTCGTCCCACCCGCCGACTGTTCGCAGAGTCGGCGCGGACGGGTGGGAACCGATCCCGGGTGGGAAGCGTGTACCTGGCATGGGAAGCGACGTCGCCTCGCCGGTCCGGCCGTCCGACGAGCTCGGTCCGGGTGGGCCCGACGCCGACCCGGCCGTGCCGTTCGAGCGGTTCTACCGGGCGCACGTCGACCGGATCCACCGGGCACTGGCCCTCGCCACGGGGGACGTCGGACTGGCCCGCGAGGCCGCCGACGAGGCGATGGCAAGGGCGTACGCACGGTGGGACCGGGTCCGGCAGCTCGACAACCCCGCCGGATGGGTGTTCCGGGTCGGGCTGAACTGGGCGACCTCGTGGTGGCGGAAGGTCCGCCGGGAACGCCCACCCGCACCGGGCGACCGGGGTGCGGCCGTGTCCGGGCCGGACCCGGCCGGGATGGCCGCCCGGTCGGCGTTGGACCGGCTCCCCACCGCCCAGCGGGCGGTGATCGTCTGTCGTGTCCTGCTGGACCTGTCCACCGCCGAGACCGCAGCGGTGCTCGACCTGACCGAGGGCACGGTGAAGAGCCGGCTCTCCCGAGGTCTCGCCGGACTGCGAGCGGCGCTGGCCGAGAAGGAGTGACGATGGACGACGTACCCGAGGATCTGGCCAAGGCGGTGCACCGCGCCGCGCGGACGACCCCGTCGCACACCTCAGATCTGGCCGCCGTTCTCCGCCGGGCACGGGCTCGACGGCGTCGGCGGAGCGCAACGACGGCAGGTGGGCTGGCCCTGCTGGTGGCGCTCACCAGCGGGGCGGTACCGCTGCTGGCCCGGAGCCCGTCGGCCTCGACGAGCGGGCCAGCGGGGACGACGAGCCGGCCGACGATGACCGCCACCGCGTCACCGCCGGCGCGGTGGCCGGAACCAGCGCAGCGGTTGATGGTCACCGTGGACCGCGACAGCCCGCCCGGCGTCGTCGAGGAGGTGCTGCCGGGCGGGTCCATACGCCGGCACCGCGTACCGGAGGACTTCTCGCTGGGCGCGGCGCTGCCCGACGGGCGGCTGGTCGGACTCGTGTACACCGACCTGACGCCGGGTGTCGCGCGCACCGACGGCCCGGACGTCGAGGGGCTGTCGATCAGGCTGGTGGTGCTGCGTTCGGACGGTGCTGTGGAACGCAGCCGCGAGGTGCGGGTCAAGGGTCAGGGGATCGAACTGCTGGGCGCCGACACGACGGTCGCCTACCTCGCCCGGGACGCCGGAATCGTGACGCACGACCTCCTCACCGGTCGGGAGAAGTTGCTCCTCCGGTCGTCGACCGCCGGCGTCGACCTGCTCGCGGCGAGCCAGACCGACGTACGCCCGGACCGGCTCGTCGAGCAGCGGGACGACCACGGCTGCCACACCGACGTGCGGCGGACCACCGACGGGAAGCGGATCGCCCGGCTGACCGTCAGCGGCCTATGCGTGAACGGCCTGCGCCTCTCACCGGACGGCGCCCGGGTCGCGGTCCCCTACCGCCCCCTCGACACCTCAGGCGACCGACGGGAGCAACGGCTGGCCGTGTTCGACACCGCCACGGGAGCGCTACGGGCCGACCAGCTGATCGCCGATCCGGCCTTCGTGCTAGGCCCGATCACGGGCGTCGCCTGGGCCGACGACGCGACGGTCCGGGTCGCCTGGGCCGGGCTGCCGGTGCACCTGGGCCGGGACGCCTCCGTGGACGATCTGGCGCAGAACGTGACGACCGTCCGCGTTCAGTAGCGCTGGCGGAGCAGCCCGGCCGCCTCGACCGCCCAGTAGGTGAGGATGATCTGGGCGCCGGCCCGACGGATCGCGGTGAGCGACTCCAGCATCACCCGCTCACGGTCGATCCAGCCGTTCGCGGCGGCCGCCTCGACCATCGCGTACTCGCCGGAGACCTGGTAGGCGGCGACCGGGACGTCCACCGCCGCCCGGACCGCCGCGACCACGTCGAGGTACGGCAGCGCCGGCTTGACCATCACCATGTCGGCGCCCTCGGCGACGTCCAACTCGACCTCGCGCAGCGACTCGCGGAGGTTCGCCGGGTCCTGCTGGTAGCTGCGACGGTCGCCCTCCAGCGCCGACTCCACCGCGTCGCGGAAGGGGCCGTAGAACGCCGACGCGTACTTCACGGCGTACGCCAGGATGCTCACGTCCTGGTGCCCGGCGGCGTCCAGGGCCCGGCGGACCACGCCGACCTGGCCGTCCATCATGCCGGACGGCCCGACCACGTGGACCCCGGCGGCGGCCTGGGCCACCGCCATCTCGCCGTACGCGGCCAGGGTGGCGTCGTTGTCCACCCCGCCGTCGGGAGTGAGCAGGCCGCAGTGCCCGTGCGAGGTGAACTCGTCCAGGCACAGGTCGCTCATCACGACCGTGGCGTCGCCCACCTCGGAGATCACGTCCCGGATGGCGACGTTGAGGATGCCGTCCGGGTCGATCCCGCCCGAGCCGCGCTCGTCCCGCGACTCCGGTACCCCGAAGAGCATGATCCCGCCGACCCCGGCCTGGACCGCCTCGACGGCGGCCTTGCGCAGCGAGTCCCGGGAGTGCTGGAGCACGCCCGGGAGCGACGCGACGGCCCGCGGCTCGGTCAGCCCCTCCTTGACGAACATCGGTACGACCAGTTCGGCCGGGTCGACGCGGGTCTCGGAGACCAGCCGCCGCACGGCGGCGTTGCGGCGCAGCCGGCGGGGCCGGATCTCGGGGTACGGCACGGAACCCTCCAGGGTCAGCGGAACCTCAGGGCGGTCGGCCCCTGCACCTTCGAACCGCGCCGCTGCTTCGCCGGCATGGCGGCGAGCTTCTCACGCAGCTCGACGGCGTAGGCGGCCAGCGCCTCCACCAGGTCGGGCACCGAGGCGTGCTGAGGCTGCACGTCGACCCGCAGGCCGAACTCCGTGGCGGTCTCCGCCGTCTTGGGCCCGATGACAGCAACAACGGTACGCGCGTGCGGCTTCCCGGCGATGCCGACCAGGTTCCGGACCGTGGACGACGACGTGAAGAGCACGGCGTCGAACCCACCGGACTTGATGGCGTCGCGGATCTCGGCCGGCGGGGGCGCCGCCCGGACCGTCCGGTACGCGGTCACGTCGTCGACCTCCCAGCCGCGCTCGGTGAGCCCGGCGGCGAGCGTCTCGGTGGCGATGTCGGCGCGCGGCAGCAGCACCCGGCCGACCGGGTCGAGCACCTCGTCGTGCGGCGAGAACTCGGCCAGCAGGCCCTCCGAGGACTGCTCCCCGGACGGGATCAGCTCCGGCTGGATGCCGAACGCGCGGACGGCGTCGGCGGTCGCCTCACCGATGCAGGCGATCTTGACGCCACCGAAGTGCCGGGCGTCGAGACCGTGCTCGGCGAACTTCTCCCACACCGCGCGGACCGCGTTCACCGAGGTGAAGATCACCCAGGCGTACCGGCCGTCGACCAGGCCCTTGACCGCGCGCTCCATCTGGGCGGGGGTGCGCGGCGGCTCGACGGCGATGGTCGGCACCTCGCACGGGATGGCGCCGTACGCCCGCAGCCGCGCGCTCATCGCACCGGCCTGCTCCTTGGTCCGGGGGACGAGCACCTTCCAGCCGTACAGCGGGCGGTTCTCCCACCAGCTGAGCTTGTCCCGCTGGCCGACGCCGTCGCCGACGGTGAGCACCACCCGGCCGGTGAAGCCGAGCGCCGCCGCGACGAAGGAGTCCACGGTCGACGTGGTGGTGTACTGCGTCTCGCCGGTGCCGTCGCCGGTCACACCGACGGCCGTGGCCCCGTCGACACCGGCGGCGAGCAGCCCGTCCCGGACCGCGGCGAGGTCGCCCGCGTCCACCGCGAGCGCCAGCGAGCCGCGGGAGACGGCTGCGGCCAGCGCGTCGAAGTCCAGCAGGGTGACGTCTTCCGCGTCGGCCACCGTGCGGACGCCCGGCAGCGGCACGCCCGCGTAGGTGGCCACCCCCTCGGCCTGCCCGACACCCGGGACGACCTCGAAGTGCGCGGCGGTACGCGCGACCGCCTGCACCTCCTTGACCACCGACTCGTGGCCGAACGGGTCCCCGGCGACCAGGTGCACCGCGTTCAGCCCGGAACGGGCCGCCGAGATCAGCACCTTCGCCACGTCACCCGGCGCGCCCTCGGCCGGAGTGAACTGGGCGTCCTCCTTCGCCTCCGCGCGGACGACGTCGAGCAGCGACTCGGGGACTCCCCGGTCGTACACCACCTGGTCGGCGTCGACCAGGGCGTCGTGCGCCCGGCGGGTCAGCAGGCCCGGGTCGCCGGGACCGGCCCCGACGAACGCGATACGGCCTACGGGCTTACGGGTGCGGGTCATTCTGTGCTCCCAAATTGCTGGGTCCCCGGGCCGGTGTGTCCGTTCTGGCCGAGGATCGAGTCGGCGCCGAGGTCGAGGAGTTCGGCGGCGAGTGCCTTGCCGATCTCCGCCGCGTCGGCGGGCGTTCCGGTGCGGGACAGCCGGAGGTCACGGGTGCCGTCCGGGCTGATCACCGCCCCGCGCAGGTAGATCTCTTCACCGGCGTCGCCCTCGGCGAGCTCGGCGTAGGCGGCGACCGGTGCGCTGCACCCGGCCTCCAGGGTGGCGAGCAGCGCCCGCTCCGCGACGACGGCGGCGCGGGACGGTGCGTGGTCGAGCACGGCGAGCAGCTCCACCAGGTCCGGATCGTCGATCCGGCACTCCACGGCCAGCGCCCCCTGGGCGGGCGCGGGCAGCATCAGCATCGGGTCGAGCGTCTCGGTGATCACATCGGTGCGGCCGATCCGGGCCAGCCCCGCCCGGGCCAGGACGACGGCGTCCAGGTCGGCCTCGGGGCCGAGCACCCGCGCCACGCGGGTGTCGATGTTGCCCCGGATCGGCTGGACCTCCAGTTGCAGCCCGAGGGCGTGCAGCTGGGCGATCCGGCGCAGGGCGCCGGTGCCGATCCGCGCGCCGGGCGGCAGCTCGGCGAGCGTACGGCCGTCCCGGGCGACGAGCGCGTCACGCGGGTCCTGCCGGGGCGGGACGGCCGCGATGTGCAGGCCGGGCGCCGCCGCGGTGGGCAGGTCCTTGTACGAGTGGACCGCGAAGTCGATGGTGCGGGCAGCGAGGGCGTCACGCAGCGCCGACACGAACACCCCGACGCCGAGCCGGTGCACCGGGGCGTTGGACCGGTCGCCGGCGGTCACCACCTCGACCAGTTCCACCGGGCGGCCGGTGGCAGCGGTCAGTGCCTCGGCGACGTGCCCGGACTGGGCCATCGCCAGGGCGCTGCCGCGGGTGCCGAGGCGCAGGGGGGCGGTGCTCATCGCTCACCTCCGGTGGGTGGGACGTCGGCGACATGGCCGCGCGGCGTGAAGCCGGCGGCGCCGTCGAGCGGTGAAAGGCCGGCGGCGCCGTCGAGCGGTGGAACGGCCTCGGGCTCCACCACGTCGGGAACGGTGTCGACCGGTGAGGTCTGCGGCACCTGGAGGTCGAACAGCTCGCGCAGCAGGGCAGCGTACTGGTCGCCGCCGGGTTCGGCGGCGAGCTGGCGGACCCGCACGGTCGGCTGGTGCAGCAGGCGCTGGACGACGCGGTGCACCGTCCGGGCCACCTCGGCGCGCTGGTCGTCGGTGAGGTCGGGGCGGCGCTGGGCGAGCCGGCGCAGCTCGGCGCTGACCACGTCGTCGGCGCGGCCCCGCAGGGCGGCCACGGTCGGCGCGACGTCGGCGCCCCGCAGCCAGGTGAGGAAGGCGTCGACCTCGCCGCCGACGATCCGCTCGACGGCGGCGGCGTCGGCGGCGGCCGGCCCGTCGGCGATCACGGCGGCCATCCGGTCGATGTCGATCACCTCGACGCCGGGCAGGTCGGCGACGCCGACCTCGACGTCACGCGGGACGGCCAGGTCGAGCAGGACCAGCGGGCCGCGGGCCGGGTCCCGGTCGGCGAGCGCCCGGGTCACGACCTCGCGGGTGAGGACCGGCTCGGTGGCGGCGGTGGCGGCCACCACGATGTCCACCGTGGAGAGCGTCGCGGTCAGCTCGGCCAGCGGCGCGGCGGTGGCGCCGTACGACTCGGCCAGCCGGACCGCCCGGTCGGCGCCGCGGTTGGTCACGGTGATCGGCCCGGCACCCAGCCGGGAGAGGGTCGCCACGCCGAGTGACCCCATGGCCCCCGCCCCGACGACCAGCGCCGGACGGCCGGTCAGGTCGCCGTCGAGCAGTTCGGCGGCGAGGTCGAGCGCAGCGGTGACGACGCTCTGCCCGGCCCGGTCGATGCCGGTCTCGGAGTGGGCGCGCTTGCCCACCCGCAGCGCCTGCTGCATCAGCTCGTGCATCAGCCGGCCGGTCGTGTCGGCACCGGACGCCCAGTGGTACGCGTCACGGAGCTGGCCGAGGATCTGCGCCTCGCCCACCACCATCGAGTCGAGACCGGTGGCCACCCGGAAGGCATGGTCGACGGCGGCGGCGTCGAAGTGCACGTACAGGTGGTTGGCGAGCGCCGCCGGCTGGCAGCCGGCCTGCTCGGCCAGGACGGCGCAGATGTCGCCGAGGCCGCCGTGGAAGCCGGACACCGCGGCGTAGACCTCCACCCGGTTGCAGGTGGAGACGAGCACGGCCTCGCTCACGTACGGCTGGGCGACCAGCCGGTCCAGGGTGCGGGTGAGGTCGGCGGGGGCGACCGCGAGCTGCTCCAGCGTGGCGACCGGAGCGGTGCGGTAGGACGCGCCGACGACGAGCAGTTTCACGTGCCGATCGCCTCCTGGGAGTCGGTGACCGCGAGACCGCCGGCAAGGGCGGTGAGGGTGGACCCGCCGGTGGCGGGGAGCGCGGTCAGGGACGCCTTGCGGTGCTCGTGGAAGGACAGGATCTGCAGCTCGATGGCGAGGTCGACCTTGCGCACGTCGACGCCGTCGGGCACCGAGAGCACGCAGGGCGCGAAGTTCAGGATGCTGGTGACGCCGCCGGCGACGAGCTGGTCGGCGACGCGCTGCGCGGCGGCGGCGGGGGTGGCGATCACGCCGATCGCGATCGACTCCTCGGCGGCGATCCGGGGCAGCTCGTCGACGTGCTGGACGACCAGGCCGTTGATCTCCTCGCCGACGCGGGACGGGTCGGCGTCGAAGAGGGCAGCGATGCGGAAGCCACGGGTGGCGAAGCCGTCGTAACCGGCCAGGGCGTGACCGAGGTTACCCACCCCGACCAGGGCGACCGACCGCCGTTGGGTGAGCCCGAGCACGTACTCGATCTGGTCGATCAGCAGGGCCACGTCGTAGCCCACGCCCCGGGTGCCGTACGACCCCAGGTGCGACAGGTCCTTGCGGAGCTTGGCGGAGTTCACCCCGGCGGCGCTGGCGAGCCCCTCGCTGGACACCGTCTCGTGGCCGCTCTCGGCGAGGTTGTGCAGGGCACGGAGGTACTCGGGGAGCCGCGCGACGGTCGCCTCGGGCAGGTCCGGCAGCGCGGGGACGGCGCCGGGGCGGTCGGGCGCGCCCGGGTGGCGGTGCTGACTCATGAGACTCCGTGCGGTGCGATCCTGGGCCAACTCCGCCGGTCGGCCGCTTCGGGACTCCCGCTGGCGACCGAGGTTGCCGGCTGTGCTAGCAGGGCGCGTCGGAACTACAGGGTAGGCGCTTGTGAAGACACGCACAAATCGCGATCTTGATCGCGCCCGACGCGGCTCCACCAGGCCCTCCATTCCGCAAGATCGATCCGGCGGCCTCCGGCCGGCGCCGCCCGCCGATTATTGCTCAATTGCGACTTCTCTGACCAATCGCGCGCGGGCGCGTCACACCCGGGGTCGAACGTGGTAGGGCCAGCCCCACCACCCGGAGGGCGGTGTACGGGATGGGCCGGACGGCCACCGGCCCATAGCCTCGCTGCATGACCGCCGTACCAGTGGGCAGCGCGCCGGCCCCCGCCACGCCCGTCCACAGCCTCGCCCGCCAGGTCCTGCGCGACTCGGGCTACGTGCTGTTCGGCCTGCCGCTCGCGCTGGTCGGCTTCGTGCTGACCGTGGCCGGGATCTCACTCACCGCCGCCCTGCTGGTCACCACGCTCGGCCTGCCGGTCCTCGCCGGCACCCTGTACGCGGCCCGGGCCCTGGCCGACCTCGAACGGCTCCGGCTTCCCGCCGTGCTGCACCTTCCCCGCGTCCGCCCGGACTACCTGACGCCCACCCCGGACGCGCGGTTCTGGCGCCGCGTCGTGGTGCCGCTGCGTGATCTCCAGTCCTGGCTCGACCTGCTGCACGCCTTCGGCAAGCTGCTGGTGGCGCTGCCGACCGTGGTCGTGCTGATCGTCTGGTGGGCGGTCGGCGTCGCCGGCACGCTCTACGGGGCGTACGACTGGGCGATCCCGCGGGGCCCGGACGACCAGGACCTCAGCCAGCTCCTCGGGATGGGCGACGGCACCGCCGCACGGATCTTCCTGAACACCGCCATCGGCGTGTTCTTCCTGTTCACGTTGCCACTGGTCGCCCGCGCCTGCGCCCGGCTCCAGGCCGGCCTGGCCCGTTCCCTGCTGACCGGCGTCGCCGAGATGCGCAACCGGATCACCACGCTCGAGGAGCAGAAGCGCGCCGCGGTGTCCGCCGAGGCGAGCGCGCTGCGCCGGTTGGAACGCGACATCCACGACGGGCCGCAGCAGCGCCTGGTCCGCCTCGCCATGGACCTCAGCCGGGCCCGCGAGCAGCTCGCCTCCGATCCGGAGGCGGCCCGCCGGACGCTGGACGAGGCGGTCGGCCAGACCCGCGAGACCCTCGCCGAACTGCGCGCCCTGTCCCGGGGTATCGCGCCGCCCATCCTGGTCG
The DNA here is from genome assembly GCF_009707425.1 of Micromonospora sp. WMMC415. Classification (GTDB taxonomy): domain Bacteria; phylum Actinomycetota; class Actinomycetes; order Mycobacteriales; family Micromonosporaceae; genus Micromonospora. The sequence goes on along the minus strand of NZ_CP046104.1, from coordinate 1,514,171 downwards.
ACCGGGGCCTGCCCAGCGCCCTCGCCGCGCTCGCCGGGCGCGGGCTGATCCCGATCGAGCTGCGGGTCGACCCGGCGCTCGGCGCGTTCGGCGGTCGGCTCGACCCGGCGGTCGAGAGCACGGCGTACTTCGTCGTCGCGGAGGCCCTGACCAACGTGGCGAAGCACAGCCGGGCCACCGAGTGCCGCGTCACCGTGGAACGGGACGGCCCGCTGCTGCGGGTCGCGGTGGCGGACGACGGCGACGGCGGCGCGCACCTGGCCAAGGGCCACGGGCTGGCCGGGATCGCCGACCGCGTCCGGGCGGCCGGGGGCCGGTTCACCGTGACCAGCCCGCCCGGCGGCCCCACCGAGGTACGCGCGGACCTCCCGCGGTGAGCCGCGGTGTCGACCGGCGGACGACGAGCGGGCCGGGTCCGGCACCGACGTGGTAGACAACAGGTCCATGCGGATCGTGATCGCCGACGACGCCGTCCTGCTCCGGGAGGGGCTGGTCCGGCTGCTCACTGAGCGCGGGCACCAGGTGGTGTCCGCCGTCGGCGACGGTGACGCCCTGGTGGCGGCGGTGGTGGCGCACCGCCCGGACGTGTCGATCGTCGACGTCCGGATGCCCCCGTCGCACACCGACGAGGGGTTGCGGGCGGCGGTGGAGGCCCGCCGGCTGGTGCCCCGGACCCCGATCCTGGTGCTGTCCCAGTACGTCGAGGTGTCGTACGCCGACGACCTGCTCGCCACCGGGGCCGGGATCGGTTACCTGCTCAAGGACCGGGTGGCCGCGATCGGTGAGTTCCTCGACGCGCTGGAGCGGGTCTCCCGCGGCGGCACCGTGCTCGACCCCGAGGTGATCGGCCAGCTCTTCGCCCGGCGCCGCCGCGACGACCCGCTGCGCGGCCTGACGCCGCGGGAGCGGGAGGTGCTCGCCCTGATGGCCGAGGGCCACTCCAACACCGCCATCGCCCGCGCCCTGGTGGTGACGGACGGTGCGGTGGAGAAGCACGTCCGCAACATCTTCACCAAGCTCGACCTGCCGCCCGACACGGAACAGCACCGCCGGGTCCGGGCCGTCCTGACCTACCTCCGGACCTGACGCCCCCCGCGGGCGGGTTACAGGGTGCGGGCCAGGGTCACCGCTTCGGTGAGGGTGTCGGCCACCGGGTGGCCGGAGGACCTCAGCCGGGCCGGATCGGTGAAGCCGCCGGTGTAGAGGACCGCGCGGCCACCCACGGACAAGGCGGCGTCGGCGTCGTCCAGGGAGTCGCCGACCAGCACCACGTCCCGGCCGTCGATTCCCAGCTCGGCAAGGTGCCGGCCCAGCGACTCGGCCTTGCGGTCACCGCCGACCGTCGCCCGCAGCCCGTCGACCCGCAGGAAGCGGCCGGTCAACCCGTACGTGTGGACGGCCGGCACCAGCTCGTCGTGGAACCACATGGACAGCAGCGACTGCCCGCCCGGCCAGGACGACATCGCCTCGACCGCGTCGTGGGCCAGCGCGCAGGTAATCAGCCCGTCCCGGTACGCGTCGTGGAAGATCCTGTCGAGCCGGCCGAACGCGTCCTCGTCGACCGCCTGCCCGAGCACCTCCGCGTAGTAGTCCGCGATCGGCCGGCGGAACCGGACCCGGTGCTCGTCGGCGGTGACCGCCGGCCCGCCGACGCTGGCGAACGCCGCGTTGGTGGACGCCACGACCAGGTCCAGGTCGTTGAGCAGGGTGCCGTTCCAGTCCCATACCAGGTGGGGGTGCGCAGGGGTCATGAACCGAACCCTATCGACCCGGCCACGGCCGGCGTGGGTTCGCTACCGCGCGCCGACGGTCAGAGCTGCGGGGTGGTGAGGTCGCGCAGCAGGCGCTCCTCCTCGACGCGCCAGTAGCCGTGCTCCTTGCCGTCGAGCAGCACCACCGGCAACCGGTCGCCGTACTCCCGCTCCAGCTCGATGTCGCCGGTCACGTCCTTCTCGATCCACCGGTCCCCGGTGACCGACACCACCCGGTCCAGCGCGGCCTTCGCGTCCTCGCAGAGGTGGCAGTCCGGCCGGGTGATCAGGGTGAGGCGGGGTTCACGCATCGGTCTCCTCCGTCGCGCCGGTCCGGACCGGCGGGTGGCTGGCCGGCGCCGTCGGGGCCGGCGGCGCGGGCGTCGCCCCGGCCGGTGGCCGGAGCAGCGTCTTGCGGACCTTCCCGATCGCCGAGTACGGCAACTCGTCGACGAACTCGACGGCGGTCGGGCACTTGAAGCGGGCGAGGTTGCGGGCGCAGTGGGCGAGCACGTCCTGCACCGTCACCGCCCGCCCCGGCTCCGGCACCACGTACGCCTGGACAGTCTCGCCGGTCCGCGGGTGCGGCACACCCAGTACCGCCGACTCCGCCACGCCCGGGTGCGCGGCGAGCACCAGCTCGACCTCGTGCGGGTAGACGTTGAAGCCGTTGACCAGGATCAGCTCGCCGATCCGGTCGACCAGGAACAGGTCGCCGTCGTCGTCGGCGTACGCCACGTCCCCGGTCGCCCACCAGCCCTCGGCGTCGGGCCCGCCTCGCCCGTCCGGCCAGTAGCCGGAGAACAGGTTGGCCCCGCGCACCACGATCTGGCCCGGGTCGGTGCCGGGTGCGGTGTCGGCGATGTCCAGCTCGTCGGCGTCGTCGTCGGGCACCGCCACACCGTCCCGCCACAGGTCGGTGCCGTCCGGGGCGACCAGGCGCAGGTCGACGCCGGGCAGCGGACGGCCGATCGAGCCGGGCTTCGGCTCCCCGCCCACGAGGGTGGAGGTGAGCACCGGAGCGGTCTCGGTCAGCCCGTACCCGACGTGCACCGGCAGCCCGGTGACCTCGCTGAAGCGTGCCGCGGCGGCCGGCTCCAGCGGCGCCGCGCCGCAGACCGCCACCCGCACCGACGCCAGCGCCGCCGTGGCGGTCCCGGCGTCCGCCGTGGACCAGGCCGCGACCATGGACGGTACGCCGACCAGCACGGTCACCCGGTGCCGGGCGATCTCCGCCAGCCCCGCGTCGCCGCCGAGGTCGTCGACGAGCACACCGGTGGCGCCATGGTGGACGACCGCACCGAGCCCGGAGTTGAGCCCGTACGCGTGGAACAGCGGCAAGGCGAGCAGCAGCGTGTCGTCCGGGCCCACGACGGGCGGCTCGATGCGGTCGACCTGCTCGTGGTTGGCCGCCAGGGCGCGGTGCGACAGCATCGCCCCCTTCGGCCGTCCCTCGGTGCCGGAGGTGTACAGCAGCACGGCGAGGTCGTCACCGCCCCGGGTGGGAAAGCCGCCGTCGCCGTCCCCCGTCGGGGGCGCGGTGTGCACGGCGGCGAGGGCCGGCAGCTCACCGGCCACGTCGGCGACCCGGTCGCGGACCGGCGGGGTGCCGATCAGCACGGACGCACCGGAGTCAGCCAGAACGTGGGTCAGTTCGCGGGCGGTGAAGGCGGGGTTGACCGGCACCGCGACCAGGCCGGCGCGGAGCGTGGCCAGGTAGCTGACCACGAAGTCCGGCGTGTTGCCGAGCGCGATCGCGACCCGGGGCGGGTGCCGGTCGGCGGCGACCGCCTGGGTGGCCAGCGCGTGCGCGACGGCGGTCACGGCGGCGTCCAGTTCGGACCAGGTCAGGGTCTCGTCGCGCCAGTGCAGCGCGGGACGGTCGCCGCGGGTGGTGGCCGCCCGGCGGAGCCGGTCGGCGAGGGTCGACACGGTGTTTCCTGCTGCGTCCTGCACGGTCGCTGAGTCTGGCACAGCCGGGGTCGGCCGGCCATGCCACGCCGGCCAGCCACGCCGGGTGTCGGCCCGTCGGACAGTCACCATCGACCGTCCTCGACGGCCACCCCGGCCCGGTCCCGCCGACGGGACCGACGCTTCACACCACCTGTGACGTCCCCCGGTCCCGTCTACAGGACAACACCAGACCGGCCGACACACCGACCCACCCTCGGCCGACCGGGTCGAGCGGACCGCCGAGTCGGCTCGCCGCAACCCTCTCCACCTGGGAATCCACTGCGGACCACCGGCAAATCCGAAAGTCAACCGCACACGACGGACAACCGGTCCGCCATCCGTGCGACACAGCGGGAAATACTTTGGCCCTGTGTAACGGACTTGCCACGCGCGGGTGACGTTGGCCCTATCATCACTCGGGTCGGCTCACCCCATTTGCCGTGAGTCGACACCCCTCAGCCCGAGGAGGCCCCCGTGCCCGTGAGCGCATTGGACCAGCACCTCAAGGGGATCTGCCGCCCGTCGGCACACCCCCGACCCGCCCTGCCCGACCCCCGCGTACCGGTCGCACCCGGCACGCGGCGCGTGACCGGCGGGACGGAGGTGGCCCGATGACGACCTTCGGCTACGCGGACCGCCCGCTCGGTCTGACCGGTCCGGGCCCGCGCCCCGTGATGAACGAACGGCCGGTCGCCCGCGGCCCGGTGGAGGACACCGGAAGCCTCACCACGCGTGGCGACGGGGCGTCGAGCCGCGTGCGCAACCGACCACACCACAACGAGGCGCCGGCGAGACCGGCCACACCGGGCGGGAACGCCAAGCCGATCGGGGGCCGGGTCGCGACACCGGCCCGACCGACGATGCCGGTGCAGGGCCGACGGGCCGCCGACCCGCCGGCCACGGCCGACCCGTCCACCACCGAGACCGCGGTGCTGCCGGCGGTGTCCGCCGCCACGCCGGGCACCACGACCGGCTTCCCCAGCCGCCCCGACCCGTCCGACCCGGCCACCGAGGTCTGGGCGCTGGTCGAGCGGGCGCAGGCCGGTGAGGCCGAGGCCTTCGGTCTGATCTACGACCGGTACGTCGACACGGTCTTCCGGTTCGTCTACTTCCGGGTCGGCAACCGCCAGTTGGCGGAGGACCTGACGTCCGACACCTTCCTGCGCGCGCTGAAACGGATCGGCAGCTTCACCTGGCAGGGCCGGGACCTCGGGGCGTGGCTGGTGACCATCGCCCGCAACCTGGTCGCGGACCACTTCAAGTCCGGCCGGTACCGGCTGGAGGTGACCACCGGGGACGTCCTCGACGCCGACCGTGAGGACCGGGGGCCGGAAGGCAGCCCGGAGGCGGCGGTGGTCGAGCACATCACGAACGTCGCCCTGCTCAGCGCCGTCAAGCAGCTCAACCCCGAGCAGCAGGAGTGCATCGTGCTCCGCTTTCTCCAGGGCTTCTCGGTCGCGGAGACGGCCCGGGCGATGGGCAAGAACGAGGGCGCGATCAAGGCCTTGCAGTACCGAGCGGTACGCGCGCTGGCGCGGCTGCTGCCCGACGGCTTCCAACCGTGACCCCCGGGCGTCCCGAGCAACGTCGGCGCAGCTCGGCGGCGGTAACCGCCCGGTGAGAACCATCACTTTCCGTGATTTCTCCCCCGGCCGCCCCGTAACCCTTACCCTGCGCGGCGCGTTTCTCCGGGTGCGACCGTTGGCAGTCCCGGCGTCCCCCCGGGCTCCTCAGATCCGGCATTCCCGCCGGCCACGAGCCTCCCTGTGGTGTGCCGCCGTCACCGGTCGCCGGTGACGACCGCGGCCGACCGGCCGTGACCAGCGAGAGGAGGTGCCCAACGGTGGACAGCGACCTCTTCTCCCGTCGGCGCGCCGAACGCTTCGCTCAGCTTCTCGACGAGGCCAACGGCGGCCGGCGGCACCACAAGCGGTCCCGTCTGGACGACGAACTCATCGCCCTCGTCGCGGTCGGACAGCGGCTCAGCGCCGGCCCCCCGGCCGTTGACGTGGACCCGGAGTTCCGTACCGGCCTGCGGGCGATGCTGCTGGCCACCGCCGAACGCGAGGGCATCGGCGCACCCGCCGCCGACACCGCGACCGGCCCGACGACGCGCCGCACCAGGGCGTTCCGCCCGTCACTGCTGCCGCCGGTCACCGCCCGACGGGCCCGCGCCCGGGGCGCCATCCTCGTCGGCATCGCGGCCGGGGCCGTGGCCGTCTCCGGCATCTCGGCCGCCAGCGAGAACGCCGTACCGGGCGACGCGCTGTACGGCATGAAGCGCTCGACCGAGCGCGCTCAGCTCGCGCTCACCAGCTCGGACGTGAGCCGCGGGCAGCTCTTCCTGGGCTTCGCCCGCACCCGGCTGAGCGAGGCGGCGGAACTCCGGGGCGACCGGGCCGGGTACAGCGGCGTCCTGGACGACATGGACGCCGACACCCGCCAGGGCGTACGCCTGCTGACCGGAGCCGCCGCGCAGCGCTCCGACCCGGCGCCGCTGGACGCGGTCAACACCTTCGTCACCGCGCAGCAGCAGGCGGTCAGCGCCCTGCTCGACGAAGGGACACGCGCCGAGCGGGACCGCACCCGCCGCTCGCTCGCCCTGCTGGACGCCGTCCGCAAGCGCTCGGACGCGCTGCGCGCCGCGATCACCTGCGGCCTGCCCGCCCCGCTCGGCAGTGACGCCCTCGGCCCGGCCCCGGCCACCTGCCCCGCCGACCGCTAGGAGCCACGGTGCGTGGGAGCCGTACACGCCACAGCTGACCCGAGGTACGCCCGGACCGGCCACGCTCCCGGCTACCCTCGCGAGGTGGCGCACCGCGCGCCGGTCGAGCGGAGGGAGGGCGGGTGGCCCGCAGCCGTAAGGTGACGGTCAGCACCGACACCCACGGTCACACGTCCGGCTGGGCCGAGACGGACGCCGCGCCCCCGGCGCCGGATCCGACGGCCGCCGCCTTCTTCGACGTGGACAACACGATGATGCAGGGCGCCTCGATCTACTGGTTCGCCCGTGGGCTGGCCGCGCGCAACTACTTCACCACCGGGGACCTGCTCCGGTTCGCCTGGCAGCAGCTCCGGTTCCGGGTGCTGGCCACCGAGCACGCGGGTGACATGTCCCAGGCCAAGGAGACCGCCCTCGCGTTCATCGAGGGCTGGCGGGTGGACGACGTGGAGCGGCTCGCGGAGGAGATCTTCGACGAGCTGATGGCCCCCCGGATCTGGGCCGGCACCCGCCGCCTCGCCCAGGGCCACCTCGACGCCGGCGAGCGGGTCTGGCTGGTCAGCGCGGCACCCGTGGAGATCGGCCGGATCATCGCCGCCCGGCTCGGGCTGTCCGGCGCCATCGGCACCGTTGCCGAGGTGGCCGACGGGGCGTACACGGGGCGGCTGGTGGGCGACCTGATGCACGGGCCGGCGAAGGCCGAGGCGGTCACCCAACTCGCCGCGGTGGAGGGCCTGGACCTGTCCCGCTGCACGGCGTACAGCGACTCGTCCAACGACCTGCCCATGCTCAGCACGGTCGGTCGGGGGGTCGCGGTCAACCCGGACAGCGTGCTGCTGCGGGAAGCCCGCCAGCGCGGCTGGGAGGTGCGGGACTTCCGCACCGGTCGCCGGGCGGTGAAGATCGCCGTCCCGTCGACGGCCGCCGCCGGGCTCGTCGCCGGTGCCGTCACCGCCGGGCTGGCGCTGCACCGACGCCGCCACCGCGGCTCCTGACGCCCGGCGGCTGTCAGCCGGTCACCACGGCCGGCGCCGGAGCCGGCTCGTCCTCGTGCGCGATGCGGGTGAACTCCCGCCACAGCAGGGCGACGAGGACCGCCGAGCCGGCGAACGCGAACCAGAACGGCGCGGTCACCCCGAACGGGGTCACCAGCAGACCACCCACCGCCGAACCGACGACCAGACCGCCGTACGTGCTCATGGTGTTGATGCTGTTGACCCGCCCCTGGAGCTGGGCGGGGACGGCCCGCTGCCGGACGGTCAGCGAGGTGGTCCCCCAGACGAAGGCGTGCGCGCCGAAGACGAAGAGGATCGCCGAGGCGACCCACGACGACGTCGTGACGGCGAGACCGAGGTGGGTGAGGGTCTCGATGATCAGCCCGATCCGCATGATCTGGCCCAGGCTCACCCGGCGGGTCAGCCACCCGTACCCGACGGTCCCGAGCAGCCCGCCGACCGCCGTCACCGTGCTGAGCAGGCCGAAGCCGACGGCGCCCAGGTCGAGGCGGTCGCTCGCGTAGAGCACCAGGACCGACCAGGCCGCGCCGTACGTGATGTTGAAGACCAGGATGGTGAGGCAGAGCGTCCGGACGGCCGGGTGGCGGACGGTCCAACGGAGTCCCTCGACGATGTCCCGCCGCACGCTGCGGGTCCCCTCCGTCGGGGCCGCGTCGCGGGGCGGCAACGACACCCGGGACACCAGCAGCAGTCCGGCGGCCGCGAGGAGGGCCTCGGCGGCGAACGGCCAGGCCCGGCCGGCCGCGAAGAGCGCCGCACCGACCGCCGGGCCGGCCATCTGGTTGAGCGTGATGAACCCGGCGAGGACGCGGGCGTTGGCGATCGCCAGGTCCTCCCGGCGTACCAGCATGGGCGTCAGCGTTCCGGTGGTGTTGTCGGCGAAGACCTCGCCGGTGGCGAGCAGCGCCAGCGCCAGCAGCGCCCCGAACACCGAGAGCCGGTCGGTGACCAGGGCCAGGGTCAGCACGCCCAGGACGCCGACCCGGACGGCGTTCGCCACGATCACGATCCGGCGCCGGTCGAGCCGGTCGGAGAGCACGCCCGCGTACAGGCCGAACAGCATCGGCGGGGCCCACCGCAGCAGCGCCGCCAGCGAGACCAGGAACGGGTTGTCGGTCAACGACGCGATCAGCAGCGGCCCGGCCGCCACCGCCACCCCGTCGCCGAGGTTCGTCGCCCACGACGACGCCAGCAACCAGCGGAAACCGCGCCCCAACCGGGCCGGTACGACGGCCTCGACCACCCTGCTCACAAACCCAGGACCGTACGACGCCCGGAGGTGGTGGCGCACCCGCATTACCGGCGGGGTGTCCCCCGTCTCCTACGGGCCGAACGGATCGGGCCGGCGTTCCAGCAGCTTGTGCAGGGTCTGCTGGATGGTCTCCCGCACCTGGTCGGCGAGGTTGAACACGACCAGCGGATCGTCGGCCGAGTCGGTCAGGTGCGCGGTGGGGATCGGCGGGCAGAACTCGATCAGCCACTTGCTGGGCAGCGGCACCATGCCCAGCGGGCCGAGCCACGGGAAGGTCGGGGTGATCGGGAAGTACGGGAGCTTGAGCAGCCGGGCGAGCGGCTTGACGTCGGCGAGCATCGGGTAGATCTCCTCGCCCCCGACGATCGCCACCGGCACGATGGGCGTGCCGGTGCGCAGCGCCGCCGACACGAAGCCGCCCCGGCCGAAGCGTTGCAGCTTGTAGCGCTCCGCGTACAGCTTGCCGATGCCCTTGAAGCCCTCGGGGAAGACGCCGACCAGCTCCCCGGTGCCGAGCAGGCGCTCGGCGTCCGGATTGCAGGCCACCGTGCCACCCGTCTTGCGGGCGATCTCCGACACCACCGGCATCCGGAAGACCAGGTCCGCCCCGAGCAGGCGGAGGAACCGGTGCGCCGGGTGCCGGTCGTGCAGCACGGCCGAGAGGATCAGCGCGTCGAGGGCGACGGTGCCGGAGTGGTTGCCCACGACCAGGCCGGCGCCGTTGGCGGGCACGTTCTCCAGGCCGCTGACCTCGGTACGGAACCAGTCCCGGTAGAGCAGTCGCAGCAGCGGGTGGAACACCGCCTCGGTGATCTGCGGGTCGAAGCCGAACTCGTCGACCTCGTACTCCCCGGCGAGCCGCCGGCGCAGGAACGCCAGCCCGTTGGCCACCTTGCGGTCCCAGTGGTCGCCCGGGCGGTCCGGCACCGCCGGCCCACCCGGCACCGCGGCGGCGCGCTCGTCGGCACCGGTGCTCCCGGCACCGGCCGGGTCGCCGGCCGCGGTCACGGCCGGCTCGTCGGTCGCCGCCGTGTCCAGCTCGTCCGGCACCGCCGCCGGCTCGTCCGTCGCCAGCGGCTCGTCCGTTGTCACCAGGGGCTCGTCGGTCGCGGCCGGGTCCAGCTCGTCGGGCACGGCCATCGAGCCGGTCGCCGCGACGGGCCGGTGGCCGTTGGTCCGCGCCGGCTCCGCCGCCGGGTCCGGCACGGCCAGTGGTACGTCGTACCGGCCGTCGCCGCCGGCGGGCTCGCGCCGGGGCCGGCCGGTCACGACCGCTCCCGGGCGGCGGCCCGGACCTGCCGGATCCCGTCCAGCACCAGCCGCTCGGCGGCGACGAGCTGGTCCCGGGTCACCACGACCCCGCCCCGGTGCGCCCGGATGAAGTCGTCGAACGCGGCGGCGGTGGAGCGCGGCGTGAAGCCGTACTCCCGCTCCAGCCGGCCGGTGTCGACGACCCGGCCGTGCACGAAGAGGTCGACCTGGTCGAGCCCGATGCGACCGAAGCCGAGGCTGCGCGCGAGCGCCGCCGCCCCGGACAGGCCCGGTTCGAGAACCGGCATCGCGACGCGGCCGGCCCGCCGGATCGCCTGGGAGAGGGCCAGCACGCCGGGACCGGCGACGTTGTACGTCCCGGGATGGTCCTCGACGATCGACCGGTGCAGCACCTCCAGCGCGTCGTCGAAGTGCAGGAACTGCAGGCGCGGGTCGCGGCCGAAGACGGTGGGCACCACCGGCTGCGAGAAGTAGCGGGTCAGCGTGGTGTCGGCGGTCGAGCCGATGAACGGCGCGAAACGCAGGACGGTGGCGGTCACGTCGGGCCGGCGGCGGCGGAAACCTCGCACGTACCCCTCGATGTCCAGGATGTCGCGGCCGAAACCACCGCGCGGAACCTCGCGCGGCTCGGTCTCCTCGGTGAAGACGGCCGGGTCACGGAACGAGGCCCCGTACGCGGCGGTCGACGAGCGGACGACGAGCTTGCGCAGCCGGGGAGCGCGCTGGGCTGCGGCGAGCAGCTGCATCGTGCCGATGACGTTCTGCTCTTTCATGGCCGCCCGGCCGCCGTGTTGCGGGTCCGGTGCGCTGACCAGCGCGAGGTGCACGACGGCGTCCACGTCGAGGTCGGCGAGCAGGCCACCGATCGAGCCGGCGTCCACGCGGACACGCTCGACGCGGTCGAGCAGGTCGGCCAGGTCCGCGCCGGGCTCGGGCGGGTCGACGCCGATGACGCGTTCGATCCGCGGGTCGGCGGCGAGCCGGGCCGCGACGTGGGCGCCGAGGTAGCGGCTCACCCCGGTCACGACGACGACCCCCGGAGCACCAGGGGTGCCACCGGGGGTCATGTCTCGCACCTCCCCCGGCAGGCGGGATCGAGCCGGGACGTCCACGGCCTGATCACCTGAGCCTCCGAGGGTCGACAGTTGGCGGGTGACGACGGTGCCGGGCCGGGCCCGGCACCGGTCACTTGCCGAGACGGCGACGCTGGACGCGGGTCTTGCGCAGCAGCTTGCGGTGCTTCTTCTTAGCCATGCGCTTGCGGCGCTTCTTGACCACCGAGCCCATACGACAGCCTTTCGATGCAACGTGCGGGGCGGACCGGATGACGCCACGGGTGACACCGGCGACCGCTTGCGGACAACGGACCGGACCAGCGGGAGAGGCGGCGGAGCGCACCTGCGGTCACGGTCGGGGTCCAGGGTAGCCGGAGAGCCTCAGCAGGACCAACGCGGCCCCTCGATGCCCGTCACGCCGGCTGGTCCGCCTGCGCCGGCGGCGGCTCAGGCGGTTTCCTGAAAGGCACCGCGCAGGTATTCGTGCACGGCGTGCTCGGGGACGCGGAACGACCGGCCGACCCGGACCGCGGTGAGTTCACCGCTGTGCACCAGGCGGTAGACCGTCATCTTCGACACCCGCATGACCGTCGCCACCTCGGCGACGGTCAGGAACTTGACCTCCGACAGCCGACCGTCGGACTGCGACCCGGCCATGGCTCACCGACCCATCCCATGCCCGGCGCGCCCCATCCGGCTGGGAGCCTCCGACCGGACCGGCGACGCGCGTGTTACCAGTACGGTAGCGGGGCCGCTGTGACCGGCGCGATCCCTTCGTACAACTGATCATAATTCGCACGGGTGTCCGACCGCCTGTTACATCGTTTACCGGCTTCGCGGGCCGCTCGTCCCGGATCGCGGCACCTTGTCCGGGTCGCGGAGTCACTCTGAGCGCAGGGCCACCACGGGATCGAGCCGCCCGGCGCGTTGGGCCGGCACCACGCCGAACACGATCCCCACCGCCGCCGAGACGCCGAACGCCAGCGCCAGCGACCACCACGTCACCGCGGCCGGGATCGGCGACACGGCGGCCACGGTCAGGGCCGTACCGACCCCGAGGGCCATGCCGGTCAGACCGCCGATCGAGGTGAGCAGCACCGCCTCCAGCAGGAACTGCACGCCGATGTCGCGCGGCCGGGCGCCGACCGCCTTCCGCAGCCCGATCTCCCTCGTCCGCTCGCGGACCGAGACCAGCATGATGTTGGAGACACCGACGCCGCCGACCAGCAGCGAGATGCCGGCGATCGCGGCCAGCACCCCGGTGAGGATGCCCAGGATGTCGCCGAGGACACCGAGGATCTGCTCCTGGGTGACAGCGCTGAACTCGGTCCCCGGGTGCCGGCGGCTCAACTCGGCGACGATCCGCGCGCCCAACTCGTCGATCCGCTCGCGGTCCGGCGCCTTCACCGCGATGCCGTCGACCCGCTGCGTGCCGTAGAGCCGCTGCGCGGCGGTGACCGGCACGTGGACCTCGTCGTCCCGGTCCACGCCGAGGCTCTGGCCGAGCGGGGCGAAGACCCCGATCACCCGGAACCGGACCCCGGAGACGGTGACCTGCTGCCCGACCGGATCGCGGTCGGGGAAGAGCGCCCGCGCCACGGACGAGCCCAGCACCGCCACCCGGCGGCTGGTGTCCACGTCGGACCCGGTCAGGTAGCGGCCCCGGGCCAGCTCGCGGGTGAACACGGACGGGGTGGTCTCCAGGACGCCCTGGACCGTGCTGAAGTCCGACCGGGCGCCCGCCCGGACGGTGGCGCCGGAGGCCACTGTGACGGCCACCCGGTCGGGGTCACCGACCACCCGGGACACCGCGTCGACGTCGTCCAGGGTCAGCGGGGAGAGCGCGGGCGCGGAGCCCACGTCGATCCGGCCGGGTACGACCAGCAGCAGGTTCGAGCCCAGCCCCTCGACCTGCTGCTCGACCGTCTGCTTGGTCCCGGTGCCGATGGCCACGAGGATCACCACCGAGGCGACGCCGATGATCACACCGAGCATGGTGAGGGCGCTGCGCAGACGGTTGGCGCGCAGCGCGTCCAGCGCCACCCGCCAGGCCTCGGCCAGCCTCACCGGGCGGCCCCCTCGCCGGCCGGCACACCGGGCCCCCCACCCGCGGGCGCCGCACCCGCGCGGCGCCCGGTGGCGCCGGCGGCGCCACCGGTGCCACCGGACGGGTGCCCCGGACCGCTTCCGGACGCGGACCGGGACTCCGCGCTGGGAGCGGGCACCAGTGTGTCAGGCGCCCCGGCGTCTCCCGACACCGGTGGATCATGACGCTCGTCGGCGCTGTCCGCCACGACCACCCCGTCGCGCATCGCGATCCGCCGGCGGGCCCGCGCGGCCACCTCGTTGTCGTGGGTGACCATCACGAGTGCCACGCCGGACTCGGCGTTGAGCCGTTCCAGCAGCCCCAGAACGGCCGCGCCGGTGACGCTGTCGAGGTTGCCGGTCGGCTCGTCGGCCAGCAGCACCGTCGGATCGGTGACCAGGGCGCGGGCGATCGCCACCCGCTGCTGCTCGCCGCCGGAGAGCTGGTTCGGTCGGTGGTCGAGGCGGTGCCCGAGGCCGACCCGGCCGAGCATGGCGGCGGCCCGCTCCCGCCGCTGCCGGGCGCCCACCCCGCGGTAGACCAGGGGCAGGGCCACGTTGTCCACCGCGGAGGTACGGGGCAGCAGATGGAACGCCTGGAAGACGAAGCCGATGGTCTCGTTCCGCAGCGCGGCGAGGTCCCCGGCGGAGAGGCGGCCCACCTCCCGGCCACCGATCGCCAGGCGGCCGGCGGTCGGCCGGTCCAGCCCGCCGAGCAGGTGCATGAGGGTGGACTTGCCGGAACCGGACGGCCCGACCAGCGCCACGTAGTCGCCCGGCGCGACGGTCAGCGAAACCCCGCGCAGCGCCGGCACCGAGACGCCGTCGAGCTGGTACGTGCGCGACACGTCCACGGCCTCGATCGCCGGGGCGGTCATCCCAGCTCCTGGCCGTCGCGGACCTGGTCGGCGCCCCGGACCACGACCCGATCGCCGGCCTGCACCCCGCGGACGATCTGCACCAGGTCCTGGCCCTGGACCCCCACCGTCACCGCGGCCCGCTCGGCCCGGCCGTCGCGTACCACCCACACCACGTCCCGCCCGTCGGCGGAGAAGACGGCCGACGCCGGCACGGTGACCGCGTCGGTGGCCTCCCGTACCTGGAGGCGGACCACCGCGTTCATGCCGGGTCGCGGGATCGGCGCCGGCTCGCCCTCGCCGAACCGGCCCGCGCCGAGGGCCAGCCGCACCCGGTAACCCACCCCACCACGGGCCGACGTGGTGGGCAGGACGTCGACCGAACGGACCGTCGCCTCGTACGTGGCGCCGGGGACCGCGTCCAACTCGACGGTCGCGGCCAGCCCCGCCTTGACCAGCAGGACGTCGGTCTCGTCCACCTCGGCGAGCAGCCCGAGCTGGCCGGTGTCGACGATGGTCAGCACCGGCGTGCCGGCGGTGACCAGGCCGCCCACCGGGACGGCGACGTCCACACCGGGCGGCGGGCCGGCCGGCACGGGCCGGAGCGCCGACGGGTCCAGGCCGGTCGCCGCACCCCCGCCGAGCAGCCCGGCCAGCGCGTCCGGCGGGACACCGCCCCCGGTGGTCGTGCCGCCCGCCTGGAGGACACCGCCGATCGGGGCGCGCAGCGTCAGCGCGTCGACGGTCGCCTTCGCCAGGTCGTACGCCTGCTGGGCCTGGAGCCGCTGGGCGGTGGCGAGCGCGCCGACGGCCGCGTTGAGGTTGCTCACGCCGCGCTGCACCGCGCGCACGGCGCGGTCGGCGGCGCGCGCGGCGCTCTCGTACCGCTGCTGGGCGTCCCGGACCTGGAGCAGCAGCGCCTCCCGCAGCTGCGGGTCACCGATCTTCGCCGCCGCGGCGCGGGCCGCCGCGTACGTCTCGTCGGCGGCGCGGTCGGTGCCCCGCAGCCCCCCGGTCAGGTCACCCCCGCCACCACCGCGCCCGGCCCGCCTCGCGGCGGCGAGCGCCTCGCGGGCCTGGCGGAGCCGCTCCTCGGCCTGCGGTGAGTCGATGACGGCGAGCACCTGCCCGCGCCGGACCCGCTGGCCGGGCTGCACGCGGAGGCTCGCCAGCGTCCCGTCGGCGGCGGCGGTGAGGGTGGCGGCGGCGCGGGCGGTCACGGTGGCCGGCGCGTCGACGACCTCGGCGACGGCGGTCCGGCCGGCGGCCGCCAGGGCGACCGGTGACTCCTCCCCACCGCACGAGGCGGCGGTGGTGCCGGTCAGGACGACGACCGCGAGGAGAGCGGTGAGCAGGCGGGGGCGGAAGCGCGTGGCTGCGGGCAGCCGCGGCGGGTCGGGGCGGCGCACGAGCCCCATGCTACGAGGGCACGTCGACGGACGACGATGCGGTTCAGGTGACGGAGCGGGCGTACCCGACGCACTCGTCGTGCAGGACGCTCCAGGGGGTGTCGAACACCTCGTCGGCGGCCTCGTCGAGCGACCGTCCCTCGTGCGCCACCACCCGGAAGAATGCGAGCAACCGCTCGATGCCGAACCGGTCCACCAGGTGCTGGACCGCCAGGTAGGCGAGCCCGTAGCTGCCGGAGACCCGGTCGGCCGGTGCGTTGTGAGCCGGCGCGAGGCGGTCGAGCCGCCCGGACCAGTCCCCGGTGACCAGCCGCCGGACGTCCGCCAGCCCGTCGTACCGGTCGACCGGCCGGCCGTCGACGCCCGCGTACTCGGCCACCCCCTCGACCAGCCACCACGTCCGCGCGCCCGGATAGCCGGCCTCGGGCATGGTGGCGGCGTGGGTCAGCTCGTGGCGGAGCAGGTCGTCGAGTCCGGTCTCGGTGGCGCTGTCGGCGTTCAGCACGACCTCGTGGTGGCCGCCACCGACGGTGACCGCGTACCCCGCCGTCCAACCGGCCCGGCCGCCGCCGTACCAGCGCTTCCACTCGGCGCGCCCCGCGTGGAAGATCCGGTACCGGTCCGGCGTCCGCCCGTCGACGGCGTAGGTGTCGGCGATCCGGGCGGCTGCTTCGGCCCGCGCCAACAGGTCGGGCAACCGCTTACGCTGCGCCGGCGTGGTGGCGACGACGGTACGCTCGCCGACCGCCACGACCAGGTCGCTGACCTCCCACGGCCGAGTGCCGGCCGACCTCGACGCGGAGGGCTCGACGGCGAGCAGCCGGGGTTGCGCGGCGTCCCGCCAGCGGGTGGCGGCCAGCACCGGGCTGGTCCGGCAGTCCGGCACGGCGAAGCAGTACCGGAACTCGACCATCACCCGCCACTCGCCCGGCCGGCCCTCGACCGGCGTCGGCAGGCCGTCCGGCCGGGCCTGCCAACCGGTGACCCGCAGCGCCCGCAGCGCGGCGAAGCGACGCCGCAACTCGGCCTGGACGGCCGGCTCGGCGACGGCCAGCCAACCCGCCCGGTCGCCGCGGAGCAGGGCGGCCGACTGGCGGTCGAGCTGCGCGTCGACCCGCTCGGCGAACTGGCGGGCGACGACGGTCGCCGGGTCGACGGCCGCCACGGCGGGCACGTTGCTGCCCCGCCCATCGGCCACCAGCGCCACCGGCAGGCCGCAGGCCAGCAGCACCACCACGGCCGCCAGCGCCGTCCACAGCGCCCAGCGGCGCGACCGGCGCGGTGACGTCAGGGGTACGGCCACCGGCGCCCGCTCCGCGCCGTCCCCGGCCGCGCCCTCCCCGGGCGGGGCCGGCACCCGGAAGGCGGGTTGCGGCGGGTCGGGTTCTCCCGACCCGGCGTTGCCTTGGCATGCCGCATCCGGCACGGCCGCCGCCGCGCCGTCGGTCACGGGTGTGCCCTCAGTCACCGCCGAAGGGTACGGCCCCGTCAGCCGGCCCCGCGAGCATGTCTCACCCCCGCCCGGGCGACCCTCCCTCGCCGCCTTTGCTCTGCTTCAACCCGCGCAACAGGTTCCGGCGGATCCCATTGCGTTGGTTGAAGCAGAGCAAAGGGAACGGGCAGAAGGTGTGACGCCGAGGACGCCCCACACCGGCCACCGGCTCCCACCGAGGGCAGCGCGAGACGGGTCAGCGCGTCGGCCAGGAGCGGAATGCGGCGTCGAGACCGTCGAGCAGCCGCTCGAACGAGCGGTCCACGTCCTGCGGCAGCCCGAACCCGCCCGCCGCCTCCAGGGACACGAAGCCGTGCACGGCGCTGCGGAACATGCGTACGGCGTCGACGGCCGGCTCGCCGGTCACCCCGTACCCCCGGAGGACGGCGTAGACGACGCCGACCGCGCGCTCCCCCGCGGCCCGGTGCTCCGGATCCGCCGGGTCGGGCACCCGCTGGGCCGCCGGATAGCGGCCGGGGTGCCGGCGGGCGTACGCGCGGTAGGCGGTGGCGACCGCGCGGAGCGCGTCGGCGCCGGCGTGCCCGGCGGCGGCCGCGGTCATCTCGTCGGCGAGTTCGGCGGTGGCCAGCGCGGAGAGGCGCTGGGCGAGCGCGTCGGCGCCCCGGACGTGCTTGTAGAGGCTCGGCAGCGCGACGCCGAGCCGGGTGGCCAGGGCGGCGAGGGTGAGCCGGTCGTGGCCGACCTCGTCGGCGAGCCGGGCCGCCTCCCGCACGACGGTGTCCGGGGTGAGGCCGGCCCTAGGCACCGGCGGTCACCGCCAGGAACTCGACGAGCGGGGCGGCGGTCGCCTGCGGGCTGTCGGCGTGCGGGTAGTGGCCGGCGTCGTCGATCATCCGCGCCTCGGCGGTGGCGAAGAGCCGGCGGGCGGCGCGCGCCTCCGCGCCCGGGTCGGGGAAGTCGGGGTCCCTGGTCCCCATCAGCACCAGCACGGGTTGCCGGACCTGCGGCGCCCGGGCGGTCCAGTGCGGCTCGACGGGCACGATGACGCCGCGGGTCGCGGCCATCCGGCCGGGCTCGCGAAGCGTGGCCACCATCGCCTTCCGGTACGCGGTGTCGTCGGCCGGCCGGCGCACGGGGAAGAGCGTGCGGTGGAACGCGCCGAACAGCCGCGGGCTGCGCAGCACCGCGAACTGGGCCAGCCGCAGCACCGGGTTCAGCTTGGCCTCACCGACGAACGCGCCGATCTGCACGATGCCGTTGACCAGCTCCGGGGCGTCGGTGGCGGCGAAGACCACGGCCGCCGCGCTGGACGAGCTGCCGACCAGGGTGGCCGGTCCGCCGCCGAGGTCGCGGACGACCGCGAGGAGGTCGGCGCCGACCTCGGCGGGGGCGTACGTGGGCCAGCCGGTGCTGGACGCGCCGTGCCCGCGCACGTCCGCGGCCGCCACCCGGTAGCCCGCCTCGACCAGCAGCGGCACGAGGTGCCGGAACGCGCCGCGATTTTCCCCCATGCCGTGCGAGAGCACGACCAGCGGGCCCTGCCCGTGCACCTCGTACGCGATCCGTCCGCCCGGGCGCCCCACAAAGCTAACAGTCATAGCTAGAAGGCTAATGCCATTAACCACCGCCCGTCAAGCGACCCTCGGAAAAGACGGACGGGCCGGTGGCGACCAGGAGGTCACCACCGGCCCGTCGATGGTGTCGCGACGCTACTTCTTCGACGCCAGGGCGCGGGCGAAGAACGCCAGGTTGGCGGGGCGCTCGGCGAGACGGCGCATGAGGTAGCCGTACCACTCGTCGCCGTAGGGGACGTAGGTGCGCACGGTGTAGCCCTCGCCGACGAGACGCTTCTGCTCCTCGGGCCGGATGCCGTACAGCATCTGGAACTCGAACCGCTCCGGGCCGCGGTCGAACCAACGGGCCCGGTCCTCACCGATCGCGATCAGCCGGGGATCGTGGGTGGCGAGCATCGGGTACCCGTCACCGGACATCAGGATGTTCAGGCAGCGGACGTACGACTTGTCCACCTCGCGAACGGACTGGTAGGCCACCGACTCGGGCTCCTTGTACGCGCCCTTGCACAGCCGCACCCGGGAGCCGGCGCCGGCCAGCTCGCGGCAGTCCGACTCGGTGCGCCGCAGGTACGCCTGGAGCACCGCCCCGGTCGACGGGTAGTCCTTGCGCAGCTTGGCGAGGATGTCCAGCGTCGAGTCGGTGGTGGTGTGGTCCTCCATGTCCAGGGTGACCGTGGTGCCCGCCGCGTCGGCCGCCGCGCAGATCGCCCGCGCGTTGTCGTACGCGAGCTGCTCGTCGAACATCTGGCCCAGCGCGGAGAGCTTGACGCTCACCTCGGCGGCCGGGGTGAGGCCGGCGGCGGAGAGCATCCCCAGCAGCTTCAGGTACTCGTCCCGGGTGGCGTTCGCCTGCTCGGGGGTGACGGTGTCCTCGCCGAGGTTGTCGAGGGTGACCGCGAGACCGTCGTCGACGAGTACGCGGGTCGCGCGCAACGCGTCGTCGGTCTTGGCGCCGGCGACGAACCGGCGTACGACGTCCCGGGTGAACGGGGCCGTCGCGACAAGCCGCTCGACCTGGGATGACCGGGAAGCGGCGAGGATGACGGAACGGAGCATGAGCTGAGCGTAACGCCAGCACGGCGAGCCGCGCCGGTCGGCGGCCGGGGGTGTGGCGGGGCACCCACGGCGGCGTTAACAAGGGTCCCTTCCACCTCACGAAGCGATAAGAGGGGGCCCTTCCTTGCACCTGCGAGTCTGATCACCGACGGCTACGCGTGGCTCCTGCCGCGCTACATCGACGCGCCACGCGGCTCGTGAGTCGTCTACCGTTGGTGGGGTGAACTTCGACGCGTACGCCCGGACCGGCGTTGATCTCGTCAACGCGCGGCTGGACGACCTCGACGCCCTGCGGGCCCTCTTCCCCGACGACAACGCGTGGATGCGCGACGAGGTGTCGGAGCGGGACCTCGCGATCTTCCGGCGGGCGCAGAAGCGCCTGCGCGACGTCTTCGAGTACGGCACCTCCGGGCGGGACGCCCAGGCGGTGGCCGAACTGAACACGCTCCTCGAGGCGTACCCGGTGCAGCCCCGCATCTCCGGCCACGACTCCAGCGACTGGCACATGCACGTCACCAGCCGCGGCGCCTCGGTGAGCGCGGAGTACCTGGCCGGTGCCGTCTGGGGCCTGTCGGTCTGGCTCTGCGAGTACGGCAGCGCCCGGTTCGGGGTGTGCGCCGACGAGCGCTGCGGCAACGTCTACCTGGACACCTCGTCGAACTGCTGCCGGCGGTTCTGCTCCGAGCGCTGCGCCACCCGCTCCCACGTGGCCGCGCACCGCGCCCGGAAGCGGGCGGCGGTCGGCGAGCAGGTCCCGGTGGCGGCCCAGCCCACCGCCCCGGCCGACTCCCTGACGCCGGTCAGCTGACCTCGACGTCCCGTCCGGCCGGCAACCGCCGGCCGGGCTGGTCGACGCTCAGGCGTCGACCGGGGACGGGGTGCCGAGGTGCTGCCGGGCGAACTCGAGCGCGGCCCGCAGGTCGGCCTCGCGGTCGGCGCGGCTCTTCGCCCCCCGGGTCGACACCTCCACCGCCACCGAGCCGGTGAAGTTCCGGCCGGCCAGGGACCGCAGCAGCTCGGCGCACGGCTGGGTGCCCCGGCCCGGCACCAGGTGCTCGTCGCGTCCCTCGCCGGTGCCGTCGCCCAGGTGGACGTGCGCCAGGCCGGCGCCCATCCGGTCCGCCATCTCCAGCGAGTCGGTGTGCGAGGCGGCGCAGTGGGACAGGTCGAGGGTGTACGACGGGTAGCCGGTCTCGGTCGGGTCCCAGCCGGGCACGTACGGGACGAACTGCCGGCCGGCCATCCGGACCGGGTACATGTTCTCCACCGGGAACCGCAGCCCGCCGAACCGCTCGGTCACCTCGTGCAGGCCCTCGGCGAAGGTGCGCGCGTACTCCCGCTGCCAGGTGAACGGCGGGTGCACCACCACCGTCGGGGCGCCGAGGGTCTCGGCCAGCTCACCGGAGCGTCGCAGCCGCTCCCACGGGTCGGCGCTCCACACGCGCTGGGTGACCAGCAGGCACGGGGCGTGGACGGAGAGCACCGGCACGCCGTAGTGCTTGGCGAGCCCGGCGAGCGCCCCGGCGTCCTGACTCACGGCGTCCGTCCAGACCATGACCTCGACGCCGTCGTAGCCGAGCGCCGCGGCGAGCTGGAACGCCGCCGCCGTCCGCTCGGGGAAGACCGACGACGTGGACAGGAGCACCGGGACGCGGGAAGTCACACCGTCGAGGGTAGCGGGCGTCGATGGGACCTTCAGGACGAGTGTCCGCAAACTCCGCAGCGGCTCCGCGCACGTCACATCGGCGCGAGCTGATCCAGCCGGCGCAGGATGACGCCCTCCCGCAGCGCCCAGGGGCAGACGTCCAAGGCGTCGACGTCGAGGCGGCGCATCACCGCCTCGGCGACGACCGCGCCGGCGAGGAGCTGGTGGGCGCGGCCCACACTGACCCCCTCCAGCTCGACGAGCTGCGCCGGGGGGATGTGCCGGATGAAGCCGAGCACCTGCCGCAACCCGGAGCGGGTCAGTTGGCGGCGGACCCACAACCCCGCTCCGGAGGGGGCCGCCCCGGCGAGCCGGGCCAGCGTACGGAAGGTCTTGGAGGTGGCGACCGGCCGATCCCAGCCCACCTCGGTCAGCTGCTCGACCACCTTGTCGAGCCGGCCGTCCACGTACGCCCGCAGCTCCTCCACCAGCTCGGCCGACGGCGGCGCGGCGCTGTCCGGGGAGACCCGCAGGCGGTCGCGGGTGAGCCGGCCGGCCCCCAGCGGCAGCGAGACGGCGGCGTCCGGCTCCTCGTCGATGCCGGCCGCGATCTCCAGCGAACCGCCGCCGATGTCCAGCACCAGCAGGCGCCCCGCGGACCAGCCGAACCAGCGCCGCACCGCGAGGAAGGTCATCCGGGCCTCGTCCGCACCGGAGAGGACCTCCAGGCGTACGCCGGTCTCGTCGCGGACCCGGGCCAGCACCTCGGAGGAGTTGGTGGCGTCGCGGACCGCCGAGGTGGCGAATGCCATCAGGTCGTCGGCGTCCAGCCCCGCCGCGGCCTCCTTCGCCGTGGCGACCGCCTTCACCAGGGCGTCCGCGCCGGCGTCGGTGAGCGCGCCGTCCGGGCCGATCTGCTCGGCCAGGCGCAGCACCGCCTTCTCGGAGTGCGCCGGCCAGGGGTGGGCGCCCCGGTGGGCGTCGACCACCAGGAGGTGCACCGTGTTGGACCCGACGTCGAGGACACCCAGTCGCATGATGAGAACACTAGGGCCAACACGTTCGCCCGGCTCGCCGGCCCGGCCGCGACTCCGCGCGTACGCTGGGCCGGGTGACAGGGCAGATCGAGCTCCACGTGCTGGTGGACGACCCGGCCGACCCCCGCAGCCGCGAGGTCCCGCTGGACTTCCCCCGCGAGTGGATCGAGTTCGTCGACCCGGCCGACGAGAAGCACGTGGTCCGGGCCGACCTGACGTGGCTGCTGTCCCGCTGGACGTGCGTCTTCGGTCGCGGCTGCCACGGCATCATCGCCGGCCGGGCCGCGGACGGCTGCTGCTCGCACGGCGCGTTCTTCACCGACTCGGACGACGAGAAGCGGGTCCGCGCCGCGGTGAAGCGGCTGACGCCGGAGACCTGGCAGCACCACCGGCGGGGCTTCAAGAACTGGACCGCCGACGACACCGTCGACGGCAAGACGCCGGCCCGCCGGACGGCCACCCGGGACGCGGACGGCCCGTGCGTCTTCCTCAACGACGCCGACTTCCCGGCTGGGGGCGGCTGCGCCCTGCACGCGCAGGCGCTGCGGGACGGGGTGCACCCGCTGGAGTACAAGCCGGACGTCTGCTGGCAGCTGCCGATCCGCCGGGACCAGGAGTGGGTCAAGCGGACGGACAACACCAAGGTGCTGGTGTCCACGCTGGGGGAGTTCGACCGCCGGGGCTGGGGCGCCGGTGGGCACGACCTGGACTGGTGGTGCACCTCGTCGACCGACGCGCACGTCGGCACCGAGCCGATGTACGTCTCGTACGGTCCGGAGCTGACCGCCCTGATCGGCGCCGCCGCGTACGCCAGGCTCGCCGAGCTGTGCGCGGCCCGGCTGCGCCAGGGCCTCGTCGCCCCCCACCCGGCCGACCCGACCTGACCCAGGCGACATGATCTTGGTAGCACTCTTGCTACCATCTTGGTCATGGCCATGACGCTCCGGCTGGACGACGATCGCGAACGTCAACTCCGTCTCGTAGCCGACGAGGAGGATCGGTCGATGCACGCCGTCGTCGTGACCGCGATCGACGACTACCTCGCCCGGCGAAACGCTCGACAGTTCAGCGACCTCGCCGACGAGGTCATCGAGCGCCACGCCACTCTCCTGGCCCGCCTGGCCGAGTGATGACGGAGACGTACTACCCCACTCTCGCCGACGTTGCCGGGATAGCTCGAAAGCTGGGTGTCGGCGTCCGGGACGTGGGCCTCGTCGAATCGGCCGTCGCGCGACCACAGACGAGCGTGTTCGGCGCCGACGCCTACCCCGACCTCTGGACCAAGGCGGCGTCGCTGCTGCACTCGCTGGTCAACAACCACCCGTTCCTGGACGGCAACAAGCGGATCGGCTGGATCGTGGCGATCACCTTCCTGCTCCAGAACCGCGTCGTGACCGTCGCCCAACTGGACGGGGTTGACCAGGACGTGGCATACGACCTGGTCATTAGCGTCACGGAAAGTCGCCTGACGGAGGTCGACGACATCGCCGCCGCCCTGCGCAAGCTGTTCTGACTGCGCTGGGCACTCGGTCTTCGAGGTGAGCCCGTCCGCTGACGGAACGGGGGCCCGCGCGATCGGCGCGGGCCCCCGTTCCGGGTCCGTCAGGTCACGGCTCGAACTTGTAGCCCAGGCCGCGGACCGTGACGATGTAGCGCGGAGCGGACGGCTCCGGCTCGATCTTGGAGCGCAGCCGCTTGACGTGCACGTCCAGGGTCTTCGTGTCGCCGACGTAGTCGGCTCCCCAGACCCGGTCGATGAGCTGGCCCCGGGTGAGCACCCGGCCGGCGTTGCGCAGCAGCAGCTCCAGCAGCTCGAACTCCTTGAGCGGCAGCTGCACGGCACCGCCGTCGACGGTCACCACGTGCCGCTCGATGTCCATCCGGACCGGGCCGGCGGCCAGCGTCGGCGCCCCCGACTCGGTCGCCTCGGCGCTCTGCCGGCGCAGCACCGCCCGAATGCGGGCGACCAGCTCCCGCGGCGAGTACGGCTTGGTGACGTAGTCGTCGGCGCCGATCTCCAGGCCGACCACCTTGTCGATCTCGCTGTCCCGGGCCGTGACCATGATGATCGGCACGTGCGAGCGCTGCCGGAGCTGGCGGCACACCTCGGTGCCCGACATCTCGGGCAGCATCAGGTCGAGCAGCACGATGTCGGCGCCGGTCCGGTCGAACTCGGTGAGGGCGGAGGGGCCGGTCGCGGCGACGGAAACCTCGAAGCCCTCCTTACGGAGCATGTACGACAGGGCGTCCGAGAACGACTCCTCGTCCTCCACCACCAGAACGCGGCTCAACGGAAGATTCCTTTCATTGCTGTCAGACCTGCCGGGGCTCGGCCGAACCGGCCTCGATCCCAGCGGAGGGCAGTGTCGCCAGGAGGTCGTCCGGTGGACGGGCGGGCAGCCGGAGGGTGAACGTCGACCCCCCACCAAGAGTGCTCGACACCTCGACCCTTCCGCCATGGTTGCTGGCGATGTGCTTGACGATGGCGAGCCCGAGACCGGTGCCGCCGGTGGCACGGGACCGGGCCTGGTCGGCGCGGTAGAAACGCTCGAAGATCCGGTCGACGTCGGTCGGGGCGATGCCGATGCCCTGGTCGGCGACGGCGATCGTGACATGGTCGTCGTCCGCCCGGGCGGTGATGCGGACGGTGGTGTCCTCGCCCGAGTAGTTGATGGCGTTCTCGACCAGGTTCGACACCGCCGTGGCGAGTTGGGTGTCGCTGCCGTACATGGTCAGGCCCCGCTCGCCGTCGACCACCACGTCGATCCGACGGGAGCTGGCGCTGGTCCGCGTACGGTCGATGACCTCGGCGACCACCCAGTCCACCGCGACCGGCTCGGGAGCCGGCTGCGGCTCGGCGCCCTGGAGCCGGGTCAGCTCCAGCAACTCCTGCACCAGCCGCCCCAGCCGGGTGGACTCGTGCTGGATGCGCTCGGCGAACCGGCGCGCCGCGACCAGGTCCTCGGAGAGCTCCGGTTGCCCCTCGCCGCCGGGCTCGGTGGCGTCCAGCAGCGCCTCGGCCAGCAGTTGCAGGGCACCGATGGGGGTCTTCAGCTCGTGACTCACGTTGGCCACGAAGTCGCGCCGGACCCGGGCGACGCGGTGCGACTCGGTCACGTCGGCGGCCTCGACCGCGATGTAACCGGCACCGAGCCCCATCGCCCGCAGGTGCACGCCCAGCGGGTTCTCCCCCGCGTTGTCGCGCCCCCGGGGCAGGTCCAGCTCGATCTCGCGCCGTACGCCGGTGCGCCGGACCTGACCGGCGAGCGTACGGATCAACGGGTGGGCGGCGATCGAACCCGGCGAGGCGCCCGTACGGAGCAGCCCCATCGCGCGGGCCGCCGGGTTGACCAGGACGGGCACGTCGTCGGGGTCGAGCACGACGACACCGGCCCGGAGGGAGTCGATCGTCCGGCGGCCGAGGCCGGACTGCGGATCCTCGGCGATCGCGCGCCTCCCCCTGCTCCAGAGGAAGCCGGACCAGCGGCTCCCCGTCGAGGCGGCACGGACGCCCAGCGCCGGGACGAGCCGGGACAGCAGCACCCCGGCCGCCAGCCCGGCCACCACGCCCACGGCCACCGCGACCGTCACCGCCCACTCCACGCGGCGATCGTAGGGTCATTGTTAACCTGGCGACCTCCCAGAACGGGACGAACCCCCCTCGCTTCCGGGAAAGTTCACCGATGCGTCCGGCGTCGTTCACCTGGGTTCATCTGCGGTCCGCCCGTCCGACCTACCGTGGGCCGCGCACCTGACTGCCACCCCGCCGGCACCGGCCGGCGGCACCGACCACAGGACGTGATCATGCGCGAGGAGTTCCGGGCCGATCTGCAGCTCGTCAGCCAGCTGCTGGTGGACATGGCGGAGGGGGTCCGCGCCGCGATGCGGCAGGCCACCCGGGCCCTGCTCACCGCCGACCGGGCGGCTGCGGAGACGGTGATCCAGGGGGACGCGGAGATCGACGACCTCTACCGCCACGTCGAGGAGCGGGTGTGCGACCTGCTCGCCCGGCAGGCGCCGGTCGCGTCCGACCTGCGGATGATGATCACCGCGCTGCACGTCGCCGCCGACCTCGAGCGCATGGGCGACCTGGCCGACCACGTGGCGAAGACGGCGCTGCGGCGGCACCCGTCGCCGGCCGTACCGGCGGAGCTGCGGCCGATCTTCACCGACATGGCCGGCATCGCGGACCGGATGGGCGCGAAGATCGCCACCGTGCTGGCCAAGCCCGACGCCGACCTGGCGGCCGAACTGGACCGCGACGACGACGCCATGGACGACCTGCACAAGGGCCTGTTCGGCGTGCTGCTCGGCGACGACTGGCCGTACGGGGTGGAGACCGCGATCGACGCGACCCTCCTGGGGCGCTTCTACGAGCGCTTCGCCGACCACGCGGTGAACGCCGGCGAGCACGTCGTCTACCTGATCACCGGCGAGTCGACACCCTCCGCCTGAGGCGCAAGGAAGGGCCCCCTCCTAACGCCTGGCGTTGTAGAGGGGGCCCTTGTTAACACTCGAACGCGTCAGCGGCCCTGGTTGGCCACCGCGGCGGCGGCCGCCTTCGCCGCCTCCGGGTCGAGGTAGGTGCCGCCCAGCTTGTGCGGTCGCAGCTCGGAGTCGAGGTCGTACCGCAGCGGGATCCCGGTCGGGATGTTCACCTTGGCGATCTCCTCGTCGCTGATCTGGTCGAGGTGCTTGACCAGGGCGCGCAGCGAGTTGCCGTGCGCCGCCACCAGCACCGTCCGACCGGCCAGGATGTCCGGCACGATCGAGTCGTACCAGTACGGCAGCATCCGCTCGACGACGTCCTTCAGGCACTCGGTGCGCGGCATCAGCTCGTGCGGCAGCAGCTTGTAGCGCGGGTCCCCGACCTGCGACCACTCGTCGTCGTCCGCGATGGGCGGCGGCGGCGTGTCGTACGAGCGGCGCCACAGCATGAACTGGTCCTCGCCGTACTCGTCGAGGGTCTGCTTCTTGTTCTTGCCCTGCAGGGCGCCGTAGTGGCGCTCGTTGAGCCGCCACGACCGGCGTACGGCGATCCACTGCCGGTCGGCCGTGTTCAGCGCCAGCTCGGCGGTGCGGATCGCCCGCCGCAGCAGGCTGGTGTGCACCACGTCCGGCAGCAGGTCGTGCTCGCGCAGCAGCTCACCGCCGCGGCGCGCCTCCGCCTCGCCCTTGGCGGTCAGGTCGACGTCGACCCAGCCGGTGAAGAGGTTCTTCGCGTTCCAGTCGCTCTCGCCGTGCCGCAGCAGGACCAGCGTCCCGACGGTGGGCCCATCGCTAGCAGTCATGCCGATCATCCTGCCGCACCGGCGTCCGGCCCGCGCGCGAAGGGTCGTGACGACCACCACGTGGAAATTCCGGTGACCACCGCCCGGCGGCGACACTAGGTTGTAAGGCGCTGCGATGACACCGGTCATTACGAATACGGGGGCGCCGACGTGCGGACGATGCGGGGTTGGTTACAGGACACGGCCGGCGGACTGCCCCGGACCTTCTGGTACCTGTGGGCCGGCACCCTGATCAACCGGCTCGGCTCGTTCGTCCTGGTCTTCCTCGCCATCTACCTGACGCAGGCGCGGGGCTTCTCCGCCTCCCAGGCCGGCCTGGTGCTGGGCCTCTGGGGCGTCGGCGGCGCGGTCGGCACCACCGTCGGCGGCACCCTGACGGACCGCTGGGGCCGCCGCCCGACCCTGCTCACCGCCCACCTCGGCGCCGCGACCATGATGCTGGGTCTCGGCTTCGCCCGGGACCTGTGGGCGGTCGGGCTCGGCGCCCTCCTGCTCGGCCTCTTCGCCGAGGCGGCGCGTCCCGCGTTCGGCGCGATGATGATCGACGTCGTTCCGGAGAAGGACCGGCTGCGCGCGTTCTCCCTGAACTACTGGGCGATCAACCTCGGCTTCGCCTGCGCCGCCGTACTCGCCGGCGTCGCGGCCGAGGCGGGCTACCTGCTGCTCTTCGTGGTCGACGCCGCCACCACCCTGGTCACCGCGATGATCATCTTCCTCAAGGTCGGGGAGACCCGCCGGCCGGTGGTGGCCCTCGCCGGACGGCCGGCGGCACCGGTCGGGGCGCTGCGCACCATCCTGGCCGATCGCGTCTACCTCGGTTTCGTAGCGTTGAACCTCTTCAGTGCCCTGGTGTTCCTCCAGCACATCTCGATGCTGCCGATCGCCATGGGCGACTCGGGTCTCAGCCCGGCCACGTACGGCTCGGTGATCGCCCTGAACGGGGTGCTGATCGTGGTGGGCCAACTCTTCGTCCCGCGGCTGATCAAGGGGCGCAGCCGCTCGCACGTGCTCGCCGTGGCGGCGGTGGTGATGGGCGTCGGGTTCGGCCTGACCGCGTTCGCCGGGACCGCCTGGTTCTACGGCCTGACCGTGCTGATCTGGACCGTCGGCGAAATGCTCAACTCGCCGTCCAACGCCACCCTGATCGCCGAACTCTCCCCCACCGAACTGCGGGGCCGCTACCAGGGCGTCTTCTCGCTGTCCTGGCAGGTGGCCGGTGCCGTCGCGCCGATCCTCGGCGGCCTGGTCCGGGAGCAGGCGGGCAACACCGCGCTGTGGCTGGGCTGCGCTGTGATCGGTGGGCTGATGGCGGTGGCGCACCTGATCTCGGGGCCGGCCCGTGAGCGTCGCGCCACCGCCCTCCGCACGGCGGCGCCGGTGGTCCCGGCCGTCGCGCTCCGCCCGCCCGCGCCGGAGGCGGCCGAGGCGGCGGCGACCGCACCGGCCGCTCCGCTCCCGGGCGCGGCCGACGGGGGTACGCGCACCAGCACGGTCACCACCGGTTGAGGCGTGACGCGCGACACGCTGGCGCGGGCGGGTTGACCTTCCTACGGTCGGAAACGGTTCGCTCAGGAAACCAAACTGTTCGGAGGGCACGTGCTGCGCCGCTGGCTGCACGACACCGCCGGCGGGCTTCCCGCCACCTTCTGGTACCTCTGGGCCGGCCTTCTGATCAACCGCGCCGGCGCCTTCGCCATGCTCTTCCTCTCGCTCTACCTCACCGCGGCACGCGGGGCGAGCGAGAGCCTGGCCGGAGCGGTGGTCGGGGCGTACGGGCTGGGTGGAGCGGCCGGCGTCCTGCTCGGCGGGGTGCTCGCCGACCGCTGGGGGCGGCGGGCCACCCTGCTCGCCGCCCACCTGGCGACCACCGCGCTGATGGTCGCGCTCGCGTTCAGCCGGCACCTGCTGGTCATCGCGGTGCTCAGCGCCCTGGTCGGGGTGGCCCACTCGATGCCCGGCCCCGCCTTCGTCGCCGCCATCGTCGACGTGGTGCCCGAGGAGCGCCGGTCGCGGGCCTTCAACCTCCAGTTCTGGGCCTTCAACCTCGGCATGGCGGTCGCGTCGCTGCTCGCCGGCGTCCTCGCCGAGGCGAGCTTCCTCGCGCTCTTCCTGGTCGACGCCGGGGCGACCCTGATCGCGGCACTGGTGATCGCCGCGAAGGTGCCCGAGACGCTGCCGGACGCCCGCCGCGCGCGCCGGCCGGTGGATCATCTCGGGCGGGCGGACCAACTCAGGCGGGCGGACCGGCCCGGGCGGGTACGGCGGCCGGGGCTGCACACGGCGCTGACCGACCGGGTGTTCCTGGCCTTCGTCGGGCTGACCTTCGTGCTGGCCGTGCTGACCATGCAGACCTCCACGATCATGCCGCTCGCCATGCGGGCGGACGGGCTGCGCCCCTCGGCGTACGGCGCCGTGGTGGCGCTCGGCGGGGTGCTCATCGTGGTGGGGCAGCTCTTCGTACCCCGGCTGATCGACCGGCACCGCAAGGACCACGTGCTGGCCGTCTCGACGGCGCTGCTGGCGGCGGGTTTCGCGGCCCTCGCCGTCGCCGACGACCTCTGGGTCTACCTGGCCGCGGCGGTGGTCTGGACGGTGGGCCAGATGCTCGCCGCCCCGCCCAACGCGCAGATCAACGCCGACCTGGCCCCGCCCGAGCTGCGGGCCCGGTACCAGTCGGTCTTCTACCTCGCGTTCCCGGCGGCGTCGTTCGTCGCGCCCACCCTCGGCGGCGTGAGCCTCCAGTACCTCGGCGAGCGGCACTGGCTGATCGTCGGCGCCCTGGGCCTGCTCGCCGCCGGCTGTCACCTGCTCGCCGGCCCGCCGCGCGAGCGCCGCGTCGCCGCCCTGCGCCGGACCCTGGCGGCCCGCCGCGAGCCCGCCCTGGCGACGGACCGCTGACCGCCCCTCCCGCGCCGCCGCCCTAACCTGGCGGCGCAACTTCGGGGAAAGAGTGGCCTCGACGCGCTCGCAGGGCACTCTTTCCCGGAAGTTGTCCGGATCTTGGCAGGCGCGAGGGGGTGATCGTCGCGGCTGCCCGCACGCGCGAAACGCCCACCACGACGACATCGTGGTGGGCGTTTCGCGCGTATGACCGGCGGCGGCGGGCGGCACTCACCCCCGTAAGCGGCACCCGCTCGCGCCGCCGGTCCAAACAGGTGGCCACCGTCCCCCAACGGTGCTGGTCCACCCGTCCCCCGCGCCTCGCTCGTTGCACGGATCTGATCGATCCTCCGCTCCCCCGAACGGAACCGAGCGCAGCGCGGTGCAATAAAGTTAGTTCGCCCGGATTGCGGATTCAACCTGAACCGGCTGTCTCGCCGGTCACAGCACCGGTGTCCCACCCGGGGTGTCCGCTGTCACGGGTCCTGCTGTGGCCAACAGCGCATACCCGTGACTCATTCCCGCAAACACCTCAGGCGTCTTCCCGATCGGGTGACTCGGTCCGGAAGAAGTTGCTCTGCCGGCCGTCCCGCATCTGCTCCTGGTAGATCAGGTTCAGCTTCCGCTGGTCGAAGGTCTGGAACCACTCGTCCCACGTGATCTCCCGTACCCGGCTGCTCTCGCGGTAACCCGGCATGTTGAACGTCAGCACGCCGGCGCGGCCCTCCCGTTCGGTGCCCGCGATCGTGGCCGGTCTCGCGTTGCGCTGCTGGGCCCACTGTCGGATGACGGCGTGGTTGGTGGTGACCAGGCTGCGGCCGGGTCGCTCGGGCCGGTCGGCCGGCGAGGAGATGACCTGCGACGACAGGACCGACCGGGACGTGGTCCGCCCGGTCCGCACCCCCGTACCCCGGCCGGACGGGGCCGCTGCCGCCTTCGTCGCGGGCGTGGTCTTCGCCGCCGCGGTCTTTCTCGCGGGCGCCGTCTTCTTCGCCGCCGTGGTCTTCCTCGCCGGTGGCGCCTTCTTCGCGGCCGTCGTCTTCCTCGCGGGCGCCGTCTTCCTCGCCGGTGCCGCCTTCTTCGCCGCCGCCGTCTTCCTCGCGGGCGCCGTCTTCTTCGCCGCCGCCGTCTTCCTCGCCGGTGGCGCCTTCTTCGCCGCCGCCGTCTTCCTCGCCGGTGGCGCCTTCTTCGCCGCCGCCGTCTTCCTCGCGGGCGCCGCCTTCTTCGCCGCCGCCGTCTTCCTCGCGGCCGCCGCCTTCTTCGCCGGTACCGCCTTCCTCGCCGGTGCCGCCCTCTTCACCGCCGTCGTCTTCTTCGCCGGCGCCGCCTTGCGAGCCGCGGCCCTCTTCACCGCAGCCTTCTTCGCGGGCGCGGCCTTGTTGGCGGGCACGGCCTTCGCGCGGGCCGGTGCCGCCTTCGCGGTACGCCCGGCCGCCTTCTTCGTCGCCGCCGCGCGGCCCGCCGACGCCTTCGTGCCGGCCGCCCGGCCGGCGGGGCCGGTGCTCGTCCGGGCCGCCCCGCCACCGCGCCGCGCCGACCGCAACGCCTTCGCCAGGGTCTTCACCAGTTCCGGCTTGCGCAGTGCGGAGACGCCGGACACGCCGTGCCGGCGCAACTGCCCGCGGATCTCGTCCACCTTCATGCGGGAGATCGCGGTCTCGGAGATGTCCGGTGTGTTCGGGGTCTGGTTCCCCGCCTGCCGTCCGGTCCGGGTCGCAGTCCCACCGCGACCTGAGCTGCTTCGCTGAGCCATGGGACGCTCACGCTCCTCGACAGTCCGTCCTCGGCACGCGGCGGGTCCCAAGTGCCGCACCGCGCGGTGCGGCATACCCGTCAGGACCGGT
This sequence comes from Micromonospora sp. WMMC415, assembly GCF_009707425.1. Classification (GTDB taxonomy): domain Bacteria; phylum Actinomycetota; class Actinomycetes; order Mycobacteriales; family Micromonosporaceae; genus Micromonospora. The sequence goes on along the minus strand of NZ_CP046104.1, from coordinate 1,482,019 downwards.
CCGAACCTCCGGCGGCCGGGCCGGTACCCGCGGCGGCCGGGCCGTTGTCTGCGGCAACCGGGCCAGTGCTCGCGGCGGAGGGTTCGAAGAGGTGCGCGAACGCGGCGAGGTTCGCGGTCGATTCGCCGCGCTTGACCCGCCACTCCCATTCCCTGCGGATCGAGGTGCCGAAGCCGATCTCCAGCATCGTGTCGAAGGACTCGTCGGCGTACGTCAGCACCACTCCGAGCAGCCGGTCAAGCTCGTCGGCGTCGACGCCCGCCGGGTTGACCCGGCCGGTCAGGTAGACGTCGCCGACGGCGTCGATGGAGAAGGAGACCGCGTACATGCGGGCGTTGCGCTGAAGCAGCCACGCCCAGAGCTCCTCGCGGCGCTCGTCCGGCTGGCGCATGACGAACGCTTCGACCCGCAGGGCGTGCTCGCCGACGATCAGGTTGCAGACCGTCTTGAGCTTGTGGGTGCCGGGCAGGGTGACCGCGTACGAGTTCAGGCCGGTGGACTCCCAGGCCAGGTCCCGCTCGTCGCAGACCGACTCGATCAACGCCCCGAGATCGCTCTTCCCGCTCATCGCACCCACTCTACGGTCGCCCCGACCGCCCCGCGCGGCACCGGTTCACCAGGAGCAGGTGACCAGCTCGGACGTCAGGCGGGCGCGCTGCTCGGACATCGCCTCGCCGTAGACGTCGAGCAGGCCGGCGACGGTGCGGTCCCAGGAGAAGTTGCGGGCGTGCCGTTCCGCGGCCCGGGCCAGCTCCGCCCGGCGGCCCGCGTCCGGCAGCAGCCGCGCCAGCGTACGGGCCCAGTCGACCGGGTCGTGGCTGCTCACGAGGACGCCGCTCACCTGGTCGCGGACGGCGGTGACCAGGCCGCCGACCGCGGCCGCCACGACGGGCGTGCCGCAGGCCTGCGCCTCCAGCGCCACCAGCCCGAAGCTCTCGTTGTACGACGGCACCGCCACCAGGTCGGCGGCCCGGTACAGGGCGGGCAGGGCGTCACCGGTCCGCGGCGGCAGGAAGCGCACCCGGTCGGTGACGCCGAGCGAGGCGGCCAGCTCGATCAGTGCGGTCGGCCGGTCGAGCCCGCTGCCGCTGGGGCCGCCGCAGATCACCACGGTCATCTCGTCGGCGAGCGCCGGTTCCCGCTCCCGCAGGGCGGCCACCGCGCGGATCAGCACGTCGGGTGCCTTGAGCGGCTGGATCCGGCCGACGAACGCCACCACGTACCCGCCGGCGGGCAGGCCGAGCCGGCGGCGGGCGTCCGCGCGGGCCCGCTCCCGGTCACCGGCGGCGGGCCGGAAGCGGGCCAGGTCCACGCCGGGCTCCACGACGGCGACGCGGGTCGGGTCGGCGTCGTACCGGTCGATGAGGTCGCCGGCCTCCACCTTCGTGTTGGCGACCAGGCGGTCGGCCTCGGCGACGACCTGCTCCTCGCCGATGACGCGGGCCTTGGGCTCCGGCCGGTCCCCGACCGCGAGCTGCGCGTTCTTCACCTTGGCGAGGGTGTGCGCGCTGTGCACGAGCGGCACGCCCCAGCGTTCCTTGGCGAGCCAGCCGACCTGACCGGAGAGCCAGTAGTGCGAGTGGATGAGGTCGTAGTGGCCCGGTGGGCGGGAGGCCTCGGCGCGCAGCACCCCGGCGGTGAACGCGCAGAGCTGGCCGGGCAGCTCCTCCTTGGTCAGCCCCTCCAGGGGACCGGAGGTGATGTGCCGGACGTGGACGCCGGGCACCATCTCGACCACGGGGGGCAGGTCGCCGGAGGTCGCCCGGGTGAAGATCTCCACTTCGACGTCCGCCTCGGCCAGCCGCCGGGCGACCTCGACGATGTAGACGTTCATCCCGCCGGCGTCGCCGGTGCCCGGCTGGTGCAGCGGTGAGGTGTGCACGGAGAGGGTGGCGATGCGGCGGGGCCGCGGCCACGGGCGGGCACCTCGCTGACGACCGACACCGGTGTGCTGTTCCGCCACGTCCCGCTCCCTCTGTCACGGTTGTTGCCGTTCCGCACGACCGGCGCTTCTCGGTCAACCCCGACGCCGGATGTCATCTTCCCGATCGGGGATCGGTAATGCCTCCCGGCGGCCCCGGGCGTGACGGACCTCATCACGCCACCGGCCCCGGCCGGGGGTGAGAATGAGCGGATGACCTCAGTCGCCGTCGTCACCGGAGCGTCCAGCGGGATCGGTGCGGCAACGGCCCGCCGCCTCGCCGCCGAGGGTTTCCACGTGCTGGCCGCCGCGCGTCGTACCGACCGGCTCGCCGACCTGGTCGCGGAGATCGCGGCCGCCGGGGGCTCGGCCACCGCGGTGGCCTGCGACGTCACCTCCGGCGAGTCGGTGGCCGGGCTCGCCGCGGCGGCCGCGGCGGCGCCCGGGCCGGTCACCCTGCTGGTGAACAACGCCGGCGGTGCGCGCGGCCTGGATCCGGTGGAGAGCGGCTCGGCCGGTGACTGGCAGTGGATGTACGACGTGAACGTGCTGGGCACCCTGCGGGTGACCCAGGCGCTGCTGCCCGCCCTGGAGTCCTCCGGCGCCGGGACGATCGTCGTCGTGTCGTCGACCGCCGGTTTCACCGTGTACGAGGGCGGGGGCGGCTACGCGGCCGCCAAGCACGCGCAGACCGCCGTCGCCGGCACGCTGCGGCTGGAGTTGTGCGGCCGGCCGGTCCGGGTCGTCGAGATCGACCCCGGGATGGTGCGGACGGACGAGTTCTCGCTGGTCCGCTTCGACGGGGACACCGACCGGGCGGCCGCCGTCTACGCCGGGGTGCCCGACCCGCTGGTCGCCGACGACGTGGCCGACTGCATTGCCTGGTGCGCCACTCGCCCGCACCACGTCAACGTGGACCGGCTGGTGGTCCGCCCGCTGGCGCAGGCGGCCCAGCACAAGGTGCACCGGGTGGGTTGATGGCAGGGTCGGCGCGGCGGCCGCAGGGCGTCGTCACCCGGGGGACGACCAACCCCAACCGGCTGCGCCGGGTGGACAACTGGATCGTCGACGCCTGCGGGGACGCTCTCCGGACCGCCGAGGACCCGCTGGTCGTGGACCTCGGCTACGGCGCCACCCCGGTCACGGCCGTCGAACTGCGGGCCCGGCTGGCCGCCGCGGTCCGCCCCGACGTGCGGGTGGTCGGGCTGGAGATCGATCCGGTACGCGTGGCCGCCGCCCAGCCCGCCGCCGACCCGCCGTGGCTCGCCTTCGCCCGGGGCGGCTTCGAGCTGGCCGGGCTCCGTCCCGCCCTGGTCCGCGCGTTCAACGTGCTGCGCCAGTACGACGAGGGCGAGGTCGCCGGTGCCTGGGCGACGATGACCGGGGCGCTCGCCCCGGGTGGCCGGCTGGTCGAGGGGACCTGCGATGAGCTGGGCCGGCTCGGCGCATGGGTGCTGCTCGACGCGGGCGGCCCGCGTTCGCTGACCCTGGCCGCGAAGCTGGCCACCCTGGAGGGTCCCGCCCAGTTCGCCGAACGCCTGCCGAAGGCGCTGATCCACCGCAACGTGCCCGGCGAACCCGTGCACGCCCTGCTCACGGCCCTGGGGGCCGCCTGGCGGTCGGCGGCCCCGTTCGCCCCCTACGGCCCCCGCCAACGCTGGCTCAGGACCGTCACCGCCGTCCGCGAGGCCGGCTGGCCGGTCCTCGACCGGCCAGCCGACTGGCGCCACGGCCGGTTGACTCTGCCCTGGGACGCCGTAGCGCCGCGCTGACGGGTTACAGGGCGCAGTTCACCAGGACGGGTTCCGGGTGCAGGGTCACGCCGAAGCGGGACTCCACGCCGGCGCGGATATCGCGGGCCAGCGCCACCAGGTCCTCGGTCCGGGCGGTGCCGCTGCGGTGGGTCAGGGCCAGCGTGTGCTTGGTGGAGATGGTGACGGCGCCGTCCGGACCGGGGTGGCCCTTGCCGTAGCCGGCCTTGTCGATCAGCCACGCCGCGCTGACCTTCACCGTGTCCCCCGCGCCGGGCCAGGACGGTGGTTCCCCGATGTCGGCGGCCCGTTCCCGCAGGCGCTGGTACGCGGCCCGGTCGAGCACGGGGTTGGTGAAGAACGACCCGACCGACCAGGTGTCCGGGTCGGCGGCGTCGAGCACCATGCCCTTGCCGGCCCGCAGCCGCAGCACCGTGGCCCGCGCGTCACCCAGCGGAACCCGGTCACCGACGTCGACGCCGAGCGCCCGGGCCAGTTCGGCGTACCGGACCGGGCCGGACAGCGGCGACCGCGCGAGCCGGAAGTCGACCGACAGCACCACCCACCGGTCGCTGTACTTGAAGATGCTGGACCGGTACATGAAGCCGCAGTCGGCGGCGGCGATCCGGTCGGTGGTGCCGGCGACCCGGTCGTAGACCTGCACGCCGGTGACGGTCTCGGCGACTTCCTGCCCGTACGCGCCGACGTTCTGGATCGGGGTGGCGCCGGTGGAGCCGGGGATCCCGGAGAGGCACTCGAGGCCGGACCAGCCGTTGGCCACCGTGGTGGCGACGAAGTCGTCCCACGGCTCGCCGGCCTCGACGCGTACGGTCACCGTGTCGGCGTCCTCCGCGACGACCTGGACGCCCCGGGAGCGGACCAGCACCACGGTTCCGGGGAAGCCGGCGTCCCCGATCACCACGTTGCTGCCTCCGGCGAGGATCAGGATCTTCTCGTTCCGCTCCCCCGCTTCCCGGACGGCGTGGATGATCTCGTCGGCGGTGGTGGCCGTGACCACGCGGGTGGCCAGGCCGCCCAGGCGCAGTGTCGTGTACGGCGCCAGGTGGCACCCGGCGTCCGGTTCGGCGCCAGTTGTCGGCTGGGTATGGACGTCTGACACGCCCCTCACCCTAGGCTGAGGGGTAGCCGCGGCACCCACTGGTAGCCGGGTCACCCCCGGGAGGATGGCGATGAGCAGACTGCACGGCACGAAGGACTTCTGGATCGGGGCACTCCGGGCGGAGGGCGGGGCGTTCGCCGCGGCGGTCGCGGAGGCGCCGCCCGAGACGCCGGTGCTGTCCTGCCCCGGGTGGACGGTGGCCGACCTGACGCTGCACCTCGCCGGGATCTACCGCTGGGTGCACGGCGTCGCGGGGACGCCCGGCACCACCGCGCCGGCCGATCGTCCCCGGCCGGTAGAGGCGGGGCCGGGCGAGACTCCGCTCCAGCTCTGGCAGCAGGCGTACGACCAGCTCATGGCCCGCTTCGACACGCTGGACCCGGAGGCGCCGGCGTGGAACTGGGCTCCCCAGCCGAAGAAGGCCGGGTTCTGGCCGCGTCGGATGGCGCACGAGACGGCCGTGCACCGCTGGGACGCCCAGCTCGCCATCGCCGCCGGTGAGCCGATCGAGGCGAAGCTCGCGGCCGACGGGGTGAGCGAGGTGCTGGACACGTGGCTGCCCGCCGGGCGGCGCCGGCCGGGCGGGCCCTGGCACGGGGTGGTGCACCTGTCGGCTCCGGACGCGGCGCAGGAGTGGTTCCTGCGGCTGCGCGGCGAGGGCGTCGCCCTGCTGGACACGGCGACCATCTTCGACCACGACGACCACCACGCCCGCGTCCACGTCGTCGGCACGGCGAGCGATCTGCTGCTGGCGTTGTGGGGCCGGGTCAGCTTCGACACCCTGACCGCCACCGGTGACCGGCACCTCCTGGACGGCCTCCGCGTGGGCTGACCTTCCGCCGTCCGGTAGGGCGCGACCTTCTCCGAAAGAGTGGCTGTTCCGCGCGGAACGGCCACTCTTTCGCCGTGTACGGCTTCCTGCGGCGTGGGGCCACGGGGTTGAGAGAGCGCTCTCTTGACAGTGGGCGCAGCGCCGGGCGAGGCTGTGAGAGAGCGCTCTCTCAGTTTCCACCGACCACCACCCACCCGACCTGAGAGGGGTCCGAGACATGGGTGCCACCTCGCGCCGCCGCCTCGCGGCGGTCGCCTTTCTCACCGCCACCACCCTGCTCGCCACCACCGCCTGCGGCGGGAACGGCGACGACGCCGGTGACGGCACGGTCACGCTGACCGTCGACGTGTTCGGCCAGTTCGGCTACGACGAGCTGTACAAGGAGTACATGGCCGCCAACCCCGGCGTGAAGATCGTCGAGCGGGGCACCGGCGGCAACCTCGACGAGTACTCGCCGAAGCTCACCCAGTGGCTCGCCGCCGGCAAGGGCGCCGGTGACGTGGTCGCCATCGAGGAGGGCCTGCTCGTCGAGTACAAGGCCAACCCGGGCAACTTCGTCAACCTGCTCGACCACGGCGCGGCCGAACTGAAGGGCAACTTCCTCGACTGGAAGTGGAACGCCGGCCTCACCGCCGACGGCAAGCAGCTCATCGGCCTCGGCACCGACGTCGGCGGCATGGCGATGTGCTACCGCAAGGACCTGTTCGCCAAGGCCGGCCTGCCGACCGAGCGGGACGCCGTGTCGGCGCTCTGGCCGACCTGGCAGGACTACGTCCGCGTCGGCGAGCGGTTCACCGCGGCGAAGACCGGGGCGTCGTTCCTGGACGCCGCCACCAACACGTTCAACACGATCGTGCTCCAGACCGCCGGCAACAGCTCGGGCTACCACTACTACGACACCGGCGACAACCTGGTGGTCGACACCAACCCGGCGGTGAAGCAGGCCTGGGACACCACCATGGACATCATCGACTCCGGCCTGTCCGGCAAGTACGGCGCGTGGTCCGAGGAGTGGGTCTCCGCGTTCAAGCAGGCCAAGTTCGCCACCATCGCCTGTCCGGCCTGGATGACCGGCGTCATCGAGGGCCACGCCGGCCCGGCGGCCAAGGGCAGGTGGGACATCGCCCGCGTCCCCGGCGACGGCGGCAACTGGGGCGGCTCCTACCTCGCCGTACCGAAGCAGAGCAAGCACCGGGACGAGGCGGTCAAGCTGGCCACGTTCCTGACCAGCGCCAAGGGCCAGATCGGCGCGTTCAAGGCCAAGGGACCGCTGCCGTCCTCGCCGCAGGCGCTCGACGACCCGGCCATCGCCGGGGCCACCAACGCGTACTTCTCCGACGCCCCGGTGGGCCAGATCTTCGCCGCCGGCGCCAGGAGCCTGAAGCCGGTCTACATGGGCCCGAAGAACCAGGCCGTCCGCACCGAGGTGGAGAACGCCGTCCGCACCGTTGAGCTGGGCCAGCGCAGCCCGGAGCAGGGCTGGACCGACGCGGTGACGAACGCGAAGAAGGCCGCCGCCAAGTAACCGCTCCCCGCTGCCCCACCGGCCCGAACCCGGCCGGTGGGGAGCGGGCGGCGTGGAAAGGAGTACCCGGGCATGAGCGTTCAGCTTGACGCCCGGCCGCCCGTGGCGGCGGCACCACCCGTGCGGCCCACCCGCTCCTACCGGCTCAGCCGGTTCGACGCGCGCTGGTCGCCCTACCTCTACATCGCCCCGTTCTTCCTGCTCTTCGCGGTCTTCGGGGCGTACCCGCTGGCGTACACGCTCTGGGTATCCCTGCACGAGTGGGACCTGCTCGGCACCGAGCCGACCTTCGTCGGCGCGGAGAACTACACCCGGCTACTGGCCGACCCGGACTTCTGGCACGCGGTCGTCAACACGCTGGGCATCTTCGTCATCTCCACCGTGCCGCAGCTGCTCGCCGCGCTCTGGCTGGCCAACCTGCTCAACCGGCAGCTCCGCGCCCGGACCGGCTGGCGGATGGCCGTGCTGGTCCCCAACGTCACCTCCACCGCCGCGGTGGCGATCGTCTTCGGGGTGCTGTTCGGCCGCGAGTTCGGCATGGTCAACTGGCTGCTCGACCTGGTCGGCGTCGACGCGATCGACTGGAAGGCCAACCGCGTCGCCTCCTGGGTCGCCATCTCCACGATGGTGGACTGGCGGTGGACCGGCTACAACGCGCTGATCTTCCTCGCCGCCATGCAGGCCATCCCCCGCGACCTGTACGAGTCGGCGGCGATCGACGGGGCGAGCCGGGCCCGACAGTTCTGGTCGATCACCGTCCCGCTGCTCCGCCCGACGATCATCTTCGCGGTCATCATCTCCACCATCGGCGGGCTCCAACTCTTCACCGAGCCCCGCCTCTTCCACGCCGGGACCAACGCGATCCGCGGCGGGCCGTCCCGGGAGTCCCAGACGGTGACGATGTACATGTTCGAGAACGCGTTCGCCCCGTACTACAACTTCGGGTACGGCTCCGCCGTGGCGTGGCTGCTGTTCGCGCTCATCGCCGTCGTGGCGGTGGTCAACGTGCTGATCATCCGCCGGCTCGGCACCGACGCGGGACCCCGCACGGGCGGCCGGAAGGGAGGCCGGGGATGAGCCGGCTCTGGCGGGCCAGCCCGCTCACGTACGGCGCCCTGGTGGTCGCCGCGTTCTCCTCGATCTTCCCGATCTGGTGGATGTTCGTCGTGGCGAGCCGGTCCAGCGACGCGATGGGCCAACTCCCGCCACCGGTCACCCCCGGTGGCAACCTGGGCGCGAACATCTCCCGGCTGTTCGCCAACACCGACGCGTACTTCCTCACCGGACTGATCAACTCGGCGATCGTGGCGACCACCGTCACCGTGTCGGTGGTCTTCTTCTCCACCCTGGCCGGGTTCGCCTTCGCGAAGCTGCGGTTCCGGGGGCGCAACGCCCTGCTCATGGTCATCATCGCGACGATGATGGTGCCCACCCAGCTCGGCGTCATCCCGTTGTACCTGCTGATGACCAAGTTGAACTGGAACGACCGGCTGCCGGCCGTGATCGTCCCCGCGCTGGTCACCGGGTTCGGGGTGTTCATGATGCGCCAGTACGCGGCGCAGGCGGTCAGCACCGAGCTGATCGAGGCCGCCCGGGTCGACGGCTGCGGCACGGCCCGCATCTACTGGAACGTGGTGCTGCCGGCGCTCCGCCCGGCCGCCGCGGTCCTCGGCCTGCTGACGTTCATGACCACCTGGAACGACTTCCTCTGGCCGTACGCGGTGCTCAACGACCCGGAGAACCCGACCGTGCAACTGTCGTTGCGGGCCCTGTCCGACGGGTACTACCAGGACATGTCGCAGGTGTTCACCGGCACGGCCATCGCGACGCTGCCCCTGCTGCTGGTCTTCGTCCTGTTCGGCCGCCAGATCATCGGCGGGATCATGGAAGGTGCGGTCAAGGCGTGAGTGAGCTGCGATTTCCCGAGGGCTTCCGCTGGGGCGCCGCCACCGCGGCGTACCAGATCGAGGGCGCGGTCCGCGACGACGGCCGCGGCCCGTCGATCTGGGACACCTTCAGCCGTACGCCGGGCAAGGTCCACCAGGGCCACACCGGTGACGTCGCCTGCGACCACTACCACCGGTACGCCGACGACGTGGCCCTGATGGCGGAACTCGGGCTGCGGACGTACCGCTTCTCGGTGGCCTGGCCCCGGATCCAGCCCGACGGCACCGGCCCGGTCAACCCGCGCGGCCTGGACTTCTACGACCGGCTGGTGGACGCGCTGCTCGCCCGGGGCATCGACCCGCTGGTCACGCTCTACCACTGGGACCTGCCGCAGGCGCTGGAGGACCGGGGCGGCTGGACCGCGCGGGAGACCGCCGAACACTTCGCCACGTACGCCACCGTCGTGCACGCCCGGCTCGGCGACCGGGTGCGCACCTGGACGACGCTCAACGAGCCGTGGTGCTCGGCCTATCTGGGATACGGCAACGGGGTGCACGCACCCGGGGTGCGGGACGCGGGCGCGGCCTTCACCGCCGTACACCATCTGCTGCTCGGGCACGGCCTCGCGGCCCGGGCCCTGCGGGCGGCGGGCGCGGCGACCGTGGGGATCACGCTGAACACCGGCGACATCCGCCCGGCCGACCCGGACCGCGCGGCGGACGCCGCCGCGGTGCGCCTGGTCGACGGCCTGCAGAACCGGATCTTCCTGGACCCGCTGCTGCGCGCGGCCTACCCGGACGACGTGCTGGACCACACCGCACGGATCGTCGAGCCGACGTTCCTCCGGGACGGGGACGAGAAGCTGATCGCGGCGCCGATCGACCTGCTCGGGGTGAACTACTACTCGCCCACCTACGTCGCCGGGCGGCCGGGCGGCGCCGGGAACGAGGCGTACCCGGGCACCGACGGCGCGGTCGAGTTCCTGCCGCCCGCCGGCCCGCTCACCGACATGGGCTGGATGATCGAGCCGGCCGGGCTCACCCGGCTGCTGGAACGCCTCGCCGCCGACTACCCGGGAGTGCCGCTGCTCGTCACCGAGAACGGAGCGGCGTACCCGGACAAGACCGGGAACGACCCGGCCGGGGAGATCGTCGACACCGACCGGATCGCGTACCTCGACGGGCACCTGCGCGCCGCGCACGAGGCCATCGCCCGGGGGGTGGACCTGCGCGGCTATCTCGTATGGTCGTTGCTGGACAACTTCGAGTGGGCCGAGGGGTACCGGAAGCGGTTCGGGATCGTCCACGTCGACTACCTGACCCAGCGGCGCACACTGAAGGCGAGCGCCCGCTGGTACCAGGAGGTGATCTCCCGGAACGGGCTGTGACGAGCGGGGGTACGGCGATGACGACGGCGCAACGACCGACGCTCGAGGCGGTGGCCCGCCGGGCGGGTGTCTCCCGGGCCACCGTCTCCCGGGTGGTGAACGGCTCCACCACCGTCGCCGAGCCGATCCGCGAGGCCGTACGCCGCGCGGTCGCCGAACTGGGATACGTGCCGAACCTGGCCGCGCGCAGCCTGGTCACCCAGCGGACCGACTCCATCGCGCTGGTCATGCCCGAGGCGGCGACCCGGGTCTTCTCCGACGACCAGGTCTTCCCCGGCATCATCCGAGGGGCGGCCCAGGAACTGGAGGCGGCCGACAAGCAGCTGGTGCTGATGCTGGCCGGCTCGCCGGCCGGGCACGAGCGGGTGGAGCGGTACACCACCGGCCGGCACGTGGACGGGGTGCTGTTCGCCTCCCTGCACGGTGCCGACCCGCTGCCCGGCCGGCTGGCCCGGCTGGGCATCCCCGTGGTGTGCAGCGGCCGTCCGCTCGGCGACGAAGACGTGCCGTACGTGGACGTCGACCACGTCGGCGGGGTGAGCCGGGCGGTGCGGCACCTGATCGACAGCGGACGGCGGCGGATCGCCACCATCGCCGGCCCGCAGGACATGGTGGCCGGTATCGAGCGGCTCAGCGGCTACCGCGAGACGGTGGCCGCCGCCGGCCTACCCGAGATGATCTCCCTAGGTGACTTCACCCGCGAGTCCGGGGCGGCCGCGATGCGGCAGCTCCTCGCCGAGCAGCCGGATGTGGACGCGGTCTTCGCCGCGTCCGACCTGATGGCCCACGCCGCCATGCGGGCGCTGCGCGAGACGGGACGGCGGGTGCCGGACGACGTCGCGGTGATCGGCTTCGACGACATCGAGACCGCCGCGTACACCGAACCGCCGCTCACCACCGTCCGTCAGCCGATCCAGGAGATCGGCCGGCAGATGACCCGGCAACTGCTGCGCCTGGCCGCCGGCGACCCGATCGACCCCGCGGTAATCCTCCCCACGGAGCTGATCCTCCGCGAGTCCGCGTGAAAGGAAGGGCCCCTTCTTAACGCCTCCGGTAGAGGAAGGGCCCCCTGTTAACACCTCGAAATTGGGTCGAGCGTCCGCCGGGGCGGGGCTAGCGTCGGGCCGTGCCCCATCTCCTTCACGTTCCCGCGCTCGCCGGTGCCGAGTACGCCTACGTCGCCACGGTCGAGCCGCCGGCGCGCCTCGTCTTCACCGCCGGCGCGTGCCCGCTGGACACCGACGGCCGTACCGTCGCCCCCGGTGACCACGTCGCCCAGGCACGGCAGGTGATGGCCAACCTGGAGACCGCGCTCGCCGCGGCCGGCGCCGGCCTCGCCGACGTCGTCAAGACCACGGTGTACGTCGCGTCGGCGCACCGCCCCGACCTGGTGGCGGTCTGGCAGGTCGTCCGGGACGCCTTCGGCGACCACGACCCGCCCAGCACCCTGCTCGGCGTGGCCGTCCTCGGCTACCCGGACCAGCTCGTCGAGGTCGAGGCCGTCGCCGCCGTACCGGTGGAGGGCTGAGTGCGCGTCCGCCCCGCCGTCCCGGACGACGCGCCCGCCGTCGTCGCGCTGCGCACCCACGTCCTGCCGTTCCTGGTGCGCGGTGTCCCGTCGACCCGGCAGATGATCGCCCAACCACCGAGAGACCAGCACTGGACGGCGTTCGTGGCCGAGGTCGACGGCGAGGTCGTCGGCTGGGTGTCGGCGTTCCGCAACGCCGGGTCGAGCCGGCCGGTGGGCGAGATCTCGCTGCTGCACGTCCATCCCGAGCACCGGAGACGCGGCATCGGCGGCGCGCTCCTGGACACCGCCCTGGACCACCTCGCCCCGCTCCGGCTCCCGCTGCTGCGCGGTCGGACGATGCCGGAGGCGCTGCCGTTCGCCCGGCGGCGCGGTTTCACGCCGAGCCGGGAGGAACGCTTCTCCGCGCTGGACCTCGGGTCGCTGCCGCCGCTGCCCGCCGCTCCCCCCGGGGTGCGCCTGCTCTGCCTGGCCGAGGTCGACCCGCGCCGGGTGTACGAGGTGGAGCTGGCCGCCTCCGCCGACGAGCCCAACGACATCGCCTCCGACGCCATGACGTACGAGCACTGGCGGGCCGACACGTGGGACAACGTCGGCCTGGACCGCGAGGCGAGCACGGGCGTCGAGGTCGACGGCGTCCTGGCCGCGATCAGCCTGGTCAAGCGGGACGGCGCGCGGATGTGGTCGGACTACACCGGCACCATGCCGGAGCACCGGGGACGCGGGCTGGCCAGCGCCGCGAAGATCGCCGCCCTGCACCGGGCCGCGGCGAACGGGGTGACCGTCGCGTACACCGGCAACGACGAGGCGAACGCCCCGATGCTGGCGATCAACGAGCGCCTCGGCTACCGCCCGGTCGCCTCCCAGTGGAGCTGCCTCCGCGAGACGGCCTGACTTACCGAGCGCGGGCCCAGTAGATGAAGCGGTCGGCCAGGTTGTTCGGCAGGGTGCCACCAAACTCGACGAGATGTTCGGCGGCCTCTGTCTTCAGGGTGGCGAGGTAGATCAACAGGGCGGTGCGATCGTTCCGGTACTCGCCGAGGAGGCGCAGCTTCGCGGGTGAGCAGGGCCAGGCGATACCGCAGGCGGAACAGCGCCAGGTCGGCCGAGACGGGAGATGCTCCACGCGGCGGCGGGTCACCCCACCCTCCCCGGCTCGATCGCCGTCACCGCGTCGAGCCGTACGGCGGCGTACCGCTCACGAACGGCGAGCGACCAGTCCGGGCGGACCTCTCGCCCCTTGAGCTGCGCCCAGATCGCGCCGTCGATGACCTGGCTGCTGATGATCTCGGTGATGACCAGGGTCAGGGTGCCGGTGCCGAACTTGTAGGCGTCCTCACGAACCCGGATCGTCCGACCGACCGCGATCGACGTCACCTCCGCCGGCTCCCCTCAACCGGCACCGATGCGAACCGGTCAGGGCACGGGGCCGGGAGGCCACACGAACAGCGACGCCACAGCGTGCGCCAGGTCCGGCGGTGGCGTGGGGCGAGCGGCACAGGTTTGCAGGTACGGCGTACGGGCATGCCCCCACGTTCGGCGATCGCATGTTGACAGATAGTCACCCCCTCCGATGACAGGTTGCCTACCCGTGTCACCGGAGGGTCCGCCCGTGCGAGTCATGGCGTTGGCAGAGGTCGCTGATTTCCTCGGCGTCTCGCGCCAGCGCGCCGCGATCCTGGTCGACCGACCGGACTTTCCCGCCCCCATCGACACCCTGACGGTCGGCCGCATCTGGGACGCCGCCGAGGTGCGCGCGTACGCGGAACGACGAGGCCGGCGCCTGGCCGACGAGGAAACGCAGTAGTGCGGATCAGCCCTCGTCGGTGACCCGCCGGGCCGTGGCGTACGTGTCCGCGCCGAACAGGACCAGCCGCGCCTCGGTGACGTGCGCCGGGGTGGCGGACCGCAGCACCGACAGCGCCTGGCGCACCGCGTCCTCCAGCGGCCAGCCGTACACCCCGGCGGAGATCAGCGGGAACGCGACGGTCGCCGCGCCCAGCTCGTCGGCGACCCGCAGGCTGTTCGCGTAGCAGTTACGCAGCAGTTCCGAGCGGTCCTCGGTGGCCGACCAGACCGGCCCCACCGTGTGTACGACCCAGCGCGCGGGCAGGTCACCGGCGATGGTCGCCACCGCCTGCCCGGTCGGCAGCCCGCGCCCGTACCGGGTGGCCCGCAGTTGCCGGCACTCGGCCAGGATCGACGGGCCGCCCCGGCGGTGGATCGCGCCGTCCACTCCCCCACCGCCCAGCAGCGACGAGTTGGCGGCGTTGACGATCACGTTCACCCGCTGGGCGGTGATGTCGCCCTCGACCAGGGTGATCTCCATGTCAGCCCTCCGTCGGCTGGCCGAGCACACGTCGGGCCAGCAGCGTCGCGCCGGCGACGGCGGCCGGCATGAGCAGCACCGCGCCGAGCGGGATCAGGAAGCAGACGAAGACCGCAGTCCCGAAGCCGAGGACGGTCGGCCGGTCCGCCCGCAGGGCGGCGCGGCGGTCCGGCAGCCGCTTGCCGCGCCGCTGGAACGGCGCGCCGGTCAGCTCCATCGCGAGCAGCCAGCCGCCGACCGCCGCGCCGAGCACCGGCACCACGGTCTGGCCCACCACCGGGATGAAGCCGGCGGCGAACAGGGGTACGCCGAACAGCACCGACAGCCCGACCAGCCGCAGCGAGTCGACGACGCTGCGGCGCAGCGACGACCAGAACGGCACGTCGACGGCGTTCGGCGTACCGCCGAGGCGCTCCTCCACCCGCTCGGAGATCTTCTCGTAGAACGGGTCGCCGATGACCAGGGTGACGGCGGTGAAGGCGACCACCGCGAGCAGGCCACCCAACCCGAGCAGGGCCAGGCCGGCCGCCACCCGGACCAGGCTGCGCCAGGTGGTCGACCAACCGTCGGCGAACGGCGTGATGAGCGCCGCCAGGTCGTCCACGAAGTACACCAGCGTGGCGAACGCGGTGACGAAGAGCGCCCCGGAGATCAGCGCCGGCACGACGCCGAGCAGCATCAGGCCGGGGCTGCGGACGTACAGGCCGAGCCCGCGCAGGAACAGCCCGACGCCGGCGAGGAACCGACCGGCGGCCCCGGTCACGGGGGCGCCGAGATCACGGGGTGTGCTCACGGTCGCCGAGCCTAGCGCCCGCCGGCGCACGGAAGCCGTCCACCTGTTAACAGGGGTCCCTTCCTCTACCGGAGGCGTTAACAGGGTGCCCTTCCTTACACAATGGGCGGGTGCGGGCGGCGCGGTTGATCTCGTTGGTGTTGCTGCTGCAGTCGCGGGAGACGATGACGGCGGCGGAGCTGGCGCGCGAGCTGGAGGTCTCCGAGCGCACCGTCTACCGCGACGTGCTGGCGCTGTCCGCCGCCGGGGTGCCGGTCTACGCCGACCGGGGTCGCGCCGGCGGCTACCGGCTGCTGGGCGGCTACCGGACCCGGCTGACCGGGCTGACCCGGGACGAGGCGGAGGCGCTCTTCCTGGCCGGGCTGCCGGGACCGGCCGGCGACATGGGGCTGGCCGACGCGGTGGCGTCCGCCGAGCTGAAGGTGCTCGCCGCGCTGCCGCCGAGCCTGCGCGACGCGCCGGTCCGCACCGGGCAGCGGTTCCACCTGGACGTGCCGGGCTGGTTCCGCGAGGCCGGGCCGCCGCCCTGGTTGAGCGAGCTGGCCGGCGCGGTCTGGCGGGACCGGGCGGTCCGGCTGCGCTACCGGCGCGGCGACCGGGAGGTCGAGCGGGAGGCGCACCCGTACGGGCTGGTCCTCAAGAGCGGCGTCTGGTATCTGGTCGGCCGGGTCGCTGACGCGTACCGCACCTACCGGGTGGACCGGGTCACCCACGTCGAGGTGGGCGCGGGGACCTTCGACCGGGACGCCGGCTTCGACCTGGCCGCGTACTGGCGGGAGCAGGCCGAGGCGTTCCTGCGGAGCATGCTCCGGGCCGAGGTGACGATCCGGTTGAGCCCCGCCGGCCTGCGCCGGCTCCGCTTCCTCGCCGACGCTCCCTTCGGGTACGACGAGGCGCTCGCCGCCGCCGGCGAGCCCGACGGGCAGGGGTGGGTGGTGACCCGGCTGCCCGTCGAGTCGCCCCAGGTCGCGTACACCCAGTTGCTCGGGATGGGACCGGAGGTGGAGGTGCTCGATCCGCCCGAGCTGCGGGCGTGGCTGGCCGACGCCGCCCGGCGCAGCGCGGCGCTCTACGCGGACGAGGCCGGCGACGCGGGCGGCCCGGGGTGACGCCGGGCCGCCCGCACGCACCGGTCAGCGGTAGCCGGTCACGTCCGCCGGCCGGTCCCTCTCGACCACCTCTGCGATGTAGCGGTAGGCGTCCGGCCGGCTGCCGTCGACGTCGGTGAACCCGTACACCTGGGACAGCTCCCCGGCCGAGACAGAGGCCTGGTTCCAGCGGGCCCGGTCCTCGTCGGCGGCCAGCGCGGCGACCGCGCGCCCGACGAAGGCCGGGGTCTCCGAGATGAGGAAATGCGGGTCCTTGGCGGCGCCGTCCCGCCAGTTCTCCTCGGTGACGCCGAAGTGCTCCAGCATCGCCTCGGACCGGATCCACCCCGGGGTCAGTGCGACGGCCGTGCCGCCGTGCGGCTTCAGCTCGTGCCCCCAGGCGAACGCCAGCCGGGTCACCGAGACCTTGGCCAGGTCGTAGAAGACCGACAACCGGTACCGGTCCTCGTTGAACGCCTTCGTGCCGTCACCCATCTCGACGACCAGCCCGCCCGGGCGGCGGATCAGCAGCGGGAGCGCGAAGTGGCTGGTGATGATGTGCGTGTCCACGGCGAGCCGCAGGGCCCGGAAGCCGTCGTCGAGCGGCTGCTCCCAGACCGGCTTCTCCCAGGTGATCAGCGGGTCGGCGCCCCAGACGTCGTTGACCAGCACGTCGAGCCGGCCCTGTTCGGCGTCGATCCGCTCGACCAGCGCGCGGACCTCGTCGGGGACCAGGTGGTCCACCCGTACGCCGATGCCGGTGCCGCCGGCGGCGGTCACCAGCTCGGCGGTCTCCTCGATGGTCTCCGGGCGGTCCATCTCCGAGCGGCCGGTGGTGCGGCTGCTGCGGCCGGTGGCGTACACGGTCGCGCCGGCGGCGCCGAGCTGCACGGCGATCTGCCGGCCGGCGCCCCGGGTCGCGCCGGCGACCAGCGCGACCTTCCCTGTCAGCGGTTTCGTCGTCATGCGTCCGACCCTGTCAGGAAAACCTGACATCCGAAGTCCGGTTTCGTGACCGGGTGTCGTGCGGCATGCTCGCCGGATGCACCTGCTGCTCTCCGGGATCGTCGGCTCGGTCGCGTACGGGCTGGCCGGGCCGGGCTCCGACGTCGACCGGATCGGCGTGTTCGCCGCGCCCACCGTCGCGTTCCACGGCCTGCACCCGCCGAAGGAGTCCGTGGTCACCACCCACCCGGACGTCACCCTGCACGAATGCGGGAAGTACGCAAAGCTGGCGCTCAGCGGCAACCCGACCGCCACCGAGCTGATGTGGCTGCCCGACGACTGCTACGAGACGCGGACGGAGTTCGGCGAGCGGCTCATCGCGATCCGGTCGGCGTTCCTGTCCGCGCCGCGGGTCCGCGACGCCTTCCTCGGGTACGCGTCCCGGCAGTTCCGCAAGCTGGAGTCGCGCGGCGACGGGACGTTCTCGTCCGACGTGCGGCGGCGCACCGCGAAGCACGCCCGGCACCTGGCCCGGCTGGTGCACCAGGGCCGGCATCTCTACGCCACCGCCGTGCTGGAGATCCGGCTCGCGGATCCACAGTGGTACCGGTCCTTCGGCGAGCGGGTGGCCGGCGGTGACATCGAGGCGGCCCGGGCGCTGCTGGCGGAGGCGGAACGCGACTTCGACGGCATCCGGACGCCGCTGCCGGACCGCCCGGACGAGGCGACCGTGGAGCGCTGGCTGCTCGACGTCCGCGCCGCCCACCTGCCCGCCGAACTGCGCGGCTGACCCGGTCGTGGGGGTGGAACCGCCACCCCCACGACCGGTGGTTCAGACCCCGATCCGGTGCCAGGGGCCCCAGATCGCGAACGTCATGCCCCGGCTCGCCTGGATGTTGACGAACAGGGTGTGCCCGTCCGGGCTGAACGTGGAGCCGGCGAACTCGTCGTTGGACCGGTCCGCGCCGGTGCTGCTGACCAGCCGGTTCAGCGCGATGTCGAACAACTCGCCACGGGGCGTGAGCCCGCGCAGGTAGTTGTCGTTCACGTTGTCCTCGCAGACCACCAGGGTGCCGCGCGGGCTGGTGGTCACGTTGTCCGGGAAGTCCAGCACGTCCGGCCCGGGCGACTCGTACACCAGCCGCAGCACCTGCGACCGGCAGTGGTACGCCCACACCTGGCCGTGCCCGTTGCCGTACCCGTCGGCGATCGGGCCGGTCGAGGTCTCGGCGGGGCCACCGCCCTGGGTGGCGGTGAAGTACACGACGCCGTCGTCGTACGCCGACCCCTCCAGCCGGGAGAAGTAGGCGGCGCCCCGTTCCCAGCCCTGCCGGGAGACGTACGTCAGCGCCTGCTCGTTGGTGGTGGGCGCGACCTCGCCCGGCGTGTACGGGAACCGGGGTGCCGGGTCGTCGATGTCGACCCACTCCACCCGGTACGCGGCGTGCCGCGGCTGCGCCGCGGCGAGGTCCAGGTTGGGTCGACCGCGCACCGCGAGCATCTGGAGGCGGCCACCGTCCATCAGCCGCCCGCACGACCTCGGGTGCCGGGGCGGGGTGTAGCGGTAGAAGCCGGAGGGGAAGCCGAAGTTGTCCTCGGTGAGGTACAGGTGCCCGCCGCGCGGGTCGTACGCCACCGACTCGTGCGCGAACCGGCCGGCGGCGGTGATCGGCTGTCCGTCCGAGCGCCCGTCGACGGGTACCTCGTAGATGAAGCCGTGCGGTTGGGTGAGCGGCACGTTGGAGGTGCCGGTGAAGTCCGGGCCGACGTCCGGCCCGTTGACCGTCTCCTCGCAGGTGATCCAACTGCCCCAGGGCATGACGCCGCCGGAGCAGTTCATCATCGTGCCGTTCAGGCTGGTCCAGGAGCGGCGGACCTCGCCGTACCGGGTCACCTCGGTCGTGGTGGTGCCGCCCTGCGCCATCGGGTCGTAGGCGGTGGAGGCGTCACCGAAGGCGGGGCCGGGGTTGTTCACCTCGTGGTTGCGGACCAGCCGGACCGTGCCGCCACGGCCACGGAACGCACCCATGCCGTCGTGGCGGCCCGGCAGCCGGGTGCCGTCGTCGAGGACCACCGGGAACTCGGTGTCGTGGAACGACCGGTACTGGAAGCCCTCGGGCAGGTGCAGGCGGACCGTGCCGTCGCGCAGGTCCGGCACCGGCCCGAGAACCGGGTCGGGTGCCGGACGCCGGCCGACCGCGCCGGCCTCGCCACGCGCCACGAACCCGAGGAACGGACCGCCGAGGACGGCGCCGCCGGCCGCGGCGGCCGCGCCGCGCAGCAACGTACGCCGGTCAAGATCAGGCATCGGGGGACTCCTTTGTCGCCGGGGCCCCGGCCGGCGAGGCCGGGGACCGATCCTTCGGAGATCCTCGTCACCTGTTCACCTGATGGCAACCTTTCGACAAGATCGCCATTGCGCGTACGTCCTCAGTCGACCAGCCGGACGCGGACCCGGCGGTTCGCGCGGCCCTTGCTCTCCACCTTGACCACCTGGACCTTGCCGATCTGCGCGGTGGAGGCCACGTGGGTGCCGCCGTCGGCCTGCACGTCCAGCCCGACGATGTCGACGATCCGCACCTCCTGCTCGTCCGGCGGGATCAGGTTGGACTGGGTGCGGATGATGTCCGGCAGGACGAGGGCCTCGGCCCGGGGCAGCACCCGGACGGCCACCGCCCGGTCCGCGGCGACCTCGGCGTTGACCAGTTCCTCGATGCGGGTCTTGAAGTCCGGCGGCACCTCGGGGAGGTTGAAGTCCATCCGGGCTTCCCCCGCTTCCATGTTCCCGCCGGTGACGAGCGCGCCGAAGTCGCGGAAGACCACGCCGCAGAGCACGTGCAGGCCGGAGTGGGTGCGCATCAGCCGGGTGCGCCGCTCGTCCTCGACGGCGCCGGTGACGGTCGTGCCGGGCGGCGGCAACGGGTCACCCTCGGCCGGGATCAGGTAGAGGTCGTCGCCCTTGCGGGTGCCGACGATGCGGGTCTGCACGCCCTGCCAGAGCAGGACGCCGTGGTCCGGCGGCTGCCCGCCACCGCCCGGGTAGAAGGCCGAGCGGTCGAGCACGATGCCCTGCTCGGGGTCGGCGAGCAGGACGGTGCACTCCCACTCGCGCAGGGTCGGGTCGGCGAGGTCGAGCCGGTGCGTACGGCCGTGGTGTGTGACGCCCATGCCACCGCAGGCTACTCGTTGAGGAAGCCCGACACGCGCTCCCGCAGGTCGGCGCGGTCGGTCCAGAGGACGCCCGGCCGGTCGTACACGTGCAGGGTGGCCCGGGGAAGCGCCGCCGCGAGCTGCTCGGCGACCTCGACCGGGTGCAGGTCGTCGCCCGCGCACCCGATCACGAGGGCCGGCGCGGTCACCGCGGCCAGCGCACCGGCGTCCCGCAACGGCACCGAGTCGGGCAGGCTGGCCAGGCCCGGCGCGAGACCGTCCCGCAGCAGCTGGTCGAGGCGCTGCCGCAGGTACGCCCAGCCGGCGGGCGTGTTCCGCACAGCCGGCGGCAGCTCCACCTGCACGACGTCCGCGACCGTGGCCGCGTCGCCGCTCTCGACCGCGTCGAGCAACGCGGTGAGCCGTTCCCGGGCCACCTCGCCGCGCGGCCGGTCGAGCACCGCCGGCAGGAAGAAGACCAGCCGCTCGAACCGGTGCGGGCTCTCGATGAGCAGGCGGCTGAGCGCACCGGCGCCCAGACTCGCGCCGAACGCCCGGGTGGCGCCGCCGAGGTCGGCGACCGCGCGCAGGTCGCGGGCGAGGTCGGTGTAGCTCCACGGGCCGGCCGGCGCGTCGGAGCGGCCGTGACCGCGGAACTGGAAGAAGATCTTGCGGCCGGCCACGCCGCTGCCGAACGGTCGGGTGGTCGCGATGCCGTTGCCCAGCCCGTGCGCGAACACCGTGACCGGGTCACCGGCGCCGGTGACCAGCTGTTCCAGGCGTACGCCGTGCGGGGTGGTGACCAGGTCCGTCTCCGGCTCGGGCAGGGCCGGACGGCCGGTGCGGGGAGCTCCCGGGCCGGGGCCCCAGGTGCGGGGACCGCCGTCCGGCGGTGGGGGCCAGCGGAAACCCCTCACCAGGATCCTCGGCCGTCGCTGAGGTCGCGCAGGCCGACCCGAACGTCGAGCAGGTAGATGAGCCCGGCGGCGATGCCGATCAGTCCGAAGAGGCTGATCGGGCCGAAGCCGAGCAGGGTCAGCACGAGGCAGACAGCGAGGATCGCGACCCAGCCACCCTTGGGCAGGGTGCCGATCGCGGTGAACCCGTCGGACCGTTGCGTGATGGCGTGCACCAGGGCTACACCCTGGACGATCAGCGCGAAGACGAGCAGGATCAGCTCGATCACGTCACGGACGGCGAAGGCGAAGATCGGCGTGGCAGTGGCCATGACGGCAAGCTTATGCCGGTGACCCCGGGTACGTCCGACAGGACGTACCCGGGTCACTTCTCCGGCAGGTCACTCGGCGGCCGGGCGGGTCCGCTTCGTGGCGCGCGGCAGCTTCGCCGACGGGGTGGCCGGCTTGGCGGTGGCCCTGGTGGCCCGCTTCTTCACGGCGGCCGGCTTGGCCTCGGCCACCTCGGCGACCTCGGCCGGGGTCGGCACCTCGGCGGCGGCCGGCGCGGCGGTCGCACCCTCGGTGGCGTCGATGTCGGCGTTCACGGTCTCGGCGGCCTCCAGCACGCCGGCGCCGACGACCCGCTCACCACGGGCGACCAGCGCACCGTACGCGGCGAGCGCCCGCTCCTGCGCGGCGTGCGCGCCGGCGACCACGACGGCGGCGTTGCGGACGGCGACCTCGCGCAGCTTGTCGAGGTCGGCCACCTCACGGAGCCGGTTGAGGTCGGCCGCCTCGCGGACGCGCTTGAGGTCGGCGGCCTCGCGGAGCCGGCTGAGGTCCAGGTCGGTGGTGGCCTTCTGGCGCAGGCCCTCGGCGGTCACCGTCGCGGTACGCAGCGTCTCGTCGGCCTTCTGCCGCAGCTCGACGCCGGTGACGACGGCCTTGCCGCCGAGGTCGGCGACGACCCGGGTGCCCAGGCCGCCCACCACGGCGGGAAGCTTGCGCAGCTGCTGGTACGCCAGCTCGCCCGCGCCGGCGGCGGCGTAGAGCGGGGCCGGGATGCGGTTGGTCTTCGGCTGGGTGGTCATGACTTCTCCTCCTCGGCCGCACCGGCGGCCTTCGGGGCCGCCCGGCGGACGGCCTTCTTCGCGGGGGTCGGGGCGGGTGCGGAGCCGGACTCCGTGACGGCGACCGATTCGATGACCGCCTCGGTGGGCGTGCCCTCCGGTGTCGTCGGCCCGGTGGCGGCGGCGTTGGCCAGGTCCGGAGCCGATCCGGGCGGCGTCGCGGGGCCCGCCACCTCCTCGGTGGTGGTCGGTGTCGCGCCGCCGGCGGCCGCGGTCGCCTCGGCGAGCCGCGCGTTCTCCCGGCGGAACGTCTCGTAGATCTGCGTGAGCGACTGCTTCTGCGCCATGGTGAGGTCCGGGTCGACGGCGATCGCCGCCAGGACCCCCTGCCCCTCCTTGTCGTCCAGCAGCCCGGCCCGCAGGTACATCGCCGGCGTCGACACCCGCAACGCGCTGGCGAGCTGCTGGAGCACCTCGGCGCTGGGCTTGCGCAGCCCACGCTCGATCTGACTCAGGTACGGGTTGCTGACCCCCGCCTGCTCGGCGAGCTGCCGGAGCGAGATCTTCGCGTTCCGGCGCAGGTCACGAATGAACCCGCCGACGTCGGGAAGGTCTTTACCAGTAGCCATACCTCGACGTTATCTCCCAGTGCTAGCTCCTGCAAGCGGAACGCTAGCCAGAGTTAGCAGCGTCTCAGCAATCCCCTTGCGCCCCCGCCGTCCGGATCCCTACCGTGCCCGCGATGGCTGAGATCATGGTTAACGGGGCACGACTCGCGTACGACGTCGCCGGCGATGGCACGCCCGTCGTCCTGTTGCACGCCGGAATCGCCGACCGCCGGATGTGGCGGGCGCAGGTCGACGCGCTGGCGTCCCGGCATCGGGTGATCGCACTCGACCTGCGCGGTTACGGCGAGTCGGAACTGCCGCCCGCGCCCTTCGCCCACCACGACGACGTCGTGGGGCTGCTGGACGCACTGGGCGTCGAGCGCGCCGCCCTGGTGGGCTGCTCGTTCGGTGGCGCGGTGGCGATCGACACCGCCCTCGCCCACCCGGACCGGGTGACGGCGTTGGCCCTGCTCGGGACGGCGGTCTCCGGCAACGAGTGGTCCGCCGAGGCAGACGACCTGTGGGACATCCTGATCGGCGACCTGGACGACGACGACCTCCCCGCCAACGCCGCCGCCGAGGTGCGGTTCTGGGTGGTCGGCCCCGGTCGCCGCCCGGAGGACGTCGACCCGGACCTGATCGCCCTCGCGCACCAGATGGACCTGCGGGCCCTCGCCGCCGAGCAGGCGCTCAGCGCGGTGGACGTCGCCGACCTCGACCCGCCCGCCATCGGCCGCCTCGCCGAACTGCGGATGCCCGTCCTGGTCACCGCCGGGGCGGACGACGTTCCTGACATCAGCCGACTGGCCGACCGGATCGCCGCCGAGGCACCCCGGGCGATCCGCCTACCGGACGTGCCGGACGCCGCCCACCTGCTCCCGCTCGAGCGCCCGACCCCGGTGACGGCCGCCCTGCTCGACTTCCTCCCCTGACCACCCCGGGCCCACCCACCACCCGTTGCTATCGCCCGTTGGCGCCACCTATCGCCTGTTGATCATGAAGCTGGCGGGTGAGTTGATCGCCGGACCACCCGCCACCTTCATGATCGACGCAGGGGCCGGCGGGGGCCGGGGGGGGCGGGGGGCGGGGGGGGTTACCAGACGGGGCGGGTGGAGCCGACCGGGAGGCCGCCGCCGAACAGGGGTACCTCGGCGAACTCCTCCAGTACCGGCGCGGCGACCCCGAGCCGGCGCAGCGCGGAGACCAGCACGGGCATCCGGGCGCGGCCGGCACCGTCGTCGATCTTGAGTGCCACCGCCCCGACGCCGGGCACCGCCGCCGCGATGACGCCCTCGGCACCGACCTTGGCGAGCAGCCCCGGCACCCCGCGCATCAGCCGGGTGTCGTCGGCCTGCGTACCGCCCACGATCTCGGGGTGGGTCCGCATCGCATCGGCCACCACACGGGGCACCGACCCGGGCTCGGCGCAGACCAGCCGGAGGTACGCCGTCGCGAGGCCGGTCAACGACACGGCGAGCACCGGGGCGCCGCACCCGTCCACACCGGTCGCCGCCACCGGCTCGCCGGTGAACTCCTCGACCGCCTCCCGCAGCCGCTGCTGGAGCGGGTGCTCAGGCCGCCAGTAGCCCTCCAGCGGCCACCCCGCGGCCCGGCAGGTCAACAGCATCCCGCTGTGCTTGCCGGAGCAGTTCATCTGCGTACGCGTGGGGCCACCGCCGGCCCGCAGCACGGCGGCACGGGCGTCGTCGCCGACCGGCAGGTCCGGCGGGCAGTGCAGTGCCGACTCGTCGAGCCCGGCCCGCGCCAGCAGCGCGCCGACCCGGGCGAGGTGGAACTCCTCGCCCGCGTGACTGGCCGAGACGAGGGCCAGGTCGGCCGGGTCGGTCAACGGCAGACCGGCGCGGACCATGCCGACCGCCTGCATCGGCTTGTTCGACGAGCGGGGGAACACCGGAGAGGTCACGTCCCCGGCGGCGGCCACCGGCCCCCCGGCGGCGTCCAGCACCACCACCGACCCCCGGTGCACGCCCTCCACGAACCCGGACCGGACCACCTCGGCGAGCGGCACGCCGCCCTCGTACGTCTTTCCCACGACGTGGACGGTACCGCCCGCCGATCACGGTCGCCGGGCGGGTGACCAGGTACGCGACGCGGGGGCGTACAGGGATGCTCGTCCCGCCGCCGCTTACCGGCCGGCCGCGGTCACACCGAGCAGCCCGCGGGCCTCGGCGGTGGTGAGCGGCGGGCGCTGGGCAAGCTGGGCGAAGCCGACCGCGCGCGCGACGAGCTGCATGTTGGACTCCACCGGCTGGCCCTTGGCGTACGTCACCGTGTCCTCCATACCGACCCGCAGGTGCCCGCCGGCCGACAGCGAGGCGAGCAGCACCGGGATCGTGCTGCGACCGATGCCGGTCGCCGAGAACGTCGTCCCCTCCGGCAGGTCGCGCAGCATCTGCTGGGCGGCGACCAGCGTGGCCGTGGTGCCCGGCATGCCACCGGGGACGCCCATGACGAAGTCGACGTGCACGTGCCCGCCGGCCGGCAGGCCGTACTTCCCGAGCAGGCGCTGGAGGGCGGTGAGGTGCCCGAGGTCGAAGATCTCGTACTCGGGGACGATCCCCCGCGCCTGCATCCGGGTGTGCAGTTCGACGATGAACTCCCACCGGTTCAGGAAGACGTCGTCGCCGAAGTTGACCGTGCCCATCGTGCAGGAGGCCATGTCCGGGCCGGCGTCGAGGACGGCGAGCCGGTCGGCCTCCGGGTCGGTCACCGCACCCCCGGAGGAGAGCTGCACGACGAGATCGGTGCTGTCCCGCAGAGCCGCCACGGTGTCACGCAGTCGGCCCTGGTCGAGGGTCGGCTTCGCCGCGTCGTCCCGGATGTGGACGTGGATCACGGCGGCGCCGAGCGCCTCGCACTCCTTGGCGGTCAGCAGCAGCTCGTCGAGGGTCACCGGCAGCGCCGGCACCTCCGCCTTGGCCGACTCCGCGCCGGTCGGGGCAACCGTGATCAACGTACCTGTCGTCATGCCCGGATCCTAGACGGCGGCCCCGGTGCCGGTCGACAGGAAGTTTTCCGGCGTAATGAGCGTTAGGAAGGGGCCCTTCCTCTACCGGAGGCGTTAAGAAGGGGCCCTTCCTTACATCGGGTCTATCGCGGCGGCGGTTTCGTTGATGAGCAGTCGGGCGTCGTCGGGGACGTTGCGCTTGACCACCGCCAGGGCGACCTGGCCGAGCTCGTGGTGCAGCACGGCGGTGCCGACGAAACCGACCGCCCGGCCGTCGAGGGTCACCGGCGTCCCCGCGGCCGGCGGTCGGTCGGTGGTCACCCCGTCGAGGTGCAGGAGGACGAGCCGGCGTGGCGGCCGGCCCATGTTGTGCACCCGGGCCACCGTCTCCTGCCCCCGGTAGCAGCCCTTCTCCAGGTGCACGGCCGGCGCGACCAGATCCACCTCGGCGGGGATGGTGCGGTGGTCGGTGTCCACCCCCACCCGGGCCCGGCGGGCCGCCACCCGCACCGCCTCGTACGCCCAGAGGCCCGCCACCGGCACCCCCGCGCCGCGCAGCTCGGCCACCACCTGCGCCATCGCGGCCCGGGGCAGCAGCAGGTCGACACCCGACGGCACCCGACGCGCCCACCCGCCCACGGGCAGTGGGCGGACGTCGTAGAGCACGGTGGGCCGGGGCGGCACCGCGCCGGCGTGGAACTTGGGGCCCGGCACCGCCAGCACGTCGGGCGCGGCGAGGCCGCTCACGCCCAGGGTCGTCAGGGCGGCCGGCGCCTCCGGGCCGACCAGCGAGAGCAGCGCGTGGTCCGGCGTCACGTCCCGCGGGTCGACCTTGCTGAAGAAGCGCATCCGCTCCAGGTACGCGAGCAGCCCGCCGGTGGCTCCGGGCTCGGTGTCCAGCCAGGTGGTGACGCCGTCCTCGGCGACCATCGCGTGCTGCTCCACGTGCCCGTGCGGGGAGAGCACCAGCAACTCGGTGCCCTGCCCGGCGGCCAGTTGCCCGAGGTGCTGGGTGGTGAGCGTGTGCAGCCAGCCGGTCCGCTCCTCACCGGGGACCGCGATCACGCCCCGGTGGGAGCGGTCGACCAGGCCGACGGCGCTCTCCAGCGTGCGCTGCTCGCGCAGCGGGTCGCCGTAGTGCGCGGCCACCCCCCGTACGCCGGCCGCCGCGTGCGCCGGCTCCGGCTGGTCGCGGCTGGCCTCGTCGATGCTCTCGACGGCCACCGCACCCTCGATGTCGATCATTCCCGGTCCCCGTTCCGGCAGCGTCCGCAGACACCGAAGAGCGACACGTGGCCGATGTCCACACAGAACCCCCGCTGCTCGGCGAGCTGGTCGGCCAGCGGGCGCAGCAGGTCCGGATCGATCTCGTCGATCGCGCCGCACTCGCGGCAGACCAGGTGCACGTGCTGGTCCTCACCGGCCGCGTGGTACGTCGGCGAGCCGTGCGAGAGGTGGGTGTGGGTCACCAGGCCGAGCCGTTCCAGCAGCTCCAGCGTGCGGTAGATGGTGGTGATGTTGACCCCCGCGGCCACCTCACGGACGGCCGTGTGGACCTGTTCCGGTGTGGCGTGGCCCAGGTCGAGCACCGCCTGGAGGACGAGCTGCCGCTGCGCCGTCAGCCGCAGGCCACGGGCCCGGAGCAGTTCCGCGAGGGAGGTTTCGGACACCGTCCGATCATAGTTCGCCCACGCGCGGAACCCCGGCCACCACCGCACAGGCCCTATGCTCGGCGGTCATGGTGGCGGCGAGAATGGCGGTGCTCGGGCGCGGCCGGGTGCCGGTGGGGGAACCGGTGCTGCGCGGCGACGACCTCGGCGTCCTGCGCGGCGACGGGCTCTTCGAGACGATGCACCTGCGGTCCGGGCGGCCCTGGCTGCGGGAGGCCCACCTGGAGCGGATGGCCCGGTCGGCGAAGGCGGTGGAGCTGCCCCTGCCCCCGGCCGAGGTGCTGGTCGCCCTGCTCGACGAGGTCGCCGCCGGCTGGCCCGTCGACGTCGAGGGGGCGCTACGGCTGGTCTGCACCCGAGGGCCGGAGGGCGGCGGGCCGCCCACCGTGTACGCGACGCTGGCGGAGGTGCCGGCGTCGGCGCGGAACGCCCGCCGGGACGCCGTCACCGTGGCGACGCTGCCGCTGGGCGTGCCGGCCCGGGCCCGGGCCGACCTGGACTGGCTGCCCGCCGGGGTCAAGTCGACGTCGTACGCGGTGAGCACCGCCGCCCGCCGCTGGGCCTCCCGGGCGGGCGTCGACGACGTGCTCTGGATCTCCTCCGACGGGTACGCGCTGGAGGGCCCGATCGCGAACGTCGTGTGGCTGGCCGGGCACGTCCTGTGCACGGTGCCGGCCGCCGGCACCGGCATCCTTCCGGGCACCACCGCCGCCTGGCTGCTGGCCCACGCCGACGAGGCGGGGCTGGGCGCCGACGAACGGATGGCGACGCCGGCCGACCTGGACGCCGCCGAGGGCGTCTGGTTCACCTCGTCGGTCCGGGGCCTGGTCGAGGTCCGTGCGATCGACGGAGTCGACCGGCCCCGGTCCGCGTACACCGCGCGGTTGCAGGCCCTGGTGGGTTTCCCCGTGCCGCCGGCCTGAGCCGGGGTCCGTGGCCCGGACCCCGGCCGGTGCTCAGCCGCCGACGCGGATCAGCCGGGCGGAGAGGTGTGGGGAGAGGCCGTGACCGACGGCGGCCATCTCCTGGGCGTACAGCAGGGCGCCCTCGACGATGCCGAACAGGCGGTGGCCGGCGGTGACCTCCTTGGCGGTGGAGGTGCGGACGACGGCGTCGGTCACGAACTCGATCTGCGTGCCCGTGCGCTTGCCGATGTGCAGCTCCATCACGCCGGTGGGCGTGGTCATCAGCGCTTCCAGCTCGTCGGTCGCCCGGTCACCGGCGAGCACCGGCCGCCACCAGCCGACCTCCCGCCCGCCGGGGCGGACCGGCCGGCTCTGCTCGTCCAGGAGCCAGGCGCGGGACTCGTAGAACAGGAACGGCCGGCCGTCGTGGCTGATCCGGATCTCCTGCGCGAAGTCGAAGTCCTCGATCGTGGGGTAGCCGCCCCGACCGCGCCCCCGCCACACCCCGATGTACGGCAGCAGGCCGTCCAGCGTCGGGTGCAGCTTCGGACCGACCCGCAGGTCGTGGCTCTCCTCGTAGGGGTACGGGTCGACCGGCGGCGCGTTCAGCCACGGCGGTGGCTGCAGGGGATTCTCGTCGCTCACCGGTTCACTCCGCCCTTCCCCGTCGGCGCAGACTTCACCAACGGCCTCTCGATATGCGTACGGCAAGGTAGACCAGGCCACCGGCGAGCGCGCCCAGGCCGGCGACCAACAGGCTGACGAACCCAATCTCGGTGACCATCGGCGACCATCCTATGCTGGCGTCATGGCCCGTACTCTCGTCGTCAAGGCCACTGCGGGCGCCGACGCCCCGGAGCGGTGCGCGCAGGCGTTCACGGTCGCGTCCACCGCGGCCGCGGCCGGGGTGGACGTCTCGCTCTGGTTGACCGGCGAGGCCACCTGGTTCGCGCTGCCCGGGCGGGCACAGGAGTTCGCGCTGCCGCACTCGGCGCCGCTGGCGGAGCTGCTGCACGTGATCCTGACCACTGGCCGGGTGACGGCCTGCACCCAGTGTGCGGCGCGGCGCGACATCGGCCCGGGCGACGTGCTGCCGGGCGTCCGGATCGCGGGCGCGGCGGTCTTCGTCGAGGAGACCATGGCCGAGGACGCCAGGGCGCTCGTCTACTAGGGCCGGGCTCCGGGCGACGGATACCGGCGAGCGCGCGCAGCGGAACCGACCCGACAACTCGGGCTAATGCCTACGATTCGGATGTGACCGAGGCGACGGAGCGATTCTTCGAATCACTGCCGGCGCGTGCCCCGGAGATCCTGCGCGGCTTGGTCAGCGGGACGCTCCAGATCGAACTCAGCAGCGGTAACCGCACCGAGCACTGGCGGGTCCAGATGCAGCCCGGCGCGATCGAGGTGAGCCGCCACCGCGGGCCGGCCGACGCGATCTGGTACAGCAGCGAGGACCTGTTCGACCGGCTCGTCACCGGACGCGCCCAGGGCATCTCCGCGGTGCTGCGCAACGAGTGCACGTTCAGCGGGAACGTGGTGCTCTTCCTCGCCTTCCGCCGCTTCTTCCCGAACCCGCCGGGCACGCGGGACCCTCGTGAGGTGGCCCGTGAGCAGGCCGGGCGGCTGCCGTGAAGCAGCTCATCAGCATCCTGGACGGCAACACCTTCCTGGTCAGCGACCGGCGCGGGGACATCGAACCGTCCCTGGACTTTCCCACCGGGCTCTTCTCGTTCGACACCCGGTTCCTGTCCACCTGGCTACTCACCCTCGACGGGGAGCGCCTGCACGCCTTGTCGGTGGATGACGCGGCGTCGTACCAGACGCGGTTCTTCCTGGTGCCGGGCGCGCCGACCCACTACGTGGACGCGAAGGTGTCGGTGATCCGCAGCCGGGCCATCGGCGGCAGCATCGACGAGGAGCTGACCGTCCTGAACCACTCCGGCGAGGAGATGGAGTTCAGCCTCCGGATGGACATCGGCGCCGACTTCAGCGACCTCTTCGAGATCAAGAACGTCCGCCAGAAGCACGGCCACACCACCGCCGCCGTCGGCGAGAACGAGCTGCGGCTCGTCTACCGGCGGGAGGCCTTCCACCGGGAGACGGTGGTCTCGACCAGCGCGCCCGGCGAGATCGACGTGGCCGGGATGACGTTCCGGATCCGGATCGCGCCGCACGGGGAGTGGACGACCCGGCTGCACGTGGCCACCATCATCTACGGCGCCCGGGGCGAAGACATCCGAACAAACCTGCCGTCGTACGGGGGAATCCGCAACCCGGCCGCCATCGAGGCCGAGCAGAACGAGCTGATCGAGCGGGCGCCGAAGCTCGGCTGCGACTGCGAGCCGCTCGCCGGGGCGTACCGGCGCAGCCTCAACGACCTGGCGGCCCTCCGCTACGAGTCCATCTCCCTCGGCGCCCGGCTGATCTCCGCCGGCCTGCCCTGGTTCATGACCCTCTTCGGGCGGGACAGCATCTTCACCGCGTTGCAGGTGGTGCCCTTCCTGCCCGACCTGATTCCGTCGACGATCATGCTCCTCGCCGGTCTCCAGGGGCACCGGTTGGACGATTTCCGGGACGAAGAGCCGGGAAAGATCCTGCACGAGCTGCGGTACGGCGAGACCGCCGGCTTCGAGGAGCAGCCCCACTCCCCCTACTACGGCTCCGCCGACGCCACGCCGCTGTTCGTGATCCTGCTCGACGAGTACGAACGGTGGACCGGCGACGCCGAGTTGATCATCAAGCTGGAGTCCAACATCCGCGCCGCCCTCGCCTGGATCGACACGTACGGCGACCTGCTCGGGACCGGCTACGTCTGGTACCGGACCCGCAACCCGGACACCGGACTCGCGAACCAGTGCTGGAAGGACTCCTGGGACTCGATCTCGTACCGGGACGGCCGCCTGCCGGGCTTCCCCCGCGCCACCTGCGAACTCCAGGGGTACGCCTACGACGCGAAGATGCGGGGCGCCCGGCTGGCCCGCCGGTTCTTCAACGACCCCGCGTACGCCGACCGGCTGGAGCGGGAGGCCGCCGAACTGAAGATGCGGTTCAACCGGGACTTCTGGATCCCGGAGAAGGAGTACTACGCGCTCGCGCTCGACGCCGACGGCCGCCAGGTGGATGCGCTCAGCTCGAACATCGGCCACCTTCTGTGGAGCGGCATCGTGGACGAGTCGCGCGCCGGGCGGCTCGCCCAGCACCTGCTCGGTCCCCGGCTCTTCTCCGGCTGGGGCGTGCGGACGCTCGCCGACGACCAGGGCCGGTACAACCCGATCGGCTACCACGTCGGGACGGTCTGGCCGTTCGACAACTCGATCATCGCCTGGGGGCTGTGGAAATACGGCTTCCACGAGGAGGCGGGGCTCGTCTGCGAGGGGATCCTCGCCGCCTCCCGGTTCTTCGCCGGCCGGCTGCCGGAGGCGTTCGCCGGCTACGACCGGGACCTCACCGACTACCCGGTGCAGTACCCCACCGCATGCAGCCCGCAGGCCTGGTCGGCCGGCACCCCGCTGCTGCTGCTGCGGATCATCCTCGGTCTGGAGCCGCAGGGGGATCACCTCATCATCGACCCGAACGTGCCGGAAGGCATGGGCCGGGTCGAACTGCTCGACATCCCGGGCCGGTGGGGTCGGGTGGACGCCCTCGGCCGCAGCCGCGGCCCGCACGACTCCAGCCGAGGCCACTGACCCGTCGGGCGGTGTTCCGCCCGGACGGCGCGGTCAGCCGGTGGAGGCGGCGGCGCGGTCAACCGGCGCAGCCGGTGGAGGCGGCGAGCCGAAGCTCCTCGCCGGTGGCGTCGGCGACGACGATGTCCGGGCCGCGCCGGTAGGCGTACGCCTCGGGGGTGTCGACGAGGACGGCGCCGGCGGCCAGCGGCGCCAGCGCGGCCAGCGACACCGGCTCGGAACCGGCGTCCATCCAGCGGGTCCAGGCCTTCCCGCCGTCGGGGCAGCGGGCCACGACCGCCCGCGTGGCGTCGGTCGCCGGCCGGCCCAGGGCGCGTGACGCCTCGTCCAGAGCCGGGCCGGCGGCGGGCAGCGGCAGCGAGTCCACGAACTCCACGTCGGCCGGGCGGCAGCCGGTCGCCACCGTGAACCGGACCCGGCCGGGGCCGGCCACCTCGCCCTCGACCAGGACGAAGTCACCCGCGTCGGCACGCAGCCGGGGGCCGTCCACGCTGTCCCGCACCCCGGCCCGCCAGGGCTCGGGAAGCGCGTCGGCGACCCGGTCCAGCAGGGGCCGTTCCCCGCCCTCGGCGAGCAGCACGTCGACGCCGCGGGTCAGGTCGGCGCCGCTGCTGACCGGGGTGACCCGGCACCCCTTCTCGACCGAATCCGGCGTCATGACCCACGCCGCCGCGGGGCCGATCGCGGCGACGAGGCGGCCCACCGCGCGTTCGACCACCGGCGCGGCCTGGCCGATGGTGCGCTGCTCCTTCACGGTCGGCGGGTCGGTGCGGACCGACCACCACGTGAGCGCCGCCAGCAGCACCGCCCACGCCACGGTGGCGACGAGCAACCAACGCGCGGCGCGGCGGCGGCCCGGCGGGCGGGCGGAACCGGTCGGCGGGGCGTACCCGGGGTGGACGGCACTCACCGCGCCATCGTGTCACGCGCCGGCACGTCGCCCGCCGACGGCGTCACCCCGGCGGCCCGCCCGGGCTGGTGGAGAACCGACGCGATCGGCTGCGCGCCGCCCCCGGGCCGGCCCCGCGGCCGGGCGTCGTCGCCGACATCGCCACGCGGTCACCCGTCGGGGTCGCCCGGTGCGGGGACGAAGCGGTAGCCGACACCGCGCACGGTCTGCACCCGTGGGCCGTCGGGAAGCAGCCGCAGCTTGTGCCGGAGCCGCTTCATCGCCGAGTGCAGGATCGCCGTGTCGCCGAGGTACGCGCCGCGCCAGACGCAGGCGAAGAGCCGCTCGTAGCTCCAGAGCACGACCGGCGGGCTGACCAGCCGCGCCAGCAGCTCCCGTTCGATACGGGTCAGCGCCAGCGGGCACCCCCGCCAGGTGACCAGGTGCCCCGGCCCGTCGACGACCAGGTCACCGCAGGTCACCGGACTTTCCCCCGGCACCGGCACCGGCACCGGCGTCGATGTCGGCCCGGCGGGCGGCTCGGGAAAGAGCATCGCGCGCAGCTCGGCGAGGTCGGCGCAGCTCACGACCGGCCCCACCCCGTCGAGCCGGCGCAGCACGTGCTCGCGCACCGCCACGTCGGGGCTGACACAGACAACTATCGGGACTCCCCCACCGGACACGCTGCCTCCCGGCTGCCCGTGCTGACGTGAAACGCTCCCACCCGCCGACGCGTCCCGGCGGGGCTCGCGGTCAGCGTATGGCCAGAATCGCGCCCCGTCACTGACCAGGTACTGACCGAAACATTCCATTGATCGCCCTCTGTCGGCCTACGACCATGACTTCCGTGGGGCCGGAACCGCCCGGACCGCGGACGTCGGGAGGGAACAGTGTTCGTACGACCATCCACACGGTCCCGCCTGCGGCGGGTGGCCGTCACGCTCGGCGCGCTGGTGCTCGGGCTGACCGCCCAGCCCGCGCTCGCCGCGCCGCCGCCCGGCACCCCGGCCCGGGCGACCGTCGCGCCGGGGCTGCTCGACGGCCGTACCGCCACCGGTAGCACGACGTTCCTGGTGTACCTGCGGGAGACCGCCCCGCTCGCCGACACGGCGAAGCTGCGGGACGCGGACGGCCGGGCCCGCGCCGTGCACCGGCTGCTGACCGGTACCGCCGAACGCACCCAGCGCGACCTCCGCGAACTGCTGGACGGGCGCAAGGTGGAGCACACGTCGTACTGGATCGCGAACGCCCTCCGCGTCCGTGGCGACCGGGCCCTGATCGACGAGCTGGCGGGCCGGCCCGAGGTCGCCCGGATCGAACCCACCCGCAGCTACCCGCTGGTCCGGCCGACGCCGGCCACGGTCGGCCGCGCCCGGACCGCCGCCGTCGAGTGGGGTCTCACCGACATCGGCGCGCCGCGGGTGTGGGACGAGTTCGGCGACCGCGGCGAGGGCGTCGTGGTGGCGAACATCGACAGCGGCGTGCAGTACGACCATCCCGCCCTGGTGCGTTCCTACCGGGGCAACCTCGGCGGCAGCTTCGACCACGCCTACAACTGGTACGACCCGACCGGGGTGTGCCCCGGCCCGGCGCCCTGCGACAACAACGACCACGGCACCCACGTGATGGGCACGATGGTCGGCGACGACGGGGCGGGCAACCAGATCGGCGTCGCCCCGGGCGCGCGGTGGATGGCCGCGAAGGGATGCGAGGCGAACACGTGTTCGGACGCCTCGCTGCTCGCCGCCGGCCAGTGGATCCTCGCCCCGACCGACCCGGACGGGCAGAACCCGCGACCTGACCTGCGTCCGGACATCGTGAACAACTCGTGGGGCGGCGACGGGGGCGATCCCTGGTACCAGCAGACCGTCGCCGCCTGGCGGGCCGCCGGCATCTTCCCGGTCTTCTCCGCCGGCAACGACGGTCCGGCCTGTGGCAGCGCCGGCTCGCCCGGCGACCACCCGACCGCGTACGCCGTCGGGGCGTACGCGTCGAACGGCGCCATCGCCGACTTCTCCGGTCGCGGCTCCGGCACCGACCCGCTGAAGCCGAACGTCGCCGCCCCCGGGGTGGCCGTCCGCTCCAGCGTGCCCGGCGGCGGTTACGCGGCCTTCAACGGCACGTCGATGGCGGCACCGCACGTCGCCGGAGCGGCGGCCCTGGTCTGGTCGGCCGCCCCCGGCCTGCGCGGGGACGTCGCCGCCACCGAGGCGTTGCTGGACCGCACCGCCCGGGACGTCGACGCCACCACCTGCGGCGGGTCCGCCGCCGACAACAACGTTTTCGGTGAAGGGCGCCTCGACGCGTACGAGGCGGTGCGCGGCGCCCCGCGCGGGGCGGTCGGCCGGATCACCGGGCACGGTGACCTCGGCCGCTGACGGGGATCCGGTTGCCGGGGCGACCGTCGGCGACGGCACCCGCACCGTCACCACCGGCCCCGACGGCCGGTACGCCCTGACCGTGCCGGCCGGCGAGACGACCGTGACGGTCTCCGCGTACGGCTTCGCCACGCAGTCGGCCACGGTCACGGTCGCCGAGGGCGCTGCGGCCACCCGGGACTTCGCGCTGGCGGCGAGCCCGACAGTCACCCTGGGCGGCCGGGTCACCGACGGTTCCGGGCACGGCTGGCCGCTCTACGCTCGCGTCGACGTGGCCGGCCGTCCGGGCGGCCCGGTCTTCACCGACCCGGCGACCGGCCGCTGGTCGGCCACCGTGGCCGGGAACACCGGGTACCGGATCACCGTCACGGCCCGGTACCCGGGCTACCGCACCGTGACGCGGGACGTGCCGGTCGGCTACGGCTCCGCCACGGCGGACATCGCGCTGCCGGTCGACCCGGCCTGCACCGCCGCCGGCTACACCGGCAACTTCGGCCCGTCGCTGCTCACGCAGGGCTTCGACGGCACGACCGCACCGCAGGGGTGGTCGGTGGCCAACCGCACCGACAAGGGCGGCTGGGTCTTCGACGACCCCGGGGCTCGCGGCAACCTCACCGGCGGCAGCGGTGGCTTCGCGATCGTCGACAGTGACACGCTGGGCTCCGGCAACACCCAGGACACCGACCTGGTGACCCCGCCGGTGGACCTGTCCGGCGCGCCCGCGCCCGTCCTGCGCTTCCGCAGCGACTGGCGCGCGGTGGGGGTGAACGACGCCGCCGACGTGGACGTCTCCACCGACGGCGGCGCCAACTGGACCAACGTCTGGCAGCAGACGTCCAGCCGGCGCGGGCCCCGCATCGAGGAGGTGCCGCTGACCGGGGCCGGGGGCGCGTCCGACGTCCGCGTGCGGTTCCGCTTCACGGGCACGTTCGCCTGGTGGTGGCAGGTCGACGACGTCACCCTCGTCAACCGGGACTGCACGCCGGTGCCCGGCGGCCTGGTGGTCGGCAGGACGACCGACCGCAACTCCGGCACGCCGGTGAACGGGGTCTCCGTGACCAGCGTGGACCGCCCCGCCGACCGGGGCGACTCGGCCGCCACACCCGAGGACCCGACCCAGCCGGACGGCTTCTACTGGCTCTTCTCCGGCCGCACCGGGACCCACCCTCTCACCGCGACGCTGAGGCCGTACGCACCGGCCACCCGCGACGTCACGGTCGTCGCCGGCGACGTGCGGCGGGTCGACTTCGCGCTGGCCGCCGGCCGACTCACGGTCACCCCGGGGCAGGTGGAGTCCCACCAGCGGTACGGCAGCACCCGGAGCACCCGGCTCACGGTGACGAACACCGGCACCGCCCCGGCGACGGTGGAGATGCTGGAGCGGGCCGGACGGTTCGACCTGCTCAACCGGGCGGGAGCCCCGCTGCGCGAGGTCACGGTGAAGGGGATCAGCAAGGCACGCACCGGGACCGCGTACGGCGGCGCGGCGCCGGAGGTCACCCCGTCGGCGGACGAAGCCTGGACCCGGATCGCCGACCTGCCGGCGGCGGTCTTCGACAACGCGGCCGCGTGGCTCGACGGACGGGTCTACTCGGTCGGCGGTGGCAGCGGAACCGGGACCGAGCGCCTGGCCTGGGCGTACGACCCGGGCACGGCGGCCTGGACGGCGCTGCCCGACCTGCCGACCGCCCGCGCCAAGCCGGCCGTCGCGGCGGTCGGCGGCAAACTCTACGTGTTCGGTGGCTGGGGTGCCGACGAGAACACCGTCGCGTCGGTCGACGTGTTCGATCCGGGCACCGGCACCTGGAGCACGCTGGCCGGGGCGGCCAACCCGACACCGGTCGCCGCCGCCGGGACGGCGGTCGCGGGCGGCAAGGTCTACCTCGTGGGCGGCTGCACGGACGGGGCGTGCGCCGAGACCGACCGGCTGCTGGCGTTCGACCCGAAGACCGGAACCTTCACCACCGGCGCACCCTACCCGCACCCGGTCGCCTGGCTGAGCTGCGGCGGAATCGGCGCCCAGGTGTACTGCGCCGGGGGCACCGGCAGTACCGAGTACACCGACGCGTACCGGTACGACCCGGCCTCGGACGGCTGGACCCGGATCGCCGACCTGCCGCTGGAGATGTGGGCCTCGCAGTACGCGGCGGCCGGCGGGATGCTCGTGCTGGCCGGCGGCGTGACCAGCGGGTCCAGCGTGGTGACGAACCGGACGGTCGGCTACGACCCGGCGACGGGCAGCTGGCGGGACCTGCCGAACACCGGGTTCGCCCGGTACCGGGGCGCCGCCGCGTGCGGGGCGTACCGGATCGGCGGCTCGCCCACCTCGTTCGTCGGGTCGGTGCAGAGCGAGCGGCTGGGTGGCCTGGAGCTGTGCGCGGAGGAGGCGGACCTGCCCTGGCTCGGCACTTCGCCCACCAGCTTCACGCTGGCGCCGGGAGCGTCCCGCACGGTGACCGTCACGCTCACCGCGACGGCCGCCGCCGGAGTCGCGCAGCCCGGACGGTACGCGGGTGAGCTGGCGTTCGCGGCCGACGTGCCGTACCCGGTGCCACCGGTGACGGTCGAGATGAACGTGTCGCCGCCGGCGAGCTGGGGCAAGCTCCTGGGCACGGTCACCGGGGTGACCTGCGGTGGCGTGACGGTCGGCGTACCGGCGACGGTCCGGGTGAACCTGGTCGGCGGCAGCGCCGGCTACACCCTGACCGCGGACGCGTCCGGCCGGTACGCGTGGTGGCTGCCCAAGGGCCGCTACGACGTGATCGTCGCCAAGGACGGCTGGGTCCCCGAGGTACGGCGCACCCGGGTCCGGGCCGGCTTCGTCGGCACGCTCGACTTCGCCCTCGATCCCTCCTCGCCCTGCACGAGAGCGACCGGCATCTGAGGTGAGCGCCTCGTTGTACCGAGGCTCCGGCCGACCCCAGCCGGAAGAACCACTCCGGTCGCTCCTTTGGAGCTGATGCCGTCAATGCATCAACTTCGGTGCCCCGTCGACCGTCTGCTGCTTGACGACACAGGTGGATCAGCTCCAAAGGGATCCAGGCGTGAGCCATGTCCTTCGAGGTGACGGTGCGTTGCGACCGACGGCCCGCGGCTACCGGTTCCAGTCGCTGACGCTGCGTCGCCCGCCCCCGACGGCGAGTGAGCCCCTCAGGGCTTTCGGAGCCACGTCTTCGGATCGGTCACAAGACGCCCTTGCCGTGGTGACGATCGGTCACCTCGGTCAAGCGGGCGCTGCGCGACTGGCGGTCCCGGCGCTTTGTCGTCCGCCTGACCCTCCGGGCGGCCGACTCGGCTGCGGCCCACGTTCTCGCAGGAACGGCTGCGGCCCGCCGCCCCGTACGGGGTGGCGGGCCGCGAGCCGATGCAGAGCGTGGGTCAGTTGGCGACCGTGACGGCCACCTCGTTGATGCCCCGGGCGGCGGTCACGGCGGTGTCGCCGTTGCCGTGACGGGAGAGCGCCCGCAGCGTCCACGTGCCGGGGGCGGCGAAGAAGCGGAACTGCCCGGCCGGTGAGGTGACCACCTCGGCGGTGAACTCACCGGTGGAGTCGAGCAGCCGGACGTACGCGCCCGGCACCGATTCGCCCTCGGTGGAGCGGACGACGCCGGCGATGACGGTCTCCTTCTCCAGGTCGAGGCTGGCGGGCAGCGGTGCGGCCTGGTCCGGTGCGGCGCAACCGGCGGCGGTGGGTGCGGTCATGACTCAGGCCTCCCCCGGCTCGTCACCGAGCGCGACCGGCACGCCGACCAGCGAGCCGTACTCGGTCCAGGAACCGTCGTAGTTCTTCACGTTGCGGTGGCCGAGCAGCTCCTGGAGCACGAACCAGGTGTGCGAGGAGCGCTCGCCGATCCGGCAGTACGCGATGGTCTCCCTGCTGTCGTCCAGCCCGGCCTCGGCGTAGATCCTGCGCAGCTCGTCGTCGGACTTGAAGGTGCCGTCCTCGTTGGCCGCCTTCGACCACGGAACGCTGATCGCGGTCGGGACGTGGCCGGCGCGCTGCGCCTGCTCCTGCGGCAGGTGCGCGGGGGCGAGGAGACGGCCCGCGTACTCGTCGGGGCTGCGCACGTCGACCAGGTTCTTGGCGCCGATGGCGGCGACCACCTCGTCGCGGAAGGCCCGGATGCTGTTGTCCGGCTCCTGGGCCGCGTACTGGGTCGCCGGACGGGTCACCGCGTCCTTGACCAGCGGGCGGGCGTCCAGCTCCCACTTCTTGCGGCCGCCGTCGAGCAGCTTGACGTCCCCGTGGCCGTAGAGCTTGAAGTACCAGTACGCGTACGCGGCGAACCAGTTGTTGTTGCCGCCGTAGAGGATGACGGTGTCGTCGTTGGCGATGCCCCGCTCCGAGAGGAGCGCCTCGAACTGGGACCTGTTGACGAAGTCCCGGCGGACCGGGTCCTGCAGGTCGGTCTTCCAGTCGAGCTTGATCGCGCCGGGCAGGTGGCCGGTGTCGTAGGCCGAGGTGTCCTCGTCGACCTCGACGAAGACGACGCCCGGGGCGTCGAGGTTCTTCTCGGCCCAGTCGGCCGAGACGAGTGCGGTGTCGCGACTCATCAGATCACTCCCTGGTGAAGATGGACGGTGAACCAGCACGAGGCATCGAAAGATGTGAGGATCGCACCGCGCGCGGAATCCACCGTATGGACGGATCACGGGTTCGTGCGACGGCGCCGCTGCCGGGCGTTGAAAGTGAGCACGGGAGAAGAAAGAAGCTCCTGCGTGCCGTTGGCCGCTAGGCAGCCGAGGACAGCCCCGCCGTCAGATGACGGGGCGACACAGGCAGGTGGCCACGCGGCACAGGTCGACCGCGCGCCGTTTGGTGAGGAGCGTCCCCATGGCCAGGGAGCCTACCAGCGATCCCCGGTGACGCCAGCGGACGGACCAGCATCCGGGACGCGCCCGGACGGTCAGCCCACCGCGTTGATCGGCACGTTGCTCGCGTCCGCGGTCACCTGGAGCCCCTCGGGCAGCGGACGGACCTCGCGGACCGCGAGCTGGAACGGCAACTCCGGCAGGGGCACGTCGATCGAGATGCTCTGCGCGTAGTTGTTGAGCAGCGTGCGCGCCAACGGCACGTTGGGCAGCCCCTCGGCGGTCAGGTTGTTGAACCGCAGGGCCACCGCTCCCTGCTCGCTGACCGTGATGTCGGCGGTGCCGGTGACGGTCAGCCGCTGCCCGAGGATGTCCACCGGGGCGGTCACCGCGAGCCGGCCGCCCTGCTCGCCCAGCCGCAGCCCGTCACGGTCGAGCAGCGCCGTCAGGCTGTCGTAGCTGATGATGCCGGTGCCGTTGACGGTCTCGGCGACCACGTCACCCTGCCCGGACCGGATAGTGTCCAGCGAGGCGGCCACGTTGCGGGCGTCCACGTCGAGCGTCGGCAGCGCGACCGCGTCGCCCTGCACCGAGCCGCGCACCTCGCGCAGCCCGATGGAGATGCGTTCGTACCGGCCGTCGAGCACCTGGGTGAGGAACGGGAAGCCGCCGATCTCGACCTCCGGCGGGGACGACTGGGCGTCCTGCTTGGCGATCTCCTGCCGCATCTGGTCGGCGATCGCGCGCTCGGCCACCCCGGCCGCCACCCGGTCGGCCACGACCAGCAGGCCGGCCAGGACCAGCAGCAGGACGAGGAGGACGACGAGTGCGCGGCGCCCCCGCCGCCGGGGCCGCTCCTGGTACGCGTACTCGTCGGTCACGCCGCCTCCTGTCGTCCTCACCGTTGCCGCGTCGCGGCGCCCCGGTGGTACCCGAACGGTCGAATTCTCAATCTCCGGTCAGAGCACGAGCTTGCACAGGGCGTACGCGGCCGGGGCGGCGAGGGCGAAGCCGGCGAGGGGGCCCTGCATGTGCCGGGCCACCCACATGGTGGGCTGCTCGCCGGCCATCAGGCGGCCCGCCTCCGCGTACCCGACCGCCAGGTCGGCGAGGACGGCCGCGACGGCCGCGACCAGGCCCATGATCGCGGCCCGGGTCGGGGTGAACGGGGTCACCAGGTAGCTGCCGAGGAGCGCGCTGACGAGCGTGCCGACCATGGCGCCGCCGACCACGCCGGCCGCGCCCCGGGGGACCTGGGGGGCCAGTCGGGGCCAGGCGGCGAACGCGTCGGTGGCCCGGGCGACGGTGAGCGCGACGCCGGCGGCGGTGAGGCAGACCGTGATGGCCTGGGTCCCCGCCGGGATCCGGCTGAGCACGATCAGCGTGCCGAACGCCACAACGCCGGCCACGATCAGCGCGGTACCCCGGAGCGAGTCGGTGACCCGCACCCGGTCGACGCGGCGGACGAGCTGGCCGAGTACGGCGGCCACCAGCCCCGCCAGGAGGATCTGCACCAGGGGCATGAGCCGGGCGACGTCGGTCCGCACGGCAACCGTGTCGGCCGCGACCGCCGCGACGGCGCTGACCGCGGCGACCACCGCCAGCGCGGGCGGCCGCGCCGCCATCGTCCAGGCCAGCACCGAGAGCAGTTGGACGCTGAGGACGACGATCGTGAACGGCAGCCGGTGACCGGGCCCCGAGGTCTGCGCCGCCAGCACCAGACCGGCTCCGAGCAGGGCGGCGAAGCCGGCGACGCTCAGCGCGAGCGGCCGCCGCACCTCGACGGGCGGGGTGACCTCCTCGGCCTTCTCGTCCCCTGGTTCGATGGCGGGTCGGCGCGCCGGCTCCCCGTCGCGCCGGGCCCGGCGGGGGCCACCGCGTTCCGCCCGCTCCTGGTCGTCGCCCGCGCGCGGCGGGCCGCCCGGGGGCTGGTCGGGCCACGGGTCACGGCCGGTGTCCGGCGTGCTGGAGGGAAACACCCACCGATCGTGCCAGACCCGGCCCCGGCCACGGGGGTCACGGTTTCGGCGAGGTTAAAAGCTGTGGCGCGATCAAGGGCACATCGGGCAAACGGGAAATGGCGCGGAGGTCCAGCCGGGGCGATCGGTTACGCTCAAGCCGTTACCCCGCCCGTCAGCGACGCCGGGACCACGCAAGTTCTCAGCGCCACCCGCGAGGAGTGTGCCGCTGGTCGCGCGCGGCCGAGGGCCGCCGGGACGGAGGTGATCGTGGAGATCCTGCTGCTGGTGACCGCGCGAGCAGGCGAACCGTCCGCTGTGCTGCCGGCGCTCGACCTGCTGCCCCACTCGGTCCGCACCGCGCCGCGCGACGTCCGCACGCTGGTCGCCGGCCCCAGCCCCGACGCGGTGCTGGTCGACGCCCGCTCCGAGCTGAGCGAGGCCCGCGCCACCTGCCGGATGCTGCACGCCACCGGGCTCGGCGTGCCACTGGTCGCCGTGGTCACCGAGGCCGGGCTGATCGCCCTCAACGCGGACTGGGGCGTCGACGACGTCATCCTCGCCGCGGCGGGTCCGGCCGAGGTCGAGGCCCGGCTGCGCCTGGCGGTGGGCCGGCTGAGCAACGCGACCGCCGGCGCCGGTGGCTCGATCCGGGCG
Organism: Micromonospora sp. WMMC415; assembly: GCF_009707425.1. GTDB lineage: Bacteria > Actinomycetota > Actinomycetes > Mycobacteriales > Micromonosporaceae > Micromonospora. The sequence continues at coordinate 1,439,263 of NZ_CP046104.1, read as the reverse complement.
GGCGAGCTCACGATCGACCCCGACACGTACGCCGCGAAGCTGAAGGGCCGGCCGCTCGACCTCACGTACAAGGAGTTCGAGCTGCTGAAGTTCCTGGCGCAGCACCCGGGCCGGGTCTTCACGCGCGACCAGCTGCTGCGCGAGGTCTGGGGCTACGACTACTTCGGCGGCACCCGCACGGTGGACGTGCACGTCCGTCGGCTGCGGGCCAAGCTCGGCTCGGAGTACGAGTCGATGATCGGCACGGTCCGCCAGGTCGGTTACAAGTTCGTCGTCCCGCCGTCGCGGTCGCTGCCGGAGAGCGAGCACGCGCCACTGCCGGTCTGAGCCCCATTCGAGTATTCGCCCCTTTTGCGCGGATAGCTCACTTTATTCTGACTGCCAGGTTTGGCCAGTCAGAGGGGGCGGCGGTGCGCGAATTGACCACGGGGGCGACGGTTCGTCACAGGCGGGCTGACTGATGCGGCTCTCCCCGGCCGCCCGCAGCCTCGGCATCGTGCTGCTGGTGCTGACCGCGCTGCTCGGTTCGGCGTACGCGATCGCCCGCAGCCTCGTGCCGGACGGACTGCGATCCGGCGTCACCACCAGCGCCACCGGTCCGCACTACGGCGACCAGCCGCCCCCGTCCGGGGAGACCGGCACCCGCCCGTCGCGGTCGGGTGACCCCGCCGGCCCGCGGAAGGACACCGGCGAACCGGAGATCGTCGACGGCATCCGCACGTACGGCGCCCGCAGCACGACCGGCACGTCCACGGTGGCGCTGACCTTCGACGACGGGCCGGACCCCCGCTACACCCCGCAGGTCCTCGCGATCCTGCGGGACTTCAACGTCACCGCGACGTTCTGCGTGGTCGGCGAGAACGCGAGCAACCACCCCGACCTGATCCAGGCGATCGTGGCCGACGGCCACACGCTGTGCAACCACACCTGGAACCACGACGTCACGCTCGGTGCCCGGTCGCCGGATCGGATCCGGGCCGACCTGCTCCGGACGACCGAGGCGATCCGGGCGGCGGCGCCGGACGCGCCGATCGCCTACTACCGGCAGCCCGGCGGCGCCTGGACGTACCCGGTGGTCTCGGTGGCACAGGAACTCGGCATGATCCCGCTGCACTGGACGGTCGACCCGGCCGACTGGCGCGTGCCCGGCGCGGGCCACATCGCGTCGACGGTGACCACCGGCGTGGAGCCGGGTGCGGTCGTGCTGCTGCACGACGCCGGCGGCGACCGGCAGGGCACAGTGGACGCGCTGTACCGGATCCTGCCGGACCTCACCAGCCGGTTCCAGGTGGCGGCCCTGCCCCCCGACCCGACATGACGATGCTGCCCACGAGCGCGGGCGACGGTGCCGGGACCGCGTGGCCGGAATCGGCGGCCACCCCGGCGGCGCGACGGCTGCGGATGCCGCCCGGTCCACCGGAGCCGGCCCGGGGGACGGGCTACGGTGACCCGGTGAGCAGCCCCGAACCCGCCCGCGACCGGGTGTACCGGACCGACCGACTCGACCCGACGGAGATCGCCGACGTGCTGGCCCTCGCCCGCGCCGCCGGGGACGCCGACGGCGCGGACCCGCTCGACGAGCACGTCCTGCTCCGGCTCCGGGACGGGCGGGCGCCGGCCGCGCACCTCACGGCCCGCGCCGACGACGGCACCATCACCGGGTACGCACACCTGGACATCACCGACCCGGCGGCGGGCATCGGCGTGGAGATGGTGGTCCATCCCGCCCACCGCCGGCGTGGCACCGGACGTGCCCTGGCCCGCGGCGTGGTGACGGCGGCGACCGGGCCGCTGCGCGCCTGGGCGCACGGCGACCACCCCTCGGCCGCCGCCCTCGCGGTAGATCTGGGCTTCGCGCGGGCCCGGGTGCTGTGGCAACTGCGCCGGCCGCTCACCGCCCCGGTTCCCGAGCCGCGCCTGCCCGACGGGGTGACGCTGCGCGCGTACCGGCCGGGCGCCGACGACGACGCCTGGCTGGCGCTCAACGCGCGGGCCTTCGCCGACCACCCCGAGCAGGGCCGTTGGACCGCCGCCGACCTGCGGGTACGCCTCGACGAGCCGTGGTTCGACCCGGCCGGTTTCCTGCTCGCCGTGGCCGAGCCGACGGGTGAGTTGCTCGGCTTCCACTGGACGAAGGTCCACGAGCGGCCCGGCTCGGCCCCGATCGGCGAGGTGTACGTGCTGGGTGTCGACCCGGGCGCCCACGGCGGCGGGCTCGGCAAGGCGCTGACCGCGGCCGGCCTCGCGTACCTGCGGGACCGGCGCGGCCTGGACCGGGTGATGCTCTACGTCGACGAGTCCAACACCGCGGCGGTGGCCCTGTACGAGCGGCTCGGCTTCGCCCGCTGGTCCGCGCACGTCAACTACCACCTGGGCTGAGTCGTGGGCGGCCGGCGGGCGAGTGGCTCCGGGGGCCGTCCGTCCACCGGCCGCCGACGCCGGTGGCGCCCGGCCCCGGCCGCAGCGGCCCTGGCCCAGGCCGGGGCGTGCCTCGCGCTGCTGCTCGCCGGGTGCGCGCCGGCCCGGCCGGACGGCCCGGTGCCCGAGGTGTTCTGCGCCGCCGGCACCCTCGACGCCCAGGGCTCCTCCGCGCAGCGCAACGCCATGGAGCGGTGGATCCGCGCGTACCAGCGGTCGTGTCCCGGCTCGACCATCAACTACGAGCCGTCCGGCTCGGGCGCGGGCATCAAGGCACTGGTCGCCGGCATGGCGGACTTCGCCGGCAGCGAGTCGTTGCTCGACGCGAAGGAGCAGGTCCAGGCCGACGCACAGTGTTCGGGCGGTCGGGTGGTCAGCCTGCCGATGGTGATCGGCCCGGTGGCCGTCGCCTACCGGGTCGGCGGCCTACCGGAGCTGCGGCTGAGTCCGGCTCTCCTCGCCCGGATCTTCGCGGGCGGGATCGAGCGGTGGGACGATCCGGCGATCCGCGCGGACAACCCGGGAGTGCAACTGCCCCCGACTCCGGTCCACGCCGTCCACCGGGCGGACGAGTCCGGCACCACGGAGACGTTCACCGCCTTCCTGTCGGAGGCGGCTCCGGCGGAGTGGACGCTCGGCTCCGACCGGGAGTGGCCGGCGTCGGGCGGTGTCGGCGCCGAGGGGTCGGAGCGGCTGGCCGAGGCGGTCCAGGACACCGACGGCGCGATCGGCTACCTGGAGTTGTCGTACGCCCGGACGGAGGGCCTGGCGGTGGCGCGGATCCGCAACGCGTCCGGCGGGTTCGTAGCCCCGTCGGCGCAGGCCGCCGTGCAGGCCGTCCCCGAGCCGGCCGGCGACCTGCGGGTCGACGTCGACACCGGAACGCGGGCCGCCGGGGCGTACCCGATCGTGCTGGTGACGTACGAGTTCGTCTGCGACCGCGGGCTGGCCGCCGACGAGGTGCCGCTGGTGCGTGGCTTCCTGGGGTGGGCGGCCAGCGCGGAGGGGCAGCGGCTCATCACGGAGCTGGGCTACGCGGCGCTGCCGGAGCCGCTGCGCCGACGGGTGGCCGCCGAGGTGGCCCGGATCTCGTGACCCGGGCCGTCACCCCGCATCACCGCCGGATAACGGCCACGACTCCGCGCGGTAACGGACTGCCGGAAAAATGCTCATACTTCCGACAGTGGCAGCCCAGTTCACTAAACGGACAACTCACCCTCAGCGACCGGCCACCACGAGGGTCGCACGTGTTCACCTTCCGTTCACTTGTGACCGGCGAACCAGTCACCTGGCACTCCTAGCTTTTGGGCCATGCCGGTCAGCGTGCCGGCTCCCCGGCCCCCAACCCGGGGCCGCCAAGCCAGTCAGACGTGAAGGGAAACCCCTCAGGTGAAGCTCCAGCGGCACGGCACTCTCGCCTGCCTCGCTCTTACCGCGACGCTCGCTCTCAGTGCATGCGGCTCGGACAACAACGAGCCTGCCAACCCGTCGGCCTCCGGGTCGTCCGCCGCGGCCGACTGCGCCACCGGCACGCTGAACGCCCAGGGCTCCTCGGCGCAGAAGAACGCCGTGTCCGAGTGGATCAAGGCGTACCAGCAGAAGTGCCAGGGCACCACGATCAACTACGAGCCCTCCGGCTCCGGCGCCGGGATCGAGGCCTTCATCGCCGGCACCGCCGACTTCGCCGGCTCGGACTCGGCGTTGAAGGAGGACCAGCAGCCCAAGGCCGACGCCCGCTGCGCCACCGGCAAGGCGATCAACCTGCCGATGGTGATCGGCCCGGTCGCCGTCGCCCACAACGTCAGCGGTGTGGACAACCTCCAGCTGAAGCCGGCCACCCTGGCCAAGATCTTCGCTGGCAAGATCACCAAGTGGGACGACGCGGCCATCAAGGCGGACAACCCGGACGCCAAGCTGCCGGCCACCACCATCCAGACCGTGCACCGGTCGGACTCGTCCGGCACCACCGACAACTTCACCGACTTCCTCTCCAAGACCGCCGAGGCCGACTGGACCTTCGGCAAGGCCAAGGAGTGGAAGGCCCCGGGCGGCACCGGCGCCAAGGGCTCGGACGGCGTGGCCAGCGCGGTCAAGCAGGCCGACGGCGCCATCGGCTACATGGAGTGGTCGTTCGCCGAGAACGCCAGCCTGGGCATCGCCAAGATCGGTAACGGCGCCGGCGAGTTCGCCGAGCTGACCGCGGAGGCGGCCGGCAAGACCATCCAGGGCGCCGCGGTCGAGGGCCAGGGCAACGACCTCAAGATGAAGATCGACTACAACACCAAGGAGGCCGGGGCGTACCCGATCGTCCTGGTGACGTACGAGATCGTCTGCGAGAAGGGCCACGCCGCCGACAAGCTCCCGCTGATCAAGGGCTTCCTCGGCTACGCGGCCAGCACCGAGGGCCAGTCGGAGCTGACCGAGCTGGGCTACGCCCCGCTGCCGGACAGCGTCCGCACCAAGGTCGAGACCGCGGTCAAGAGCCTCTCCTGACCTGACCGACACCACCACGTATCTCAATCGGAGCGAGCGAGCTGATGGGTGACATCCCTCCCCGCTCGGCCAACGCCGGCACCGGCGGAACCACTCACGGGTGGTCCGCCGGTGCCTCGGCGCGTGTGGCCGAGGCACCACTTCGCACCCCGGACGGGCCGGGGCTGGGTGGCGGCGGCGCCTTGCCGCGTGCCCGCAGGTTCGGCGCCGAGCGGGCCTTCCGCGGTCTCACCGTGGCCGCCGGGACCGCCGTGCTCGTCATCATCGCGGCGATCGCGGTCTTCCTGATCGCCAAGGCCGTGCCGGCCCTGCAGGCGAACACCGAGAACTTCTGGACGTTCGAGGGCTGGTTCCCCAACGACCCCGAGCCGAAGTTCGGCATCGGCGCGCTCGCCTTCGGCACCGTGCTCAGCTCCGCACTCGCACTGCTCATCGCGGTGCCGATCGCCCTGGGCATCGCGCTCTACCTCTCGCACTACGCGCCGCGCCGGGTGGGCACCACCCTCGGCTTCCTGATCGACCTGCTGGCGGCCGTGCCCAGCGTCGTCTTCGGCCTCTGGGGTCGCGAGGTGTTCATCAACCCGGTTCGCGACTTCTCGGTCTGGCTGAACGAATACTTCAGCTGGATCCCGCTCTTCGGGGGCGACGGGCCGTTCGGGCGGTCGATCCTGCTCGGCGCCCTGGTGCTGGCCATCATGGTGTTGCCGATCATCACGTCGCTCTCGCGCGAGGTGTTCCTTCAGACGCCGACGGCCAACGAGGAGGCCGCCCTCGCGCTGGGCGCCACCCGCTGGGAGATGCTGCGCACCGCAGTGCTCCCCTACGGCCGCCCCGGCATCATCGCCGCGGTGATGCTCGGCCTCGGCCGCGCGCTGGGCGAGACGATCGCCCTCGCGTTGACCCTCGGCATCACCTTCGGCATCTCGTTCAACCTGATCGAGAACGGCGGCAACACGATCGCCGCCAACATCGCCAACGCGTTCGGCGAGGCGAACGAGACGGGTCGGGGCGCGCTGATCGCCTCCGGTCTGGTCCTCTTCGCCATCACGCTGATCGTCAACATCACCGCGCGGGCGATCATCTACCGCCGCCGGGAGTTCACGGAGTCGGCCGCATGACCACCACCGTCACCTCGCACCGCACCCGCCCGCCGGCCCAGCCGCCGACGCTGCGCGCCCGCCGGCTGCCGAAGTACGCGGCACCGGTCATCGCACTCGCCGCGCTGCTGGTCTCGGCCGCGCTCGTGTACGGCACCGGCATCGGCGGCCCGGTCCTCGTGGTCGTGGTCGGCGCGCTGCTGTACCTGGCCGGGCTCTTCGCCGCGGCGAACGCCGTCGAGGGTCGCCGGTCGGCCCGCAACCGCGCCTGGAGCGCCCTGATCCACTCGGCGTTCGTGCTGGCGGTGCTGCCGCTGGCCTCGGTGGTCTGGACGCTGGTCAGCAAGGGTCTGGAGCGGTTCGACGCCAACTTCTTCCTCACCTCGATGAACAACATCGGGGCGCGGGACCCGGAGGGCGGCGCGTACCACGCCATCGTCGGCACCCTGATCCAGGTCGGTATCGCCACCCTGATCACCGTGCCGCTCGGCATCCTCTGCGCGATCTACGTGGTCGAGTACGGCCGTGGCAAGTTCGCCTTCGCGATCCGGTTCTTCGTCGACGTCATGACCGGCATCCCGTCCATCGTCGCCGGCCTGTTCATCCTGGCGTTCTGGGTGCTGATCGTCTCGCCGTACTTCAGCTCCACCGGGCGGCCGGGATTCTCCGGCTTCGCCGCCGCGCTGGCACTGAGCGTGCTGATGCTGCCGACCGTGGTCCGCTCCACGGAGGAGATGCTGCGCCTGGTCCCCGCGCCGCTGCGCGAGGGCGCGTACGCCCTGGGCGTACCGAAGTGGAAGACGATCCTGCGGATCGTCCTGCCGACCGCGCTGCCGGGCATCGTCACCGGCGTCATGCTCGCCATCGCCCGCGCGGCCGGCGAGACGGCCCCGGTGCTGCTCGTCGCCGGCGGCGGCGCGGCGATCAACTTCAACCCGTTCGAGAACAACCAGTCGTCGCTGGCCCTCTTCGTCTACCAGCAGGCCGGTGACGCGTCCCGGTACGCGCCGGCACGGGCGTGGACCGCGGCACTCACCCTGGTCGCCCTCGTGCTGATCCTGACGATCGCGGCGAAGTTGCTGGCCCGCCGTAACCGGCTCAGCCGATGAACCCCGGAGGTACCACCACCATGGCGAAGCGCATCGAAGCCTCGAAGGTCACCGCGTACTACGGCGGTTTCAAGGCGATCGAGGACATCAGCCTGACCGTCGAGCCGAAGACGGTCACCGCCCTCATCGGGCCGTCCGGCTGCGGCAAGTCCACCTTCCTGCGGTCCATCAACCGGATGCACGAGGTGCTCCCCGGCGCCCGCGTCGAGGGCAGCCTGACCATCGACGGCCAGGACGTCTACGACCGCGACGTGGACGTCACCGCCGTCCGCCGCATGATCGGCATGGTCTTCCAGCGCCCCAACCCGTTCCCGACCATGAGCATCTACGAGAACGTCGTGGCCGGCCTGCGCCTCAACGGCGTGCGCCGCAAGTCGATCCTGGACGAGGCGGCCGAGAGGGCGCTCCGCTCGGCGAACCTGTGGGACGAAGTGAAGGACCGGCTCGGCAAGCCCGGCGCCGGCCTCTCCGGCGGTCAGCAGCAGCGGCTCTGCATCGCCCGCACCATCGCGGTCGAGCCGCAGGTCGTGCTGATGGACGAGCCCTGCTCCGCGCTCGACCCGATCTCGACGCTGGCCATCGAGGACCTGATGTTCCAGCTCAAGGACAAGTTCACGATCATCATCGTCACGCACAACATGCAGCAGGCCGCGCGGGTGTCGGACCGGACCGCGTTCTTCTCCATCGAGAAGACCGGTGACCCGGGCCGCCTCATCGAGTACGACAACACGCAGAAGATCTTCAGCAATCCGAGCGTGAAGAAGACCGAGGACTACATCACCGGCCGCTTCGGCTGAGCCGCACTGCCGGTCACCACGACCCGCACGCAGATCCACGGAAAGAGTGGCCGTTCCCGCGAGGAACGGCCACTCTTTCGCCGTTCGAGGCCCGCTCAGCCGAGAACGAAGCGGGCCTCGCCGTCGGGGCGGACGTCGAGGTGGGGAGTGACCGGGGTGGCGGGGTCGCGGGTGGCCGAGGCCGCCACGACGCCGTCGAGGTCCCCGCACGCCGCGACCTGGCCGAGGGTGACCAGCGTGGGCGGGAGCATCGTCAACTCGCCGTCCCCGGCCCGGTCGCAGGCGTCCGCCGGTCGGATCCACAGCGTCCGGTCGGCCTCCCCGGAGACGTGCCGCGTCCGCTGCCCCGTTGGGAGCAGGGCGACGAAGAAGTACGTGTCGAAGCGGCGCGGCTCGAACTCGGGTGTGATCCACCGGCTCCACGGCAGCAGCAGGTCCGACCGGAGGGTGAGCCCGCGTTCGGCGAGCAGGTCGGCGAAGCCCACCTGCCGCCCCTCCAGGGCGACCCGGGCCGCCTCCCAGTCGTCCCCCGAGACGTCACCCACCACGGTGTCGCCGTCGGGGCCGGCGAGCAGGACGCCCGCCTCCTCGAAGACCTCCCGGGCGGCGGCGCACACCACCGCCTGCGCGGCCTCCGGGCTCAGGCCGAGCCGGGCTCCCCACTCGGCCGGGGCCGGCCCGGCCCAGCCCACGTGGGCCTGCGAGTCCGAGGGGTCGACCCCGCCGCCGGGGAAGGCGTACATGCCGCCGAAGGCCATCGCGGCGACCCGGCGGATCAGGTACACCTCGAAGCCGGCTGCGGCCGGCCGGAGCAGCAGCACGGTGGCCGCCACCCTGGGCACCGCCGGGGTGCCGCCCTCCGCGTGGAACCGGCGGGCGTGCTCCACGAGCGCCGGCGGTGCGGGGAAGCCGTCGGGGTCGATCGTCATGCGGCGAGCCTAGGGCATGTCCCGGAAGCGCTCACCGGCCTGCGTCGGGCCCGCCCGGCAGGGCCGGCACCGCCCCGGCACGACCTGGTTCCCGGCTGCCGGAACGGCCGTCAGCCGCTCGGCGGGTCTTCGCTAGCGTGGCCGCCATGACTCGATGGGGCATCCTCGCCACCGGCCACATCGCCGGGCGCTTCGCCGAAGACCTCCGGCTGGTACCGGGCGCCGAACTGGTCGCGGTCGGTTCACGGACGGCCGAGAGCGCGGAGCGGTTCGCGCGCCGGCACGGCGTACCCCGGGCGTACGCCTCCTGGTCGGAACTGGCGGCGGACCCCGACCTGGACGTGGTCTACGTGGCCACCCCCCACGCCGCCCACCACGAGGCCGCCCTGACCTGCCTGCGGGCCGGGCGCGCGGTGCTGCTGGAGAAGCCGTTCACGCTCGACCTGGCCACCAGCCGCGAGCTGGTGGAGACGGCGCGCGCGGCCGGTGTCTTCCTGATGGAGGCCATGTGGATGCGGACGAACCCGCTGATCCGGCGGGTGTGCGAGCTGGTCGCCGACGGGGCGATCGGCACGGTCACGAGCGTGCGGGCCGACTTCGGGGTGGGCGGCCCGTTCCCGCCGGAGCACCGGATGCGGGCCCGCGCCCTCGGCGGCGGCGCGCTGCTGGACCTCGGGGTGTACCCGATCAGCCTGGCCCACCTGCTGCTCGGTGTGCCGGACCACGTCCACGCCTGGGCGAAGATCAGCCCGGAAGGTGTGGACGAGAACACCGGGATCGTCCTCGGGTACGAGTCGGGGGCGGTCGCCACGCTCAGCTGCGGCATGGTCGGCGTGACGCCGCTGACCGCCTCGATCACCGGTACCGGCGGCCGGATGGACCTCCCGGAGCCGTTCTACCGGCCGGGGTTCGTGACCGTGCACCGGGCCGGCGCCGAACCGGAGACGATCGGCGCGGAGCTGGTGGGCAACGGCTACCAGGACGAGGCGGCCGAGGTGCAGCGCTGCCTCGCGGAGGGCCTGCTGGAGAGCCCGCTGGTCCCGCACTCGACGACGCTCGAGGTCATGGCCCTGCTGGACGGCATCCGCGCCCGGATCGGCGTCGAGTACGTGTGAACGTGTTAGGAAGGGCCCCTTGCACAACGCGAGGCGTTAACAAGGGGCCCTTCCTTACACCTCAGCTGAAGAGGGGGCGGGCCAGGAAGTACATCAGGGCGCCGATGGAGCCGGCGGCGGGGAAGGTCAGGACCCACGCGCCGATGATGTTGCCGGCGACGCCCCACCGGACGGCGGAGAGCCGCTTGGTGGCGCCCACACCCATGATCGCCGAGGTGATCGTGTGGGTGGTGGAGATCGGCGCGCCGAGCACCAGCGCGTTGAAGTACAGCACCGAGCTGGCGACGGTCTCCGCGGCGAAGCCCTCCGGCGGGCGCAGGTCGATGATCTTCCGCCCCAGCGTCCGGATGATCCGCCAGCCACCGGCGTACGTGCCGGCGGCGAGGACGGCGGCCGAGGTCCAGAACGCCCACTCCGGGATGAAGGTGGCGTCGTCCTGGTAGCCGCCGACGTAGAGGGCGAGCACCACGATGCCGATGGTCTTCGCGGCGTCCTGCATGCCGTGGCCGACGGACATGGCGGCGGCCGAGGCGGTCTGCGCCCAGCGGAAGCCCCGGTTGAGCTTGCCCGGGTGCCCCTTCCGGAAGATCCACTGCACGGCGATCATCACGATGTAGCCGAGCAGGAAGCCGACCATCGGCGACAGGATCATCGGGATGATGACGCTCTCGCCGATGCCGGTCCACAGCACCGTGCCGGACGCGGCGATGGTCGAGCCGACCAGGCCGCCGATGAGGGCGTGCGAGGAGGACGACGGCAGGCCGAAGTACCAGGTGATCAGGTTCCAGACGATGGCGCCGATCACACCGGCGAACACGATGCCGAGGCTGGCCTGGCCGGTGGGTAGCTTGACCAGCCCGCTGCCGACGGTCTTGGCCACCTCGGCGCCGAAGTGGGCGCCGATGAAGTTGCCGACCGCCGCCATGGCCAGGGCCACCCGGGGTGTCAGCGCCCGGGTGGAGATGCTGGTCGCGATCGCGTTGGCGGCGTCGTGGAAGCCGTTGGTGTAGTCGAACACCAGCGCCACCGCGATCACCGCCAGCACGGCGATGAGTTCGGGACTCACAGGATCAGGACTCCTTGACCGCGATGGTCTCGACGGTGTTCGCCACGTGCTCGAAGGCGTCGCAGGCGGCCTCCAGCTCGTCGGCGACCTCCTTCATCTTCAGCACGGTCAGCGCGTCGTACTCGCCGGAGAAGAGGCGGACCAGCAGCATCCGGTACGCCTGGTCGCCGTCGTTCTCGAGTCGGTTGCACTCGATCCAGTAGTCCTCGAGGGCCTTCATGGTCTTCAGCCGGGGCATCGCCTCGGCGGTCAGCTTCGCCTGCTGGTCGAGGACGTTGACCAGCTCGTGCATCTCCCGCGGCAGCGAGGGGAGCTTGGTCAGGCCGTAGAGGTAGAGCAGGTTGCCGACCGCCTCCAGGTGGTCCATCACGTCGTCCAGCTGGGAGCCCAACCGGTAGATGTCCTCCCGGTCGAACGGGGTGATGAAGGTGGAGTTGATCTTCTTGAACAGCTCGTGGGTGATCTGGTCGCTGTCGTGCTCGACCTCGGTCAGCCGCTCGCTCACCGACTGCACCTCCACACCGGGGAGAGCCAGCTCGTTGAGGAGCTCGGTGCCCCGCACCAGGTTGTGCGCGGCCCTGGTGAAGAGCTCGTAGAAGGCGCCCTCGTTCGGGCGGAAGGAAAACTTCACAGCCGGGACCTCGTCGTGTCGGTGGAAGGGTGGTGGCCGCCCCGGGGGCGCCCGCCTGGGAATGCTAGGTGTCCCCGGATCAAGGAATTCGCCGGCCTACCACTGGCCAGGCGGCATTCACTGCTCGTTCACCTTCCGTTCACCTTCATTCGTTTCCTCAAACCCCAACAGCCGCTCCCGTTCCCGCTGGACGTCGAAATCGGCAGCCGGATACCCGAGAGCGAGAGTGTCGAACGTCTCACGCAACAGGTGCGCGACCGCCCAGTCCCGGTACCACTTCCGGTCAGCGGGCACCACGTACCAGGGCGCCGCGTCCGTGCCGCACCGGCTCAGCGCCTCCGCGTACGCGCTCTGGTAGTCGTCCCAGCGGGCCCGGGCGTCGATGTCGGACGGGTCGTACTTCCAGTGCTTGCGGGGGTCGTCCAGGCGTTGCAGCAGCCGCCGGCCCTGTTCGTCGTACGAGATGTGCAGCAGCACCTTGACCAGGGCCATCCCGGCGCCGACCAGTTCCCGCTCGAAGGCGTTGATCTCGTCGTACCGGGCCCGCCAGGTCGCCTCCGGCACCAGCGACTCGACCCGGGCGACCAGCACGTCCTCGTAGTGCGACCGGTTGAAGACGCCCACGTACCCCGGCGGCGGCAGCGCCCGCCGGATGCGCCACAGGAAGTCGTGCCGCAGTTCCTCGGGCGTGGGCGGGCCGAACGACCGGATGTGGAGGCCGAGCGGGTTCATCGCGCCGGCCACCCGCTTCACCGTGCCGTCCTTGCCACCGCAGTCCATCGCCTGGAGCACGAGCAGCACCCGGGGCGCACCCGCCGCCCCGGCACTCGCACCCGCCACGGCCTCCGTACCACCCGAAGCTGCGGCCGCCGCGCCGGCCCGGGCCTTCGCGGTGGCGAACAGCATCTCCTGCCGGCGGGCCAGATCGTCACCGAGCAGCCGGACCTGCGCCCGGGCCCAGCCCTTGCGGTCCTCGCCCGTCACCGCACGCCCCGGCAGCCCGGGCGTCGACCCCGGATCGACCGCGCCCAGACCATCCGGGCCGACCCGCAGGAGGTCCCGCATCGGCCCGTCCACGGGCGGCACCACGTCGACCTCGTCGATCCCACTCATCCCCGGATCATCACCCAGCTCACCCCGGAGCGCTCGACGAGCGTTCCGCTCGGCGGAACACGTGTCACGATCGGGTCGGCCGGATCGTCCTGGGGGCGGGAGAATCGATGTCCGCGGGGAGAGAGGCGGGCGCGTGACGGATCTGGTGACCGAGTTCGAGGCCGAGCGGGGGCGACTGACCGCGGTCGCGTACCGGATGCTCGGCAGCCGCAGCGAGGCCGAGGACGCGGTGCAGGAGACCTGGCTCCGGTACGCGGCCGTCCTCGCCGACCCGGCGGCCCGCGCCGAGATCCGCCAGCTCGGCGCCTGGCTGACCACCACCTGCGCGCGGATCTGCCTCGACGTGCTGCGCTCCGCCCGGGTACGCCGGGAGGCGTACCCCGGTCAGTGGTTGCCGGAGCCGGTGGTGACGCCGCTCGACGCGCCTCCCCGCAGCGACGGATTCGCCCCCGACCCGGCCGAGCGGGCGGTCCGCACCGACCAGGTCGGCACCGCCCTGATGGTCGTACTGGAACGGCTCAGCCCCGAGCAGCGGGTCGCGTTCGTGCTGCACGACGTCTTCGCCGTCCCGTTCGCCCGGGTCGCCGAGGTGCTCGGCACCACGGACGCCGCCGCCCGCCAGTTGGCGTCCCGGGCCCGCCGGGCCGTCAGCGCTCCCGAGGCGCCCCGGCAGACCGCGGACGCGGCCGAGCAGCGCCGCGTCGTCGAGGCGTTCGCCGCCGCCGCCGAGTCCGGGAAGCTGGACGCGCTGCTGAAGGTCCTCGCGCCGGACGTGGTGCTGATCGGCGACGGCGGCGGGCACTTCCCGGCCGGCACCAGGCCCGTGTACGGCGCCGACAAGGTCGGCCGCTTCGTCCTGGGCGTGTTCGGCCAGGCCGGCCGTTACGGCGCCACCCTGCGGACCCGTCCGGTGCTGGTCGACGGGGTGCTCGGGCTCCAGTCGGAGACCGTCTTCCGGGACGGGCGACCGCTGCGCATCGTCAGTGCCCTCGCCGTGGAGGACGGCCGGGTCACCGGCATCTTCAACCAGCTCAACCCGGACAAGCTCCGCGACCTGGCGCCGCTCGGGCCCGAGGACACCTGGCCGCCACGCTGGTGACGCCGCCGCGGGCCGGCACGGTCCTGGCCGGCCGGCACCCGCCCCGGCCGGCTCACACGACCAGGGCGAGCCACTTCCGGTACGAGGTGGCGAACGGCTCGGTGCCGTCGCCGAGCGCGCCGAACAGCCAGCGGGCCGCCGCCTGCGCCTCGACGACCACCTCGTCCGGGTAGCCGAACCGCTCGCGGTGCTCGGCGAACTCGTCCTCGTCCCGCAACTCGACCAGGCCGGTGCCGCGCCGACGCACCACGTCGAGGTCGAGGTCGATCAGGTGGACGGTGTCGTCGTCCTCCCAGCGGGCCGGGCTGGCGATGTCGCAGTAGACCTCACTGGTGCGCGGCGGCGGGTTGAACATGCCCGTCCACCAGGCGTGGTGCGGCACCAGGAGCACGAACGGGATCTGCTCGACGGAGGGGCGGCCGTGGTAGACCGAGGGGGTGCCGGCCGTCACCCCGAGCCAGACGCCGAGGTCGTCCTCGGTCAGCCGGCGGGCCGGGTAGTCACGGTGAGCGCTGCCGTCGTACTTGCGGTAGATCACGCGGACCACGTCGCTCGGCATGTCTGGCACCCTAGCCGATTCGGCTCAACGGACGCGGGAGGGAAGTAACCGGGCACGGCCGTACCGTGACGACGCCACGCCGCCCCGGCGGACGCCGCCTGTCGGCGGCGACGGGTACCGTCGCACGGTGACCCCGCCCCGCACCGCCACCGGCCCCGCCAGCCCCTCGTCCCGTTCCGGTGGCCGGCGGTCGGGTGCCCGGGCGACCGCTGCGGAGCTGCTCGCGGCGGCGGTCGGCGCGGTCCCCGGCGGCGCCGCGCGACCCGGCCAGCAGGAGATGACCACGGCGATCGAGGCGGCCGTGGCGGCCCGCGAGCACCTCCTGGTGCAGGCCGGCACCGGCACCGGCAAGTCGCTGGCGTACCTGGCGCCCGCGCTGACGGTCGACGGCCCGGTGGTCATCTCGACCGCGACCCTGGCGCTCCAGTCCCAACTCGTCGACCACGACCTGCCCCGGCTGGCCGACGCGGTCGAGCCGCTGCTGGGCCGGCGCCCCACCTTCGCCGTGCTGAAGGGGCGCCACCACTACCTCTGCCTGGCCCGCCTGGACAGCTCCACCGAGGAGGACCCCGGCGACACCCTCTTCGACGCGCCCCGGCCCGCCGGGGGCACCAAGTGGCTCGGCGAGGCGGGCCGGCTCGGCAAGCAGGTCCAGCGGCTGCGCGACTGGGCCGAGAAGACCGACACCGGTGACCGCGACGAGCTGGATCCGGGCGTCGACGACCAGGCCTGGCGGCTGGTGTCGATGCCGGCGCGGGAGTGCGTGGGCGCCGCCCGCTGTCCGTTCGGCGCCGAGTGCTTCGCCGAGGCGTCCCGGGCCCGGGCCCGGGAGGCCGACGTCGTGGTGACCAACCACAGCCTGCTCGCGGTGGACATGCTGGCCGGGCGGCAGATCGTGCCGCCGCACAAGCTGCTCGTCGTGGACGAGGCGCACGAGCTGGCCGACCGGGTCTCCTCCGCCGCCCAGGCGGAGCTGGTGCCCGAGCTGATCGACCGGTCCACCCGGCGGGCGCGGCCGCTGTTGCGGCCGGAGACCGCCGACGCGCTCACCGCCGCCGGCGACGCGCTGGCGGTCGGGCTGGCCGAGGCGCCGGCCGGGCGGCTCACCGCCGGGCTGCCGGGCCCGCTGCGGGAGGCGTGCACGCTGCTCGACGCCGCCACCCGGGCCGCGCTCGACGCGATCGGGGACGTCAAGGCCGACGACTCGGACCCGGTCCGCAAGCAGCAGGCCAAGGCGGCGCTCGACGAGCTGTCGACCACGGCGCAGCGGCTGCTGGAGGAGGCCGACCACGACGTGGCGTGGGTGGAGCGGAACGACGCCAGCGGGCGGCGGGCGCTGGTGGTCGCCCCGCTCTCGGTGGCCGGCACCCTCGCCACCCACCTGTACGAGGAGCGCACCGTCGTCGCCACCTCCGCGACGCTGACCCTGGGCGGGCGCTTCGACACCGTGGCCCGGGCACTCGGCCTGGACGTTCCCACCACACCGCCCTCACCGGCCGCCGGCGCGCTCGCCACCGCCGCCCGCGGGGGACGCGCCGCCGAGCCGGCCGCGCCGGTCACCTCCGGGCCCGGCTGGCGGTCGCTCGACGTGGGCTCCCCGTTCGACTACGCCCGGCAGGGCATCCTGTACGTCGCGGCACACCTGCCCCGGCCCAGCGCCTCCGGGCTGCCGGACGCCGCCGGCGAGGAGCTGCTCGGGCTGGTCGAGGCGCTCGGTGGGCGTACGCTCGGGCTCTTCTCCTCCCGGCGGGCCGCCCAGCAGGCGGCGGAGCTGCTGCGCGCGCGCACCGACCTGCCGGTGCTGCTCCAGGGCGAGGAGGCGCTGCCGCTGCTGGTCCGCCGGTTCCGCGAGGAGCGGGCGAGCTGCCTGTTCGGGGTGATGTCGCTCTGGCAGGGGGTGGACGTGCCCGGCGACTCCTGCCAGCTGGTGGTCATCGACCGGCTGCCCTTCCCCCGGCCGGACGAGCCGCTCGCCGCCGCCCGCGCCGCGGCGGTGGACGCGACCGGCGGGTCGGGGTTCGCGGCGGTGAGCGTGCCGATCGCCGCCGTCCGGCTCGCGCAGGGGGTCGGCCGGCTCATCCGGGCCACCGCCGACCGGGGCGTCGTCGCGGTGCTCGACTCCCGGCTGGAGACCGCCCGGGGGTACGGCCCGTTCCTGCGCCGGTCCCTGCCCCCGTTCTGGTACACGACCCGCCCCGACGTGGCCCGCGGCGCCCTGGAACGCCTCGCGAGGTCCTGACCGGCCCCGCCCCCGGTCAGGGGGCCTGGCTCGCCACCACGACGGCGTCGGGTGGGGTGTCCGGGACGGTACGGGCGGCGAGCCGGCGGACGGCCGTGTTCAGCACGGCGATCAGCGGAACGGCGACCAGCGCCCCGGTGATCCCGGCCAGCACCACACCGGCGGCGATGCCGACGATCACCGCGAGGGGGTGGATGGCCACCGCCCGTCCCATGATCAGCGGCTGGAGCACGTGCCCCTCGAGCTGCTGCACGCCGATCACCGCGCCGAGGATGATCAACGCGGTGATCAGGCCGCTGTCCACCAGGGCGACGAGCACCGCGACGCCGCCCGACAGCGTGGCGCCGACGATCGGGATGAACGAGGCGAGGAAGACCAGCGCGGCGAGCGGGAACGCGAACGGGATGTCGAAGACGACCAGGAAGATCCCGATGCCGACCGCGTCGATGAAGGCGACCAGCACGGTGGCGCGGACGTACGCGCCGAGCGTCTGCCAGGACGCGCGGCCGGCGTCGTCGACCTTCCAGCGGGCACCCACCGGCAGCAGCCGCACCAGGAAGCGCCAGATCCGGTTGCCGTCGCGGAGGAAGAAGAACGTCGCGAAGAGGACCAGCACGGTGCCGGTCAGCACCTCGGCGAGGGTGGCGGCGGTGGAGAGCGCCCCGCTGGTGAAGGTCTGGGTGTTGCTCTCGACCCAGGCCTCGGCCTCGTCGATGTAGGCGTCCAACTGGCCGTCCGAGAGGTGCAGCGGCCCGGTCTTCAGCCAGTCCTGGATCTGCCGTACGCCCTGGGAGGACTTCTCGCTCAGCTTCGGCACGCCCTGGATGAACTCGTTGACCACCAGGGTCAGCGTGCCGATCACCCCGGCGAGCCCGCCCACCAGCACCACGGCGGTCGCCAGGGACCTCGGCAGTCGCGCCCGCAGCAGCCAGCCCACCGCCGGCGCGAGCAGCGCCGACAGGAGCAGGGCGATGGCCAGCGGAATGATGACGATCCGGATCTGGCCGACGATCCTCAGCAGTGCCCACGCGACGATGCCGATCACGATCAGCCGCCACGACCAGGCGGCGGCGATGCGCAGCCCGTGCGGTACGTCCGCGTCGTCGCGGCTGGTCGTCGAGTTGTGCAGCGCGGCCGGCTGTTCGGCACCGACGACGGTCGCCGCCGGAGGCGCCACCGGGCCCGGCGAGGCCGGCGAGGCGGTGCCGGCCGGCTCGGGCACGTCCTGCGTACGGCGGGCCTCGGCTGCCGCGCGCCGGGTGCGCACCGACTCCCGGCCCGACTGGTACGCGCGGCGGAGCTGTCCGCGCATCCGCTCGAAGCGGCTCAAGCGCACCTCCTGGGGAGAAGCCGTCACCGGCCGGGGCGTCAGGTCGGACAGGATACGTCCGACCCTGCCACCGTAGGGCAGATCCGCCACACATTGCCCCCACCCACCGCCGCGTAACCACGCCGGAGCCGGCCGGGCGGCACACGGTAGCGTCTGCGACGTGACCGCCGACAAGGATCTCGACTCCGGCCTGCCGATCCGGCTGCTGCACGATCGCGTGCTGGTGCGCATGGAGGGCGGCGAGGGCGAGCGCCGCTCGACCGCCGGCATCGTGATCCCGGCGACCGCCGCGGTCGGCAAGCGCCTGGCCTGGGCCACCGCCGTCGGCGTGGGGCCGAACGTCCGTTCGATCGTCTCCGGTGACCGGGTGCTCTTCGACCCGGACGACCGCTCGGAGGTCGAGCTGCACGGCCGCGGTTACGTGCTGCTCCGCGAGCGGGACGTGCACGCCGTCGCCGCCGAACGCGTCGAACCGGACTCGACCGGCCTCTACCTCTGAAGCCTGCGTCGAGGTCCCCGGTCGAGCCGGTCCCGCGGGCCGGCCGGGACGCCGACCCGGCCCCGGGGCCGTTTGCGCTGCTCCTTCCCGGGAAGCCAGCCGCACCAGCGGCCCTGGGGAGGGACGATGCCGGAGTTGATCAAGAAATTGCTGTTCTGGGGCTTCATCGCGTTCTTGATCTATTTCATGGCGTTCCGGCCCGAGGGCGCGGCGGAGATGTTCAAGGCGATCGGCGCCGGCCTGGTAGCGATCTTCCAGGGTTTCGGGGACTTCCTCACCAGCCTGATGACCTGAGCGCCGGCGCTCCGCCCCGGGCGGCTCAGTGACCGGCGTGCGGCCACGGAGCCGGCGGGCGGACGCCGTACCAGCCGGGCGGCGGGCCGTAGCCGGGCGGGAAAGCGGGGGGTGGCGGGGCCAGTACGACGGGAATCGGGACGACCGGCTCGTCCGGGGCGTCCACGGGTCGCTGGGAGCCGTCCGGGAAGCGCAGGTGGTACCGGTGCCCGTCCCAGACGCCGACCGGCGCCTGCGGATCCCGGCCCACGAAGTACGCCCGGTAGCCGGCGATCGTCTGGAGCAGGTGCCGTTCCTCCGCGGCCGCCCGCTCCCGGTCGACGGGCCGGCGGTCCAGACCGCGCCGCATCTCGTCGCGGAGCAGCGCGAGCCGGGTCGCCGCGAACTGGTACCCGCGCATCGCCTTCAGGCCCGCGTCGCCGCTTACCCGCTTGGCCCACACCCGGGCCGCGTGCCGGCGCCCGAGGCTGCTGAGCGCCGCCACCTCCGGCGGGGTGAGCCAGCCGGCCCGGACGTAGTCCGGCAGGGTGCGCTCGGTGAGCCGCCCCTCCCAGGACCGTAGCCAGACGGCGAGCCCCACCATGCCGAAGAAGATCGGCACCATCACGCCGATGAAGCCGTACAGCAGGATCAGCGGCTGGCCGGTGGCCTGGGTGAGGGTGGGCAGCAGGTTCCAGGCGCCGTGCAGCATCATCGCCAGCAGCAGGCCGGCGACCGGTGCGAGCACCCGTACCCGCCGGTCGGCCGCACGGGCGGCGATGCCGAGGCCCACGCCGGTCATCGACGTGAAGAGCGGGTGGGCGAACCCGAAGAGCAGGATCCGCACGATGAAGATCGCGATGACCTGCTGCGTCCCGGTCGCCGGGCCGTACCGTTCCACACCGGTCGCGTACCCGTAGCCGCCGAGGTACAGGATGTTCTCCACCATGGCGAAGCCGATCGCGGAGAGCCCGCAGTAGACCAGGGCGTCGGTGATGCCGGAGAACTCCCGGCGCCGGAAGATCAGCAGGAGGATCGGCCCGAGCGCCTTGGTCAACTCCTCGATGAACGGCGCGACCAGCACCGCGGTGAGCGTGGTCGGGAGGTTCAGCCGCTCGAACGAGTCGGCGGCGAAGTTGTTCACCGTCAGGGAGGCGGCGGTGGAGACGAACGCCCCCCAGGCGAAGCAGAAGATCAGGTACTTCAGTGGCTCCGGCTCGTACCGGTCGAGCCAGAGGAAGCAGGACACCAGCACCGGAACCGGCAGGACCGCCGCGATGACCCCGATCAGCAGCGCCTCGCCGCCGAGGCTCTCGCCGAGGGTCCAGACCATGAAGACCGCACAGCCGGCGATGAAGAGGATCACCACGGCCAGCACCAGGGCGCGTACCCAGCTGACCCGACGCCGGGGGGCCTTCGTCAGGCCCTCGGCCGGCGGGGGGACAGGGGCGGCGGTCGGCGGCGGCGGGGCCGCGCCGGGCGGGGTGTCGGCCATGCCGTCAGCGTAGTCACCGCCGGCCGGCCGGACCGGCCGCACCGGGGACCGCTATGCTGCCGGCAGGTCACGAGCGCCAGCGTCAAGCCCCGGCTTGCTGGCCGGCAACCCTCGTCGAGGTTCGCGGTGGGGTGCCCCGGGTGATGACCGGGCCCGGCCCGATCCGTGTGCTGGGCAAGCGCGGACCCCGCCCGTGTGCCCACCCGGGGTCCCTGGACCCGGAGGTGCCGCATGACCCTCACTCTCGTACCCCCGCCGGTGCCGTCGCGGGCGGCGGCCGGGCCGCTCGACGTGCTCGGCGTACCCGGTCAGATCAACCTCGACTACGCGGCCACCGCGCCCTGCGCGCGGGCCGCGGCCGACGCGGTGGCGGAGCTGCTGCCCTGGTACGCGAGCGTGCACCGGGGCGCCGGGGCGCTGTCGCGGCGCTGCACGCTGGCCTACGAGCGGGCCCGGCAGACGGTCGGCGACTTCGTCGGCGCCCGGGCGGACGACCACGTGGTCTTCACCCGGAACACCACGGACGCGCTCAACCTGCTGGCCCGGGCGCTGCCGCCCGGGGCCACGGTGGTGACGTTCGGCGGGGAACACCACGCCAACCTGCTGCCCTGGCCGCGCGGCTCGGTACGGCTGCCGGTGCCGGAGGACCCGGCCGGGGCGGTCCGCGCGCTCGACGCCGCCCTCGGCGAGCTGCGCCGGGGCACCACCCCCGACCGGGACCTGCCGGTGCTGGTCGCGGTGACCGGGGCGAGCAACGTGACCGGCGAGCGGTGGCCGGTCGCCGAGCTGGCCCGGGTGGCCCGCCGGCACCGGGCCCGGATCGCGGTGGACGCCGCCCAGCTCGCCCCGCACGCCCCCGTCGACCTCCACGTTCTCGACGTCGACTACCTGGCCGTCTCCGGCCACAAGCTGTACGCGCCGTTCGGCGCGGGCGTCCTCGTCGGGCGGGCCGACTGGCTGGACGCGGCACCGCCGTACCTGGCGGGTGGCGGGGCGACCAGCCACGTCGGGGCGGCCACCCACGACGTCCGGTGGGCGACCGGGCCGGCCCGGCACGAGGCCGGCACCCCGAACCTCCTCGGCGCGGTGGCCCTCGCCGCGGTGTGCGGCGCGCTCAGCGGAGCCGACCGCGCCGCGCTCCACGACGCCGAGCAGGCGCTGCTGGCCCGGCTGCGCGACGGCATCGCGGCGCTGCCGCACGTGGTGGAGCTGCGCACCTTCGGCCCGGACGCGCCGCGGGTGGGGATCGCCTCGTTCGTGGTGGCCGGCCGGGACTCGGCCGAGGTCGCGGCCCACCTCGCCGCGCATCACGACATCGGGGTACGCGACGGCCTGTTCTGCGCCCACCCGCTCGCCCGCCGCCTGCTCACCGAGGCGGCCGGGCGCAGCGGCCGGCGTGACCTGCCGCCGACGGCGCTCCGGGCCAGCATCGGCCTGGGCAGCACCGAGGAGCACGTGGACGCGCTGCTCGCCGCGCTCGCCACGCTGGGCTGAACCCTCCGGTCAGCCGATCGGCGGGGCGGTGGGCGGCTTCGGGCCGCCCTCCGCCGGTTCGGCCGGCCGCCCCGGCGACTGCTCCAGCTCGCCGAAGGACCTACGGATCCAGCGGTTCGCCTCCTCCTGGCTGATGCCGGAGGCGACCAGCAGGTCGCTCGCGGTGGTACGCACCTGCGCGACCACCACGCTGCCGGAGAAGCCCACGCCCTCCGCGTACGCGCGGCCGGCCTCGCTGACCGCGCGCAGTGACCGCTCGCGGGCCTTCTCGGCCTCCTCCCCGACGGCGAACTCGTGCTTGAGCAGCCGCACCGACTCGGCGAGGTGGGCAACCGCGTCCGGCATCGGGTCGGGGATCGGCTCCTCGTCCTCGATGAGCGTGACGGCGCGCCGGATCAGGGTGCCGCTGTTGCGCATCGCGCGGTCGATCGGGTCGGCCGCCTCCGAGTAGTGCGCGAGTTCGTTGCGCCGGTGCCAGCGCGCCGGCGACAGCATCGCGGTCTCCTTGGCGCCCTCGATCGCCTCGCCGAACGCGGCCAGCTCCTCCTTGTTGTCGCGCAGCCGTTCCAACGCCCGCTGGACCTTGTCCCGGTCCCGTTCGCGCAGCCCGTCGGCGGCGCCGTCGAGCTGCGCGGCGAGCAGGTCCAGCGCGGGGCGGGCGGCCCGGTTGAGCACCCGCAGCGGGTTGAGCGGCAGCAGCAACGCGGTGACCAGCAGGGCGATGCCACCGCCGACGAACGCGTCGACGAACCGGGGTATCTCCAGGTTCTCCGTCTGCGGGCTGAGCGTCACGATCAGCACGGCGGTGGCCGCCGCCTGGATGACGATGGCCACGCTGGCCCCGGCGAAGACGGT
Organism: Micromonospora sp. WMMC415; assembly: GCF_009707425.1. Lineage (GTDB taxonomy): Bacteria > Actinomycetota > Actinomycetes > Mycobacteriales > Micromonosporaceae > Micromonospora. The sequence continues at coordinate 1,416,652 of NZ_CP046104.1, read as the reverse complement.
CAGGATGATCGCCGAGGTCACGACGAGGCCGAGCTGCCAGGCGCCGGTGCCCAGCAGGTAGATGAGGAGGTCGCCGAGGGCCACCCCGACCGCCACCCCGACGATCAGCTCGACCGTCCGCCGGAACCGCTGGCCCACCGAGACGGCCAGGGTGCCGACCGCCGAGATCGGCGCGAAGACGGGCTGCGGGTTGCCGAGCAGCTCGTGCGCCGCGAGCCAGGACAGCCCGGCGGCGAGTCCGGCCTGGACGGCGAGGCCCATCGCCATGCGGACGCGGTGCAGGCGGTCGTGCAGGGTCGCCTTCCCACGGTGGTGCAGCTGGTTCACCGCCTCGGCGATCCGCGCGCCGTCGACGTCCACGCCGCCGCCGCGCAACCCGAACCGTTGCGCCATCGAGGGTCGGTCGTTCCGGGCCACGGCGGGTACTACCCGTGCCGAGCCGTCCCAATCCCTGCGGTATCCGAAGCGTCCCCGCTCAGGGTACGCGGCGGACTCGCCGGCGGGACCGGTCTCCTCGACCGCTGGCGAGGTCGTCAGAGGGGATCCGGGGGCCGGAAGTACAAGATCGTGAGGGCGGGGAGCGGGTTGATGATCAGTTGGCCCGGGTCGTAGCCTCGGCGCATGGGTCCCCTCCTCGACGAACTGCGTGCCGCGCTCGGCGCCGACGCGGTGCTGACCGATCCGGACCTGCTCCGGATGCACGAACGGGACGAGGCGGACCTCTGCGCCTCCGGCACGCCCCTCGTGGTCACCCGTCCGCGTGACACCGCCCAGGTGGCGGCTGTCGTCCGGACGGCGGCCCGGCACGGCGTACCCGTGGTGCCGCAGGGAGCTCGCACCGGGCTGGCCGGCGCGGCGAACGCGGTCGACGGCGCCGTGGTGATCAGCACGGCGGCGCTGGACGCGATCCTGGAGATCGACCCGGTCAGCCGGATCGCCGTGGTGCAGCCCGGGGTGGTCAACGCGACGCTCGCCGCCGCCGTCGCCAAGCACGGCCTGTGGTACCCGCCCGACCCCGGCTCCTGGGAGTCGTCGACCATCGGCGGGAACGTCGCCACCAACGCCGGCGGCATGTGCTGCGTCAAGTACGGCGTGACCACCGAGTACGTGCTCGGCCTGGAGGTGGTGCTCGCCTCCGGCGAGGTGCTGCGCACCGGCCGGCGGACCGCCAAGGGCGTGGCCGGGTACGACCTGACCCGGCTCTTCGTCGGCTCCGAGGGCACCCTCGGCGTGATCACCGAGGTGACCGTCGCGCTGCGTCCCGCCCCGGCGGAGTCGCTGACCATGGTCGCGGTCTTCCCCTCCACCACCGCCGCCGGCGCCGCCGTGGCGGAGATCGCCGCCCAGGGGCTCTCCCCCAGCCTGCTGGAGCTGCTCGACCAGACGCACCTGCGGGCGATCGAGGCGTACCGCCCGATGGGGCTGCGGACGGACGCGCAGGCGCTCCTGCTGGCCGCCGTGGACACCGGCTCGCGGGCCACCGAGGACCTGGCCGGCCTCGCGGCGGTCTGCGAGGCGGCCGGCGCCGACGAGGTGTACGCGGCCACCGACGCGGTGGAGGCGGCGGCGCTGCTCCAGGCGCGGCGGCTGGCGCACCCGGCGATGGAGAAGTTCGCCGCCGACACGTACCCGGCCGGCAACGGCGGGCTGGTCATCGACGACGTGGCGGTGCCCCGCGGGGCGCTGGCCGCCATGCTCGACGGGGTGGCGCGGATCGCCGCCGAGTGCGACGTGCCGATCGGCGTCGTGGGTCACGCCGGCGACGGCAACCTGCACCCCAACATCGTGGTGGACCGGGCGGATCCGGCCAGCCTGGAACGCGGCCGCCGGGCCTTCGACGAGATCATGCGGCTGGGGCTCGACCTGGGCGGCACCTGCACCGGCGAGCACGGGGTCGGCCTGCTCAAGCGGGACTGGCTGGCCCGCGAGATCGGCCCGGTGGGCGTACGGGTGCACCAGGCGATCAAGGCCGCGCTCGACCCGACCGGCCTGCTCAACCCCGGCAAGGTCCTCTGACCCGCCGGCCCGCGCGTCGGACGCGCCACCCGGGTACCGCCCAGCGCCGGCTTCAGGAGGTCGGCTCGGCCGGGGTGGCCTGGGTCAGCAGCAGCAGGATCTCGTGGGCGATCGGCGGCTTCTCCTCGCCCGGGCAGTCCTGGGAGGTGATCAGGCCGGACGCGGTGAGCAGGCTGGAGGTCAACGCGTCGATGCAGGTGACCCGGTACTGACGGGCCTGATCGGTCTCCTTCGCCAGACCCGGGTCGGCGAGCAACCTCTGGAGGCGTGCGAGCTGCTCCGCGGTGAGCGCGCCCGCCGACGTCACCCCGTCGCCGGCGCAGTCCACGCACTCCCACCGGCCGTCGACCTCCACATTGAGTGTCCGCAGCGGCCCCGACTCGCCCAGCTTCTGGAGCAGGCTGACCCGGCCCTCGCTGATGGTGGCCGCGTTACCGAGTTGCTGCTGGGGCGGCGCCGACGGGTCCGGGCTCGGCGAGCCTCCCGCATCGGCTCCGGAGCAGCCGGCGAGCACGACTGCCAGCAGCGTGGCGACGGAGAGCTGAACCGGACGCGACCAGGATGCGGAAAGCACGCGCCGAAACTTACCCCACCGTAGGTAGCGCACGTAACCCGCCGACCGGTCGGGCATCGATGATGGACGTTCCCCGGGTGGATCGGTCAGCGGGACGAGGACGGAAGTTCAACCGAGTCGCCGTCCCCGCCGCGGTCCGCGGCGAAGCCCCGGACGTCCGGCGCGCCGAGCCGGGCCGCGTCGGCGGTCGCGTCGTCCGGCATGAGCTGGGAGTTCCGCTCGGCCTCCACCCGCGCCCGGTAGTGCGCGATCTCCCGCGCCCGCACCTCGGCGTCCCAGCCGAGCACCGCACCCATCAGCTCCGCGGCGTGCTCGGCGGACTCCAGGCCGCGGTGGGCGGTCTCGATGGAGATCCGGGTACGCCGGGTCAGCACGTCCTCCAGGTGCAGCGCTCCCTCGGCGCGGGCCGCGTAGGTCACCTCGGCGGCCAGGTACTCGGGCGCGCCGGCCAGCGGTGAGGCGAGCAGCGGGTCCGCGTCGACCAGGGCGAGCAGTTCCAGGGTGAGCGTGCCGTACCGCTCCAGCAGGTGCTCCACCACGCCGACCGGAACAGCGTGCCGGCGGGCCAGGTCGGCCCGGTCCCGCCACATCGCCGCGTACCCGTCGGCGCCGAGCAGCGGAAGGTCGGCGGTGCGCGACGGACGCACCGACCCCATCCGGTGGGCGGCCCGGTCGACCACGTCCGAGGCCATCACCCGGTAGGTCGTGTACTTCCCGCCGGCCACCAGCAGCAGGCCGAGCATCGGCTCGAACACCGCGTGTTCCCGGGACAGCTTCGACGTGGAGTCCGCCTCGCCGGCCAGCAGCGGTCGCAGGCCCGCGTACACGCCCTCGATGTCGGCGGTGGTGAGGGGCCGGTCCAGGACGGTGTTGACCTGCGTCAGCAGGTACTCGATGTCGCGCGCGGAGGCGGCCGGGTGGGACCGGTCGAGCCGCCAGTCGGTGTCGGTGGTCCCGATGATCCAGTGCCCGCCCCACGGGATGACGAAGAGCACGCTCGTCGCGGTACGCAGGATCAGCCCGGTCTCGCCGGTGATCGCCGACCGGGGCACCACCAGGTGTACGCCCTTGGAGGCACGGACCCGGAGGCCGGGGCGCAGCCCGACGTCGTTGAGCATCCGCGACATGTCGTCGCTCCACACGCCGGTGGCGGCGATGACGGTCCGGGCGCGTACCTCGAACTCGGCGTCCGGGGAGCCGGCCGGCGCCTCCAGGTCGCGGACACGGACCCCGGTGACCTCCCGGGCCTGCCGGATGAGACCGACGGCGCGGGCACTGGTCACCACGGTCGCGCCGAGGCTGGCGGCGGTCCGGGCGAGGGTGACCACCAGGCGGGCGTCGTCGACCTGGCCGTCGTAGTACCGGATGGCGCCGGCCAGGCCCTCCGCCTTGAGGCTGGGGAAGGTCCGGCGGGCGCCCTCCCGGGTCAGGTGCCGGTGCAGGGGCATCCCCCGGCCGCCGCCGAAGATCCCGGCGAAAATGTCGTACGTCGCCACTCCGGCCCCGTAGTAGGAGCGACGGAAGACGCGGGCAGGCAGGTCGCGCAGGCCCTGCCCGGCCGGGAGCGGCACCAGGAACGGCACCGGCCGGACCAGATGCGGCGCGAGGCGGGTGGCGAGCAGCCCCCGTTCGGTGAGCGCCTCGTGGACCAGGTGGAACTCGAGCTGCTCCAGGTAGCGCAGGCCGCCGTGGATCAGCTTGCTGGACCGGCTGGACGTGCCGGCGGCGTAGTCGCGCGCCTCGACCAGGGCGACCTTGAGGCCGCGCGAGGCGGCGTCCAGCGCGGCGCCCGCGCCGGTCGCCCCGCCGCCGATCACCAGGACGTCGAAGCGCTCCGCGGCCAGGCGGCGCAGGTCGGCGGCCCGCCGCTGCGGGGAGAGCTGGCCGGCGGCCGCTCGGGAGACGTTGGGGTCGCGCACGCCTCCACCGTAACCGCTCGGCCCACGCCGGCGGCGTCCACGACGCCCGCCCGGAGACGCTTCGGGATCTTGCAAGTTTTTCGGCCCGTCGCGGGGCCGTTCCTTTCCACGATCCCGTCCCGGGCACGGATCGGGCCGCCACTCCTGCCGACTTTGTGACGGCGACGTACTGTTTGCCCGTGCAGCCTGAACGCCCGGGACATCTCGCCCCGACTCCGCACGGCGCAGAGCCGGGAAGCCCCTGGGCGGTGGTGGCCGCCGTGGCCACCGGGCTGTGGATCGTCGGGCTCGTCGTGCTGTCCCAGTTCGGTGGCTGGCTGGCCGACCAGATCCTGCTGGCCTCCGGGCTGGACCGGGCGGTCTGGCTCTGGCCCGTGGTGGCCGTCGCCGTCGTGCTCCTGGCCGGTACACCCGCCCTGGCCCTGGCCCTGGCGCCCCGCTCCGCCGCCGTCCGCACCACCGGTCGCGTCTGGCTGGGCGGGCTGCTCGCGTTCGGCGCGTTCGTCCTGCTCCGGGCGCTACCGCCGGTGCACCACGAGGCGTACCTGGCCGCACTGGCCGCCACCGCCGCGCTGGCCGCACTCGTCGTGCGGCGGCTGCGCCGGCGGGCGGCGGTCACCCCCGTCGCCGCGCCGCCGGGCGGACCCACCGCGGCTGCCCCGGGCCGGCCGGCCGCACCGGGCGTCGCGACCGGACCCCCGACCGCGCCGAACGCCCCGGACGGACCCCCGCCGGCACCGGAGCCGGCGGCCGGCAGCGACGGCGGGGCGGACGAGCACCGGCCCTGGGCCCAGGGAAGGGTGTCGCGTCCCGCTCCGGTGACGCTGCTCGGGTTCGCGGGCGGCCTCGCGCTGCTGCTGCCCTGGGTGTGGATCGGTGCGCTCGGCGGGCTGCTGGAGACGCTGCTCGCCGGGCTCGCCGCCGCGGCGGTCGGCGTACTGGCCGCCGCGTTGCTCGGCGACGCCTTCTGGTCCCGGTTCGCCGTCGGCACGCCGCCGCGACCGGCCCGCCTGGTCCTGGTCGGCGGCCTGGTCGCCGGCGTCGCACTGCTGCCGCTCGGCGCGGGCGTCGGGCAGTCCGGCGCGCAACTGCCGCTCCTGCTGACCCTCCCCCCGGCCGGATTCGCGCTGGCGGCCCTGGCCGCGGCGGGGCGGCGCACGGCGGCCGGCGGCGGGGCCGCGACCGCCTGGCTGGTCGGGCTCGCCGTGTTCGGCCCACTCGCCTGGACCGACGACGAGGAGATCAGCGTCGTCCTGGCGGCCACCCGCGACGTGCCGTTCTGGGTGTCGGTCGCCGCCGGCGCCGGGCTCGCCGTCGCGGTCCTGCTCGCCGTCGGGTACGGCGTGCTGCTCGCCCGGCGGCACGCCGCCACGCCCCGGCGGGCCGTGGCCGCGGTGGCCGCCGCCGTCCTGCTGCTCACGACGGGGCTCGTGGCCGTGGGGCCGGGACAGCCCGGCCTGCACGGCGAGCGGCTCTTCGTGGTGCTGCGGGAGCAGGCCGACCTGAGCGACGTACCGACCACGACCGGCCGCGCCGGCCGCGACGCCCGGGCCCGGGAGGTCTACCGGCGGCTCGTCGAGACGGCCGAGCGTACGCAGGCCGACCTGCGCCGCGACCTGCGCCGCGTCCGGCTGGACCACACCCCGTACTACCTGGTCAACGCGATCGAGGTCGACGGGGGGCCGGCGGTGCGGGCCTGGCTCGCCAGCCGCTCCGAGGTGGACCGGGTCCTGGTCAGCCAGCGGATCCGTCCGCTGCCCGCGCCGGCCGCCCCCGCCCGCGGCGGCGCCCCCGCACCCGGCGGTCCCACCTGGAACGTCCGGCTGATCGGCGCCGACCGGGTCTGGTCCGAGCTGGGCGTCACCGGTGCGGGCGTGACGGTGGGCAGCTCCGACTCCGGGGTGGACGGCGCGCACCCGGCGCTCGCCGGCGGCTTCCGGGGCGGCGGCGATTCCTGGTACGACCCCTGGGACGCCACCGCCACCCCGACCGACCAGGGCGGGCACGGGACCCACACGCTGGGCAGCGCCGTCGGCCGCAACGGCGTCGGAGTGGCTCCCGGCGCCTCCTGGACCGGCTGCGTCAACCTGGACCGCAACCTCGGCAACCCCGCCTACTACCTGGGCTGCCTCCAGTTCATGCTGGCGCCCTTCCCGGCCGGCGGGGACCCGTTCACCGACGGCCGCCCGGACCGCGCTCCCGACATCCTGACCAACTCGTGGGGCTGCCCGGCGATCGAGGGCTGCGACCCGCGTGCGCTGCGGCCGGCCACCGCCGCTCTGGACGCCGCCGGCATCCTGACGGTCGCCGCCGCCGGCAACACCGGGCCGCACTGCCGCTCGGTCGACGACCCGCCGGCCCCGTACGACGACGTGCTGACCGTCGGTGCGGTCGACCGGCAACGGCGGGTGGCGCAGTTCTCCTCGCGCGGCCCGGCTCCCGGCGGAGCGGCCAAGCCCGACCTGGTGGCGCCCGGCGACAAGGTGCTCTCGGCGATGCCCGGTGGCGGGTACGCCGAACTGAGCGGCACGTCCATGGCGACCCCGCAGGTGGCGGGTGTGGCGGCGCTGATGTGGTCGGCGAACCCGGCGCTGGTCGGTGACCTCCCCCGGACCCGGCGGATCCTGACCGAGACCGCGGCTCCGGCCGTGCCCGGCAACGACACGTGCGGCGACCAGCGGAACGTGACCGGCGCCGGCCTCGTCGACGCGTACGCCGCCGTCCGCGCCGCCCAGCGGTAAGGAAGGGCCCCTTCCTAACGCCTCGCGTAGTAAAAGGGCCCCTTCTTAACAGAAGCGCTCGGGTGACCTAGGGTCGGCGTCCATGGAGGTCGACATCGTCGAGTTGGGCCCGGACCGGCGGGCCGCCGTGGTGGAGTTGTGCGGCCGGTCGCTGGACCTGCCGGAGGACGCCGCCGAGGCACCGGCCATCGTGGACGTACTCTGGCCCCGGGCCACCGCCGACCGGCCGGTGGTCGCGCTCGGCGCGTACCGGGACGGCCGCCTGACCGGCGCGCTCATCGGCTCGCTCTCCGGACGGGACGGCACGCAGGGACACGTCGACCTGGTGGCGGTGGACCCCGGGCACCGGCGGCGCGGCGTCGGGCGGGCGCTGCTGTCGTACGCCGAGGAGAAGCTCGCCGGGCTCGGCGCGGTGGAGGTGCTGCTGGCCGGCAACCCGCCGTACTACGCATGGCCGGGCATCGACGTGCGCTACACACCGGCGGTCTGCGCGGCCCAGGCGCTCGGCTACACCCAGGATCGCACGGCCTGGAACATGACCGCCGACCTGTCGTACGACGGCAGCCCCGCCCTGCGCACGACGGTGCCGGCGGAGGAGCGGCTGGCCGGCCAGGGCGTCACCGTGCGGCGCGCGGAGCCGGCGGACCTGCCGGCGCTGGCGGCCTTCGCCCGGTCGGTGTTCGGCGGCACCTGGGACGCGGAGCTGGCCGGCTCGGTCGGCCGGTCGCTGGCGGGCTGTCACCTGGCGGAGCGCGACGGCGAGGTGCTCGGCTTCGCCGCGTGGGGGTCGTCCCGGCCGAGCTGGTTCGGGCCGATGGGCACGGCGCCGGCGGCCGAGGGGACCGGCATCGGCGGGGTGCTGCTGCGCCGCTGCCTGGCCGACCAGCGGGCGGCGGGGTTCACGGCGGCGCAGATCGGCTGGGTGGGGCCGGTCCGGTTCTACTCGGGCAGCGCGGGTGCCCGGATCGAGCGGGTCTTCTTCCTGTACCGGAGGACACTCGCGGATCGATAACGGGCGAATAGGATAGATCACCTGATAGCGTCATTCGCCCCCGTCGCCCATCGATGCCCCCTACCGTTTCGGTAGAGGAGGCGCCATGACCACGGACGACGAACGCCCCGGCCCACTGCCCTTCGACCGCCTCGACTACGGCGACGCGGAACAGCGGGCGGAGATGGAGGGCATCGACGACTCCCCGGCGGACGAGCCGGCGACGGTGGTGGACGAGCCGGTCCAGGTGCCACAGCCGTACGACCGGGCGCAGAAGCGGCGCAACCAACGGCCGTTGCCGACATGACGAAGAGGGGCGGACCGCTGACGCGGCCCGCCCCTCCCGGTCTCGTGGAGCCTGGACTCAGAAGTCCATGTCCCCGCCGCCCGGGCCGGCCGGGGCAGCCGGGGTCTTCTCCGGCTTGTCCGCCACGACGGCCTCGGTGGTGAGGAAGAGCGCCGCGATCGACGACGCGTTCTGCAGCGCCGACCGGGTGACCTTGGCCGGGTCGATGATGCCCGCGGCCAGCAGGTCCACGTACTCGCCGGTCGCGGCGTTGAGGCCGTGGCCCGCCTCGATGTTGCGGACGTGCTCGACGACGACGCCACCCTCGAGGCCGGCGTTGACGGCGATCTGCCGCAGCGGGGCGTCCAGCGCGATCTTGACGATCTGGGCGCCGGTCGCCTCGTCACCGGTCAGGTCCAGCTTGTCGAAGGCGGTCTTGCCGGCCTGCACCAGCGCGACGCCACCACCCGGGACGATGCCCTCCTCGACGGCGGCCTTCGCGTTGCGGACGGCGTCCTCGATGCGGTGCTTGCGCTCCTTCAGCTCGACCTCGGTGGCCGCGCCGACCTTGATCACCGCGACACCGCCGGCCAGCTTGGCCAGGCGCTCCTGCAGCTTCTCGCGGTCGTAGTCGGAGTCGCTCTTCTCGATCTCGGCCCGGATCTGGTTGACCCGGCCCTGGATCTGCTCGGCGTCGCCGGCACCGTCGACGATGGTGGTCTCGTCCTTGGTCACCACGACCTTACGGGCGCGGCCCAGCATGTCGAGGCCGACGGCGTCGAGCTTGAGGCCGACCTCCTCGCTGATGACCTGGCCACCGGTGAGGATGGCGATGTCGGCGAGCATCGCCTTGCGGCGGTCACCGAAGCCCGGCGCCTTGACGGCGACCGACTTGAAGGTGCCGCGGACCTTGTTGACGACCAGCGTCGCCAGGGCCTCGCCCTCGATGTCCTCGGCGATGATCAGCAGCGGCTTGCCCGACTGCATGACCTTCTCCAGGATCGGGAGCAGGTCCTTCACCGAGGAGATCTTGCTGTTGACGATCAGGATGTAGGGGTCGTCGAAGACGGCCTCCATCCGCTCCGGGTCGGTCATGAAGTAGGCCGACACGTAGCCCTTGTCGAAGCGCATACCCTCGGTGAGCTCCAGCTCCAGGCCGAAGGTGTTGCTCTCCTCGACGGTGATGACGCCTTCCTTGCCGACCTTGTCCATCGCCTCGGCGATGATCTCGCCGACGCTGGTGTCACCAGCGGAGATGGAGGCGGTGGAGGCGATCTGCTCCTTGGTCTCGACGTCCTTGGCGAGCTTCAGCAGCTCCTCCGAGACGCTCGCGACCGCGGCCTCGATGCCCCGCTTCAGGGCCATCGGGTTGGCACCGGCGGCCACGTTGCGCAGGCCCTCGCGGACCAGGGCCTGGGCCAGGACGGTCGCCGTCGTCGTGCCGTCACCGGCGACGTCGTCGGTCTTCTTCGCGACCTCCTTGACCAGCTCGGCGCCGATCTTCTCGTACGGGTCCTCGAGCTCGATCTCCTTGGCGATGCTCACACCATCGTTGGTGATGGTGGGAGCGCCCCACTTCTTCTCGAGCACGACGTTGCGGCCCTTGGGGCCGAGGGTCACCTTCACGGCGTCGGCGAGCTGGTTCATGCCCCGCTCGAGGCCGCGGCGAGCTTCCTCGTCGAACGCGATCATCTTGGCCATACGGCGTTGTCCTCCTGGACACTCACGGGCCACCCGAGTGTGTGCCCCGGATGGGCCGTCTGGTGTACGCACCTTGGGACGTCGCCACCTGGCGACGACGACGTCCGCCGGCCGGGCCGGATAGCCCGCGACGACCGGCCATGTGCCGCACCCGGTGCCTCGCGACTCCGCGTGCGGCCGTGGCCCTACCGCCCCGACCATTGGCACTCACGGTCTGCGAGTGCCAATGACCTGTTTAGCACTCTCCCTTGCCGAGTGCAAGCACGACCGCCCCGATCAGCCGAGTTCGGCGGCCAGGCGCCCGGCGTTCACCGGCGCCTCATGAGCACGCTGCTCGGCGTACGTCACGACGAGCCCGACCTGCTGGGCGAGGTGGGCCGGAAGGGACAGCAGCGCGGTGATAGTCACCACGGCGAAGATGCCCAGCGCCGTGCCCGGCGACCCCAGCGGGGCGGTGCCCAGCGGCGCCGCGGCCACGGCCTCGATCACGCCCGCCGCCACCGTCACCATCAGCACCACGGCCGCGATCAGCACCACCCGGCCGAGCACCAGCCCGAGGCGGTCGTGGAACATCCGGAACGAGCGGCCGATCGGCGCCTGACGCTCGAAGAGGTACACCGGCCCGGCCAGGCTCAGGGCGAAGGCGAGGTAGACACCGGGCAGCACACAGAAGCACACGCCGATGCCGATGAGCAGCCCCATCAGCAGGCTCCAGCCCCAGAGGCCGAGGGCGCGACGCAGGCCGTAGCGGAGCGCACCGGCGAGGCCGACTCCCTCGCCGGCCGCTTGACGGGTGATCACCCAGGTGCCCGCCGCCCAACCCAGGCTCTGCACCAGGCCGAAGACCACCACTGCCCCGAGGGTGACGGCGAACAGGGTGGCCACGTCCGCCCCGAAGCCGTCGGGCAGCGCCGCCGGGTCGTCGGTACCGGCGGCCGCCCACTCGGCACTCGGGTCGGTCGCGTACGTGACGATCGCGATCACCACGGCCGGCAGCACCTGGGTCAGCAGCACGATCGGCAGGAGGAGGCGCCAGCCGCGCCGGACGGCCCCGAGGCAGCGGTTGAACCACCCCTCCAGGCCTCCGCCGGGCGGGGTTACCAGTGGATCGGCCGGGTCGTACCCGGGCAGGACGCCACCCGGGTACGGCGGCACGGGCCAGGCCGGGGCACCCGGATAGCCGGGCGGGCCCCACGGCTGCCCGGCAGCGGGACCCCACGGGTACGGGGACGCCTTCGGACTGCCGGGGTACGGCGGCGACGCGGCCGGGTCCCCGTACTGCGGTTGCGGCGCGGCCGGGCCCCACGGGTTCGTTGGCGGCGCGGCCGGGGCCCACGGATCGGATGGTGGCGCGGATGGCACCGTCGGATCCGAGGCCGGCGGCACCGATGTGGCACCGGACGCAGGGTCGGGATCGCCGGGCGCTGGCGACGGCACGGTCGGGGGTGGCTGGTCGGACAAATGAACCCTCCTCAGCGAGCGCTGGAACGGTTCATGATCTTCCCTGGTGTGCTGCCGGCACCGTACCCCCCGACCGGCCGCGGTCTCGGCGGATCACGGCCGGCGGTCCGCCCCGTCGGGCCGGAGGCCGCTCAGGCGATGACGCGCACCCGCTCGGCCTGCGGCCCCTTCTGGCCCTGGGCGATCTCGAACTCCACCCGCTGGCCGTCGTCCAGCGCCTTGTAGCCGTCCATCTCGATGGCGGAGAAGTGGACGAACACGTCCTGCCCGCCGTCGACGGCGATGAAGCCGTAGCCCTTTTCGGAGTTGAACCACTTCACGGTGCCCTGTGCCACGGTGCACTTCCTCACTCTGCGCGGCGTTCCCACTCACCCCGGGACCGGGCGCGCCGGACCGCGAGGCGGCACCGGTTCGGCGAGCGGCGACGGCCGCTGAATCGGTGACCGAAATCGCACGCTACACGAGGCGTGACGGCGGCGCACGACCACAAATCGGGCATATTCCGAGCGTTCCACATTGCCGTTCTTCGCTGTGGTAGGCATTCGGCATGACGAGCACTCCGGGCGGGCGCGGCCCGGGGCAGGTGGCGATGGCACGGGCGCGGGTGCGCCGGGTCCGGCCGCGCGACGCCGCCCGGATGCGGGCACTGCGGCTGGAGATGCTCGCCGACGCGCCGCTCGCCTTCCTGGAGACGATCGCCGACGCGGCCGCCCGCCCGCACGCCGAGTACGCGGCGCGGATCGCGTACACGTCCACGGGCACGGACACCGCCCAGTTCGTGGCCGACCCGGGCGGCCGTCTGGTCGGGCACGCGGGCGGCACGGTCGCACCCGAGGAGCCCGGGCTCACCGTCGTCTACGCCGTGTACGTCACCCCCTCCTGGCGGGGCACCGGCCTGCTCGCCGACCTGATCGACGCGGTCGCCGGCTGGTCACGGGCCTGCGGTCGCCGCGAGCTGATGCTGGAGGTCGTGGTCGGCAACGACCGGGCCTACCGGGCGTACCAGCGGCTGGGCTTCGTCGACACCGGCGTACGCGTCCCGCACCCGACGATCCCGACCCTGACCGAACTCCAGATGCGCCGCCCGGCGTGAGCGCGCGCGTTAAGAAGGGCCCCTTCCACTACCTGAGGCGTTAAGAAGGGGCCCTTCCTTGCACCTCAGGCGTGGCGGCGGCTCTGCACGACGCGGAACCGGTTGGCCACGTACGCGCCGTCCGTCAGCGCGGCGTTGGCCGCCGCGTTGGCGCCGCTGCCGTGGAAGTCGGAGAACGCCGCCGACTGGTTCACGAACACGCCGCCGGTCAGGTTGGCCGACAGGTGCACCCCGACCTCGATCGCCGCCGCCTCGGCCGCGTCCAGCACGGCCTCGTCCCGGGAGTAGACCGCCGCGGTCAGCGCGCCCTTCTCACCGACGGTGGACCGCAGGACCTCCAGGCTGTGGGCGGTGGAGTCGGTGGCGATGGCGAAGGAGATCGGCCCGAACCACTCCCGCGCGTAGGTCGCGGTGTCGCCCGCGTCCAGCTTGACGATGGTCGGCGTCCGCACGACCGCGCCGGGGAAGGCGGGGTGTTCGACCGTACGCGACTCCAGCACCGGCTCGCCGACCTTGGTCACCTCGTCGAGGCGCTCCAGCACCCCGTCGTTGACGATCGCGCCGGTCAGCTCGACGCCGCGCGCCGGGTCCGCGGTGAGCTTGCCGACCGCCGCCGCGATGCCGCCGGCCACCTCGTCGAAGCTCTTGTGCCCCTGGTCGGTCTCGATGCCGTCCCGGGGGATCAGGATGTTCTGCGAGGTGGTGCACATCTGGCCGCTGTACAGGGTCAGCGTGAACCCTAGGTTGCGGCACATCCCGGCGAAGTCGTCGGTGGAGTCGACCACCACCGTGTTCAGGCCGGCCTTCTCCGTGTAGACCTGCGCCTGCCGGGCGTTGGCCTCCAGCCAGTCGCCGTACTCGGTGGAGCCGGTGAAGTCGACGAGCTTCACGGACGGGTGGAGGGCCAGCGTCGACGCGAGCTTCTCGCCGGACGCCTCGGTGGCCAGCAGCACCAGGTTGGGGTCGAACCCGGCCTCGGCGAGCACCTCCCGGGCGTACTTCACGGTGACGGCGAGCGGCAGCACCGCCCGCGGGTGCGGCTTGACGATGACGGGGTTGCCGGTGACCAGCGAGGCGAAGAGCCCGGGGTACGAGTTCCACGTGGGGAACGTGTTGCATCCGATCACCAGCGCCACACCGCGCGGCACGACGTGGAACGTCTTGGTCATCCGCAGCGGGTCGCCCTTGCCGGCCGCCTTCTCCCAGCCGGCCGTCCCCGGGTGCCGGGTCATCTCCGCGTACGCGTACGCGACGGCCTCCAGCGCGCGGTCCAGGGCGTGCGCGCCGCCGGCCTGGAAGGCCATCACGAACGCCTGGCCGCTGGTGAACTGCACGGCGTTGGCCAGCTCGAACACGTTCTTGTGCAGCCGGTCGAGGATCTCCAGGCACACGCCCGCCCGGGCCTGCGGGCCGGCGTCGCGCCACGCGGGCAGCGCGGCGGTGGCCGCGGCGACGAGTTGGTCGCCCGCCGCGTGCGGGTAGCGGACGCCCAGGTCGACACCGAACGGGCTGGCCTCGGTGGCGACCGTGCTCCCGTCGCCGGGCTGGTCGAGGGGGAAGTCGCGACCGAGGTACGCCTCGAAGGCGGCCTTGCCGTCGGCGGCGGCGGTCTCGCCGTACACCCGCGGGCTGGGTGACTCCGGGTAGGCGGACCAGTACCCGCGTTCCGAGATGGCGGTCAGCGCACGGGTGAGGGTGTCGGCGTGCCGGTCGTACAGGGGGTGCGGGGTCTCCGTCATGCCCGCCATCATGCAACAGAAACCCGCACGATCAGTAGTGGCGTGTCACAACTCAGATCGTCAACTGCCAGTCCGTCCAGCCGTCGACCGGCCGGAAGCCGATCTGCTCGTTGATCCGGATCATGTGCTGGTTGACCGCCGCGTTCCAGGTGTCGACGGCGCGGAGCTGTGGTTCGTTCGCAAGCGCGAACCGGAGATTCTCGATCTTGACGAGGAGGCCCAGGCGGTGGCCCCGGTGGTCGGGGTCGACGATGGTGGTCTGCTGCCAGGCGTGCCACGGCGAGCCGGGGCTGACGTCGACCATGGTCCAGGCGACCAGCCGGCCGCTCGCCTCGTCCACCGCGCCGTAGTGGTAGGTGCGCCGTCCCCGGGCCGACAGCGCCGCCTCGGTCGCCCGGATCCGCCCGGCGTCGATGTTCTCCGCCTCCAGCGTCAGGTCGCCGATCGGCGCGTCGGTGTTCATCCGGCTCTCCAGCCGGGCGACGTCGGCGACGTACTCCTCCGGAACCGGACCGTGCCAGCCCACCGCGCGGTAGCCGGCGGAGCGGGCGCGTGCGCCGGCCAGCAGCGCGTCCAGGGCGGCGTGGTCGAGCGCCGTGACGTCCAGCCGGCGCCGAACCTCGGCCAGGGCGGCGTGGGCCCCGGCGGCCGCGGCGAAGGCCGCGCCGGCCTCCGGGCGCGCCGGCCCGTCCGGCAGCGCCACCACGGTGTCGCAGTAGAGCCGCTTGCGGCCGTGCTCCCGGGCCACCTCGACGGCGTACGCGAGCAGCGCGCGACCCACACCCCGGCGCCGGTGCTCCGGGTGGACGACCAGGTCCACGCTGGCGTTGTCCGTGTTGTCGAGTTGCGGGAACCGCACTTCGAGGTGCCCGGCCGCCACGCCGTCGAGCCGGGCCAGCGCGCGGGTCACGACGTAGCCCGGCATCGGGTGGCGGGCGTACGCGGCGAACTCGTCCCGGGTCTGGACCGGGAAGTCGGGCAGGTCGACGGTGGCGACCGCGGCGGTGATGCGGTGCGCCTCGTCGATCGCGGCCGGGTCGGCGGCGTCGTACGGGGTGACGGCGATGCTCATGGGAGCGAGCGTGCGCCGAAAACGCGATCGGGGCCAGCGGTTTTCCGCCGGCCCCGATCGGACGTGGTCGGGAGGGACGATCGCACAACGCCTCCGGCGCTGGGTCGTAAGAACTTCGCAAAGTCTCCGGCGAAACGCCCTCCCGCACGGAGCATCTTGCGCCGCCCGGTTGCTGTCGTCAAGTCCTGGACGGTGCGTTTCCTGCACTCAGTGCGAAAAGCCGATTACTGCGCGGATCGCCCGATCCCCCGTTCGGGTGATTCGCGCCCACGTCGGTGATCGGTCAGCCGAGGAGGCCGGCGTCGCGGGCGGCGCGGAGGGACGGTTTGATCCGGTGGGTGGGGCCGACCTGGCCGGCGACGGCGTCGAGCGTCTTCAGGCCCTCGCCGGTGTTGAAGACGACCGTCTCGGCGGCCGGGTCGAGGCGGCCGGACTCGACGAGCTTGCGCAGCACGGCCACGGTCACCCCGCCGGCCGTCTCGGCGAAGACGCCGGTGGTCCGGGCGAGCTGTTGGATGCCGGCGCGGATCTCGTCGTCGTCGACGTACTCCATCCAGCCCCCGGTGCGCCGGACCGCTTCGAGGGCGTACAGGCCGGCGGCCGGGTCGCCGATGTTCAGCGACTTCGCGATGCCGGTCGGCTTGACCGGGGTGATGGTGTCGCTGCCGGCGTGCAGCGCGGTGGCGATCGGGTTGCAGCCGGCCGACTGCGCGCCGAACACCTTCCAGCCGCCGGCCGGGGCCTCCACCAGCCCGATCTCGACGAGTTCGCTGAACGCCTTGTCGATCTTCGTCAGCAGCTCGCCCGAGGCCATCGGGATCACCACCTGGGCGGGGATCCGCCAGCCGAGCTGTTCGGCCACCTCGTACCCGAGCGTCTTCGACCCCTCGGCGTAGTAGGGGCGCACGTTCACGTTGACGAACGCCGTGTCCTCGAACTCGTCGGTCTCCACCAGCTCGCCGCAGAGCCGGTTCACGTCGTCGTACGACCCGTCGATGGCGACCAGGTCACCCCCGTACACGGCGGTGGTGATCACCTTGCCCTGCTCCAGGTCGCTGGGGATGAAGACCACCGACGGCGCGCCGGCGCGGGCCGCGTGCGCGGCGACCGAGTTGGCCAGGTTGCCGGTGGAGGCGCAGGCGAACCGGCTGAAGCCGAGCGCCCGCGCGGCGGTCAGCGCCACCGAGACCACCCGGTCCTTGAAGGAGTGCGTCGGGTTGGCGCTGTCGTCCTTGACCCACAGCGGCGCGGTGATGCCCAGCTCGGCGGCGAGGTGCGGCGCGGCCACCAGGGGGGTCAGCCCGGGGTCGAGGGTGACCCGGGTGGCCGGGTCCTGACCGGCGGGGAGCAGCGCGGCGTACCGCCAGATGTTCTGCGGGCCCGCCTCGATCCGCTCGCGGGTGACGGCGGCGAGGGCGGCCGCGTCGTAGTCGACCTCCAGCGGGCCGAAACACTCGTAGCAGGCGTGCTGGGCGACGAGCGGGTAGCGGGCCGAACAGGCGCGGCAGACCAGGGCGCGGGCGGGGCCGGCGGCGGTGTCGATGCCGGAGGCGGCGAGCGTCGACGTCATGTCGAGATTCCTCTCATCTTCCCCCGCGTCGCGCTCTGCGGCGGGGACGGAATTGGCACCTGCCCCGCCGGTCGCTCTGCGATGAGCACGCGGGGTGGTTGCCGGGGCGTCGTCGGGCCGTATCCCTCAGCCCCTCTGGATGAGGTATGCAGTTGTGTCGCCGAGTCTAAGCATCGCCAGCCGGCTGTCCACCGCTCGTTCCCACGCTGTGGCCAGATGTGACCTACTCCGCAGGGACGAAGACCGCGGTTGGCGCGCTTTGGAGCTGATCCATCTGTGCGATCGGTCGAGCGGGAAGCTACTCGGCGCGCTCGCGAACATAGACGCCGCGCCCGGGCGACCCGATGACGACGCCGCGATCGCGGAGTAGCGCCACGGCCCGGGCCGCGGTCGAGAACGACACCGAGTACAGGTCGGCGAGCTTCGAGTACGAGGGCAGCTTGTCGCCGGGCCGGTACTCACCGGCCTGGATGCGCGCCGTGATGTCGGCGGCGATATCGACGTAGCTGAGCGGGATGGCGGGCATGAATCCTCCGGGTTGGCACCTCCATCTGATCACCCGACCGCGACGAACCTCAAGAACATCGTTGACCTATGTCACTAGGTTGAATAGCATCGAGCCGAGTCGTCCGGGTTGGCACCAGGGCGGATTCACCCGGGTGGACGCCCGGGTTGCCGGGGCGGCACGGCCGGTCGCCCCGGCGCTCAAGAACGTCGGTCAGCACCCATGAGCCGGCCCGGGGCGGGTGCCGGGCTCCGGACGGCAGCCACCCGGGCGGTTGCCGTCCGCCCCCGCCCGCCTCGATGCCCCCCGACCAGCGAAGAGGAGTGCGATGGACGCGCCACGCTGGATCATCCACCTGCCCACGACGCTGACCAGCCAGGACGCGGCGATCACGCTGGCCGAGGCGCTACGCGACTCGCTCGGGCACGTCACCGTCCTCGACTTCGGCGAGGCAACGCTGAGCGAGGAGGATCGCCAGTTTCTGCGTACCCGCGTCTGGTGCGACCACCGCCTGCCCGGCGGTCTCCGCTGCACCCGCCGCGCCGACCACCACGGCGACTGCTCGGCGGCCTGATGACGTATCCGGCTCAGCTCCAAAGCAGCCAGTCTGGCGGGCCGCCTGCGTGGGTTACATCAGGGTCTTGGAAAGCAGGGGCCCCGCCAGGGCCGAGCCATCCGAGGTCTCTAACGGCGATTGGTCACCGCCGCGTAGGCGAGGCTGCCGACCAGCATGCCGAGGCCGGAGGGGAGGAGTTCCGACCAGGGAAGCGGCAGATGCCGGACCACCAACCGGGTCGTCACGGCGGCGGCTAGACCGGCAACGACCAGCGCGGTCAGCGCCCACCGCCACCGGCGATGCTGCCGGCTGACCGACACGCCCAGCGCTGCCCACCCGAGGATGAGACCGAACTCCGCGAACCACGGGACAAGGGCGGCTAAGGACGCGACAGCGAGGCCGACGACGGACACATGAAGTGCCGACCGGATCGAGACGGTCTGGTCCGATGCAGGGACGTACGTGAGCTGGTCGTCACTTCCGCGGGCCCAGCGTCCGAACGTTTCCGCTTCCTCGGCCACGCCTCATCGTCGCAGCCTCCAGGGCCCAAGCGCCTCCCCGTGCCGGCTAGGACACGACGTCCTTGCGGGTGAAGCGCCAGAAGGCCAGACCCCAGAAGAGGGTCGCGTAGCTGATCGCGGAGATACAGCCGCGCACCACGTCGTCGGTCTGCACGGGCGTCGACAGCAGTCCCAGCCAGGCGGTGCTGTAGTGCGTCGGAAGGAAGGTGCGCAGCACGCCGAGGGCGGTGATCTGGTCGAGGATGCTGGACAGGATCCACAGCAGCACCGCGCCGCCGACCGCGCCGAGCGCGGCGTCCGTCGACACCGACAGCAGGAACGCCAGGCCGGCCACCACGAGGAGTACGACGGCCAGGTACCCGAGCACCGCCAGCAGCCGCAGCAGCCCCTCGCCCGGCTCCAGCTGGGCGGCGACGGTGCTGCGCAGCGGCTCCCACCCGTAGCGCAGGGTGCCCAGCAGCAGGGCGGTGCCGGCGAGCAGCAGCAGGGCCAGGGCCGAGTACGCGAGCGCGACCAGCAGCTTCACCGCGAGCAGCCGGGCCCGCGGCACCGGCACGGCGAGCAGGTAGCGCAGGCTTCCCCAGCTCGCCTCGCTCGCCACGGTGTCACCGCAGAACAGCGCCACCACGACCACCAGCAGGAACGACGCCGAGACGAAGATGGTGAACAGGGTGAAGTTCAGCCCTCCGGTGGTGGCGAACTCGATCAGGCTGCCGAACTCGCCGCGCCCGTTGTCGTCGTCGTCGCCCGAGTCGAACTGGAACGCGATCAGGATGATCAGCGGCAGCAGCACCATGAAGCCGAGCGCGAGCTGCGTACGCCGCCGCGACGCCTGCCGCCGGAACTCGGCGACGAACGGCAGGGTGGCCGACGGACGGTAGCCCGCCGCCGCGCCGGACGCCGCCCCGCCGGCACCACTCCTGGACGACGTACCGACCATCACCGGTCCCCGCTTCCCCGAGAGTTCTCGCCGACCAGGGCGAGGAACGCGTCCTCCAGGCGGCGCCGGGGCACCACCCGGTCCACCCCGATGCCGGCCCGGACCAGCTCGGCTACCACCTCGCTGCGGGCGGTGCCGTTGGTGTCCACGACGAGCTGGCCGTCACCGTCGGGAAGCACCCGGACGCCCGCCAGGCGGTCCAGTACGGCCCGCGCGGCGTCCGGGTCGGTCACCTCGACGAGGACGCTCGGCGACTCGCCGACGATCTCCTCGACCGGACCGGACGCGACGATCCGGCCCTTGTTCACCACGACGGCGTGGGTGCAGGTCTGCTCCACCTCGGCGAGCAGATGGCTGGAGACCAGCACCGCGCGCCCGCCGGTGGCGTACCGCTGGAGGACCCGGCGCATCTCGGCGATCTGCGGCGGATCGAGCCCGTCGGTCGGCTCGTCGAGGACCAGCAGCTCCGGCAGGCCGAGCATGGCCTGCGCGATGGCGAGGCGCTGCTTCATGCCGTGGCTGTACGTCTTGATCTTCCGGTGCACGGACGCGCCCAGCCCGGCGATCTCCAGCGCCTCGTCGAAGTGCGCGTCGTCCCAGGGCCGGCCGGTCGCCCGCCAGTACGCCTTCAGGTTGTCCAGGCCGGACAGGTGCGGCAGGAAGCCGGGCCCCTCGACCAGCGCGCCGATCCGGGACAGCACCGGCGAGCCGGGCACCAGCCGGTGCCCGAACACGTAGATCTCCCCGGCGGTGGGCTGGGTCAGCCCCATCAGCACCCGCAGGGTGGTGGTCTTGCCGGCGCCGTTCGGGCCGAGGAGGCCCACGACCTGCCCCGGGTGCACCTCGAAGTCCACGTTGGAGACCGCGACGAAGCCGTCCGCGTACTCCTTGCGGAGTTCCCGGACGACCAGCGGCGTGTCCGCGTACGCCGGGTGGACGCTGCTCTCCTGGCGGCGGTGCCGGCGGCGGAGGACGGCGACGAGCACGACGAGCCCGACCGCGATCGCGGCGAGCAGGCCGGCGAGGACCCAGCGCCAGACGGTGGCCGTGGTGGGGATCGGCTCGCCGGTGACCGTGGGCAGCGCGACCGCGCCCCCGCCGAGGGCCACGGTGTGCACGGTGGGCTCGACCGGCGTGGCGTACGCCTGGTCGGAGGTCGCCACCACCAGCCGCAGCCGGTGCCCGGCCTCGATCCGGCGGACGATCGCCGGCAGGGTGACGGTGACCGGCGCGGCGTCCTCGACGGCCGGCGGGAGCCCGGTGAGCCGGACCGGCGCGACCAGCCCGTTGGGCAGGGTGGCCGCGCCGCTGGGGTCGACGTCGTAGAGCTTGACGAAGAGCACCGCCTCGCCGGTCGGGGACGCGGCGCGGACCGACACGGTCGGCGCGCCCACCACGTCCACCGCCTCGGGCAGCGGGGCGGACTCGAAGCGGGCGTGCTGGCCGGGGATGTCACCGGCGACCCCGCCCAGCAGCGAGGAGAGTTCGCCGGCGAACGGCACCGAGGAGATCGCGGCCGGGTTGCCCGCCGGCGGGTTGGCGATCCGCTGCGGCGGGCCGGCCACCACCACCTCACGCCGGCCGGTGCCGGTGATCCCGGGGTAGTCGGTCGTGCGGTAGCCGCTGGCGACCAGCCCCCGGTCGAGGGCGTCGAACCCGGCGATCCGGGAGAAGGTGAAGTCGTCGCCCGGCGCCGGGCCGGTGCCCTCGACGTAGTGGTCGAGCCACTGCACGGTCAGGAACTTCACCCGGTCCGAGTCGGTGGTCGGACCCGCCCCGCCGTCGTGGCCGCCGGTGTACCAGGCGACCCGCACCGGGGTGCCGTTCGCGGCGATCCCCCGCGCGTTGGCGTCGGCCTCGGCGAGCGGGAAGAGGCTGTCCGCCGCGCCCTGCACCAGCAGGGTCGGCGCGTCGATCCGGTCGAGGACGCCGGCGGGACTGGACCGGCGCAGCAGGTCCACGCCCGCCTGGTCGGCCCGCCCGGTGGTGGCGATCCGCAGGTACGCGGCGCAGACGTCGGGGGCGAACCGCCCGCACGCCGGGTCGGCGGCGCGGGCCGGGGCGCGACCCGGGCCGGTCCCGGGGCCGGCCGTCGGGCCGGGGCTGGGCGGCCCGGCCGAGGCGGGCGCGCCCTCCGGCTGGGCAGCGGTCGTCCCGGAGATGCCGGCCGGCCCGGAGCCGACGTTCCCGCCGCCGCCGAAGAACAGTCCCGCCCAGCTCTTCTTGAACACGCCCTCGACCGGCTCCCGGCCGGTGCTCTCCGGCAGGAACGCGCGGGAGAGGTCGTTCCAGGTGATCATTGGGACGATCGCGTCGACCCGCCGGTCCTGGGCGGCGAGCAGCAGCGCCAGGCCGCCGCCGTACGAGCCGCCCACCACGCCGACCCTCGGGTCGCCGGTGGCGTCGGTGCGGATCTCCGGTCGGGCGGCGAGCCAGTCCAGCAGCCGCTGCGCGTCGCGTACCTCGTAGTCGGGGTGGTCCAGGTGGATCTGCCCGCCGCTGCGTCCGAAGCCGCGGGCCGTCCAGGCGAGCACGGCGTACCCCCGGCCGGCGATCTCCTCGGCGTCGGCGCGTACCGACTCCTTCGTGCCGCCGAAGCCGTGCGCGAGCAGCACCGCCGGCACCTTCGCGCCGGCGGACGCCCCCTCCGGCAGGTAGAGCGTGGTGTCCAGATCGACCGGCTCGTCGCCGGACGGTCCGGACCGGACGGTGAGCAGCGCCGACTCGGTGCGCAGGTCCGGCCCCTGCGGCCGGACGGCCCAGGCCACGCCTGCGGCGAGCAGGACGACGACCGCCGCGGCGGCCACCGCGCGCCGGCGGGTGGGGCGGGCACGCCGGATCCGCGCGGCCGAGAACGGCGATCTCATGCGGCACACGGTACGGCCCGGATCCTGAGCGTTGCCTGAGATCCTCCGTACGTTCGTCCGGTTGGCCCGATCGGCGTGACGGGCTCGGGGCGACCGCGTCGGGGCCGGTCCATCCAGCGAGATGAATTCGGATCACGTGAATTCGGATCTTCAGCCGAAAAAGCGCTGATCATGTCAGATCGCTCCGGTAGATCACACGGAGGGTGCCGGTACGGCCAACCGCACGTCACTTTGCGCTAGGTGACGCGAAACTGACTGATTGACGACGGGAAGGGTGCGCGGAGCGTCGGTTAGTTTCCGGGTCCGGTGCATGGGACTAGGACGTCGATCCCGGCGCCAGCCCTCGCCCCTCGCCTCCGCCGGAGGAACAGGACCATGACCGTCCCCGCGCCGCGGGCCCGTCGGCGCCCCTCCCCCGCCGGCCGCCTGCTGCCGATGCTGCTGGTGCTGACGCTGCTCGCACCGCTGGCCGTCCTCTTCGGCCAGTCCTGGCGCTCCACCGACGACGACCGGCGCCTGGTCGTCACCGAGCGCCTCGGCGTCGAGTACCTGCGGGCGCTCGCCCCGGTGACCGACGCGCTGGTGGACGCCCAGACGGCCACCGTCACCGGCCGGCCGGTGTCCGGCGACGCACTCACCCGCGCGGTCGGGACCGCCGCAGCGGTGGACGCGCGCATCGGCGACGACCTCCGCAGCCGCGAACGCTGGGCCGGCCTGCGGGCCAAGATCGAGGCACTCCGGGACCGGCGACCGGCCGACCCGGAGGCCGCGTACGCCGCGTACGGAGAGGTCACCGACCTGCTGCTGGCCCTGCACCGCAAGGTCCGCGAAACCTCCGGCCTGGTACGCGACCCGGCGTCGGACTCCTTCTTCCTCCAGGCCGGCGTCGGCGAAAAACTGCCCGAGGCCGTCGTCGCGGCCGGACGCCTCGCCGACCTGACCGTGCTCGCCGCCCGCCGGCCGGCCGACCAGCAGGCCCCGACCGTGGCCGAACTCGCGGCCGTCCGGGTCGCCGCGCTCGCGCCCGCCGGCGCCCTGGTGGCTGACCTGCGGGCGGCCGTGGACAGCTCGGAGAGCACCGACCTCGGCGCCAACGTGCTCACTCCACTGGACACCTACCAGCGGTCGGTGGAGGCGCTCGCCGCGTACTCCACGCCCACCGGCGCCGTGGACGGTCCGCGGCTCGCCGCCGCCCGGTCCGCGGCCCAGGCCGCCGCCGGCCAACTGCAACCGGTCATCCTCGACGAACTCGACGCGCTGCTCGCCGACCGGCTCGACGCGCTCGACCACGACCGCTGGCTCGCGGTGGCCGCCGCCACGGCCGGTGTCGTCCTGCTGGTCGTGCTGGCGCTGGTGCTGCTCGCCGCGTACCGCCGGGCCGCCGACGCCCGGCGCGCGACGGACCGACCGGCCGCCCCGCCGGCCACCGACGGCTGGCAGCCGCCGGCCGGGCGGCCCGACGAGGTCCGCCCGTTCCAGCCGGCCGGCCCGGCCCGCGAGCCGCAACCCGCGCAGTGGGGGCCGTTCGATGCTGCTCGGTAGGCTCCGGATCCGGGGCAGGCTCGCCCTGCTGGTGGTCATTCCGCTGCTCACCGTGGTGGGCCTGGCGGTCCCGGTGGTGTTCGACCGGGTCGCCGCCGCCCAGCGGGCCGCCGACATCGCCGACCGGGTACGCGTGGCCAGTCGGATCGGCAGCCTCGTGCAGGACCTGCAACAGGAGCGGATCCTCTCGGTCGGTCTGCTGCTCGGCCGGGTACCCCGCGCGGAACTGGTGCAGAAGTCGGCCGCCGTCGACGACCGGGTCGCCGACCTGCGGTCCACCCGGGGCGACGCGCTGCCGCCCCGGGTCGCCGCCGCGCTCGACGGCGTCCGTACGCTCACCGACCTGCGGGCCGCGGTACTCGCCGGGACCGCCACCCCCGGCCGGGTCATGGACACGTACGGCCCGGTCAACCGGGCCCTCATCGACGCGCTGCGCCTCCCCTTCACCGTGGACACGAACACCTCCGCCGGCCGGCAGGTGCTGGCCCTGGACGGGCTGCTCCGCGCCGACGAAGGGCTCGGCGCCTGCGCCACGCTGATCGTGCTGGTGAAGGCGACCAACGATCCGGCGGCGATCACCGGCTACGTGGCCTGCATGGCCGCCCTCCAGGTGGACAACCGGCGGTTCCGCAGCCTCATCACCCCGGAGCAGTACCAGCTGGCGATGCTCAACGACGCGGCGGTGGCCGCCCGGACCAGCCCCGACTTCCTCACCGCGAGCCCGCTCGACCCGGCCGGTGCGGTGCAGGACGTACCGCTGGACGCGCTCTTCCCCTCGGCCCGCTCGATGATCACCCTTGGGCAGTTCGTGGAGAAGAAGATCGTCGCGGACGTCATCGCCCAGGTGACCGACGAGCAGCGCCGGGCGCTGACCGCCGCGTACCTGGTCGGCGGCGGGGCGGTGCTGGTGCTCACCCTGGTGGTGCTGCTCAGCGTGGCGGTCGCGCGGACGGTCGCCCGGCCACTGAGTCGGCTCACCCGCTCGGCGGACCGGGTCGCCCGGGTCGCCGAGGCCGAGCTGACCCGGGTCGCCGACGACGAGTCCGAGAGCGTCCAGGCGGTCCGGCTCGACCCGGTGGACGTCCGGGCCCGCGACGAGATCGGCGACCTGGCCCGCGCCTTCGAGCGGGTGCAGACCACCGCCGCCCGGCTGGTGGAGCGCCAGGTTGCCGGCCGACGCAACGTGGCGCAGATGTTCGGGCACGTCGGGCGCCGTACGCAGAACCTCGTCGGCCGGCAGATCGCCCTGATCGACCGGCTCGAACGGCAGGAGACCGACCCGGAACGGCTGGAGCACCTGTACCGGCTCGACCACATCTCCAGCCGCCTGCGCCGCAACGCGGGCAGCCTGGTCGTGCTCTCCGGCTCCACCGGCGACGACCGGCACGTCGCGCCGGTGCCGCTGGCCGACGTGGTCCGGCTGGCGCTCGGCGAGATCGAGGACTACACCCGGGTGGACGTCCAGGTCCCGGACGGGGTCTCGGTGTCGCCGGGCACGGTCGGGGACCTCGTCCTGGCCCTCGCCGAACTGATGGAGAACGCCACCGTCTTCTCCCCGCCGCACACCCGGGTGGTCGTCGCCGGTGAACGCGCCGGCGTCGGGGTCCGGCTCAGCGTGGTGGACCGGGGCATCGGGATGACCGAGGAGCGGCTCCTCGAGGAGAACGCCCGGCTGGCCCGGCGCGAACGGCTGGACCTCGCCCCCACCGAGGTGCTCGGGCTCTTCGTCGTGGGCCGGCTGGCCCGGCGGCACGGCTGGGCGGTCCGCCTCGCGGCGACCGCCGGCGGCGGCGTCACCGCCCAGTTGGAGATCCCGCCGGCCTCCCTGGTGCTCCGGCGGGACCGGGCCGGTGCCACGGTGGCGCGGGCGACCGTGCCGGACCGGGACCGGCGCTCCCCCGCCGCTCCCGCCCTGCCGTCCCGGGGCGCGGTGGCCGCCCTCGCCGGCCCGCCGCCGCCGTCCGGCTTCGACCCGGCACTGCTCAGCCGGGCCACCCGGACGATGACGGCGGGCCCTTCCTGGGACGCGTTCACCGTCCCGGAGACGCACCCGCCCACCGCAGCCGGGCCGTCCACCGCGGGCACGACGCCCGCCGCCGACCCGACGGCGGTGGCCGGCCCGACCGCGGCAGCACCTCCGACGGCGGCGGGCACCCCGACGACGGCGAACGGCCCGACGGCGTACCTGGAGATCACCGCGCCCGGGAGCACCGTCGACGGGCTGCCCCGCCGACCGGTCCCCGCGGGGCCGGGCGCTCCCCCGCCCGGCCCCGCGGTCACACCCACAGTTCCGACCGGTACGACCGGATTCCCGGCACCTCTCGTGCCGGGAATCCGGCAGCGGGTGCCGGGGGCGAGCCTGCCGCCGGCCGGGCCCCGGGTCGGGCCGGTCGACGCCACCGGCGCGGACCCGGCCGCCGCCCGGGACCTCGTCGAAGCCGTCGAGGCCGGCGTACGCCGGGCTGAGCTGGCCGGAACCGTTTCACCGCCCGCCTACGACGGGTCCGCAGCCGACCCGGCACCCGGACGGCCCCGGCTCACGCGGCGGGTGCCCGGCGCGAACCTGCCCGCCGCCGCGTCCCGCCCGTCGACCGACCAGGGCCCCGGTGACCCGGCCGAGGTCCGCGACCGCATCACCGAGTTCGAGGCGGGCGTCGCCCGCGCTCTGCGTGAAGTCAGTCCAGACCGCTTCGACGAAGAGGGATCATCACGGTGACCAGCCCCTTCCTGCACGACAACGTCGACCAGCCGACCCACCCGGGGACGGACCTCAGCCCGGAGGCCCGCACCTTCAACTGGCTGCTGGACTCCTTCACCTCCAGCACAGCGGGGGTCCTGGAGGCGATCGCGGTCTCCTCGGACGGACTGTTGATGGCCATGTCCGCGATCAAGGACCGGTCCAACGCCGAACGGCTCGCCGCCGTGGTCTCCGGCATGACCAGCCTCGCCGGCGGAGCCGCGAGCTGGTACGCCCTCGGCGGGCTGAACCGGGTGGTCGTCGACATGGCCGAGGGCTACCTGTTGATCAGCGCCATCAGCAGCGGTTCGGTGCTCGGCGTCGTCGCCGACCGGTCGGCGAACCTGGGCACCGTCGCGTACGAGATGACGCTCTTCGCCGGTCGCGCCGGTGGCGCGCTCACCCCCCGCCTGATCGCCGAACTGAAGAACTCCGTCCAGCAGTGATCCCCGACGTCGCCGGCGAGGAACCGGACCCCGTGGTCCGGATCCGCCCCTACCTGCGGGCAGCCGCCCCGGCCGGTGAGCCGGCGGCGGTGCCCGTACCGGCGGCGACCGCCGAGCCGGAAC
Source organism: Micromonospora sp. WMMC415 (assembly GCF_009707425.1). Taxonomy (GTDB): domain Bacteria; phylum Actinomycetota; class Actinomycetes; order Mycobacteriales; family Micromonosporaceae; genus Micromonospora. Next base: position 1,389,252 of record NZ_CP046104.1, on the reverse strand, counting down.
CGGACGATCCGTCGGGTCCCCGCCCGTTCGTGCTCACGGCGGGGCGGGTGACCGGCGGGGATCCGGCGATCGGGCTGGAGACCCAGGTGACCGCCCGGCCGGTCACGGACCGGACGTCTCCGGTCGCCCGGCTGGCACCGGAGCACCAGGCGATCGTCGCGCTCTGCGGCTCGCCGATCTCGGTGGCGGAGATCTCCGCCCGGACCCGGATGCACTTCGGTGTGGCCCGGGTCCTGGTCGGTGACCTGCGTGCCGCCGGCCACCTCGACGTGCACGTCAACGCCGACGACGACGCCCTCGACCCCGACATCATCCTGCGAGTGATTGATGGACTCCGTGCGATCTCCTGACTGGCCGGTCACCCCGCTGGACGGGCTCGCCGCGAACAGCGCCGCCGCCCGGTACGGCGGCCCGTCGGCGACACACCCGCCCGCCGCCCGGGGGGTGGCCGCGCCGGTTCCACCGCCGTACCGGCCGCCGGTGGAACCCGGTGCGGCCGCCCCGCCCGACGCGGCGCCCCGGGTCGCACCGCCGGTCCCGGTGAAGATCCTCATCGCCGGCGGGTTCGGTGTCGGCAAGACCACCACGGTGGGCTCGATCTCCGAGATCGCCCCGCTGACGACCGAGGCGGAGATGACCAGCGCCGCGATCGGTGTCGACGACCCCGGCGGGCGCTCCGGGAAGACGACGACCACCGTGGCCATGGACTTCGGCTGCGTCACGATCGACCGCAGTCTCAAGCTGTACCTGTTCGGCACGCCGGGCCAGGCGCGGTTCGGGTTCATGTGGGACGACCTGGCCCACGGCGCGCTCGGCGCGCTCGTCGTCGTGGACAGCAGCCGCCTGGACGACTGCCATCCGGCGATCGACTTCTTCGAACGGGCCGGGCTGCCCTTCGTGGTCGGCGTCAACGCGTTCGACGGGCGGGTGGCGCACGACCTCGCCGCGATCCGGTGGGCGCTGGCCGTCGGGGACCACGTGCCGCTGGTGCGGTTCGACGCCCGGGACCGGCTTTCGGTGCGGGACGCCCTGCTCGTCGTCCTGGACCGGGCGCTGGACCGGGCCAACCGGGCGAGGGGGAGCTGAACCGACGGGCGGTCAGGCCCGTTTCCACGATGAGGGGTGGTCGTGATGAGGGGTGGACTGGACGAGACACTGGCCCGGCTGGCCCGGCGCGAGGAAGCGCTGCGGCGGCGGGGCGCCGACCCGGGGGCGGAGGGGGACACCGGCCGGCTGCCCGACGCGGAGGCGGGCCGCCGGGAGGTTGCGCGCGGCGACACCGGGAGCGGCGCCGGCGAGCGGAGGGACGCCGGGCGCGGTGATCCCGGCCGGAACGCCGGACCGGGGTGGTCGAGCCACCGGGACGCGGGGGTACGGCGGGGCGAGGCGCCCGCCCCCGACCAGCCGGCGGCGTGGTGGGCGGACCCGACCGGCTGGTCGGCCGGCCAGCACCGGGCCGAGACACCCGATCCGGACCCGGTCGAGGAGGTCGCCGAGGCGGTTCGCCGGATCGTCGCCCGGCACCCGGATCTGGCGGTCACGCTGCGGGTGGAGCACGGCGGTGCGGCGTACCCGCTGCGGGTGGCCTGGTCGGACGGGAACGTGACGGTCGGCGCGGAGCCCGCGGTCGAGCCCCCTCCGGCGTGGCCGCTGTCGGCGCGGACCGAGCCGGACCGGTCGTCCGGGGCGGCCGGCGTGCGACCCGACCCGGCGGCCCGGCTCGCCGAACTGATCCGCCGCGACCCGTCGCTGCTGACCGACCTCGACCCGGGGCGCTAGCGGGAGGCCCGTGGGCGCTTCCACCGCGGTACGCGCCGGCAGGGCACATTTCCCCGCACCGGCTAGGGTTCGGCTGGTGGGGGAATCGGAGCTCACCCTGACCGCCAGCCTGCGGCCGGCCGCGCTGGACGCCCGACGCGGCATCGTGCGGCTGCACCCGGAGGCGCTCACCGCGCTCGGGTTGCGCCCCGGTGACCCGGTCCGGCTCACCGGCCGGCGGGTGACCGCCGGCATCGTCGCGGCGGCCGAGCGGGGTGCCGGCCCGGGGCTCCTCCACGCCGACGACCTGATGCTGGGCAACCTCGGCGTACGCGACGGGAGCCAGGTGAGCGTCCGCCCGACGCCGGTCACCGCCGCGCACCGGGTGGTGCTGGCCGGTCCGGCACCGGTGGTCGCGGCGGTCTCCCCGGAGATGCTCCGGCTCGCGCTGCTCGGCAAGGTGGTCACCGCCGGGGACGACGTGTCGCTCCTCCCGCAGGACGTGCTGCCCGACGCCTCGGTGCGCAGCCTCGTCGAGGCGGCCCGCGACAGCCTGTCCAACCGGGTGGGGTACGCCTGGACCAGCACGCTGCTCACGGTCGTCACCGCCGAGCCGGAGACGGCCGCACTGGTCACCATGGACACGCTGGTCGCTTGGGAGCACGGCGCGGCCACCCACGGCTCCGCGACCATCCCGACCACCGTTGCCCGCGACCACGATCCGCGCACTTCCCGGGAGGGAGTGGCCTCCCCCGCTCCGGACGCCACTCTGTCCGGGACAGCGCGCGGCGCGACCACGGCGGGCGGCGCGGACGCGACCCGGGCGGCCGCAGGGGCGGAGGTTGCCGCGGAGGCGCCGTCGGTGGACGAGTTGCCCGGGTTACGGGCGCAGGCCGAGGAGTTGGGCGAGCTGCTCGACCTCGGCTTCCACCACCGCGAGGTGCTCCGGCGGCTCGGCACCACGGTGTCCCTCGGAGTGCTGGTCGACGGCCCGGCCGGCTCCGGGAAGTCGGCGCTGGTACGTGCGGTCGCCGCCCGGGTGCGGGCGCGGGTGCGGCCGCTCTGGGGGCCCGAGCTGGCCGCGCTGACCAACGCGGCGGCGGCCGAGCGGCTGCGCGCCGCCGCCGCCGACGTACTGGCGGACGGCCCGGCGGTGCTGCTGGTCACCGACGTCGAGGCGCTCGCGCCGGCCGACGCGCCCGGCCCGGTGGCCACCGTGTTCCGGCAGGTCGTCGCCGAGACCGTCGCGGCCGGCGCGGCGGTGGTGTGCACGACCGGCCGCCCCGAGGCCGTCGACCCGGCCCTGCGCGCTCCGGACCTGCTCTCCCTGCGGATCGGCGTGCCGCTGCCGGACGCCGCTCTCCGCCGGGAGCAGTTGAGCGTGCTGACCCGTCAGGTGCCGCTCGCCGAGGACGTCCGGCTCGACGAGGTCGCCGCGCGCACTCCCGGATTCGTCGCCGCGGACCTGGCCGCGCTGGTGCGCGAGGCCGGCGTGCGGGCGGCGCTGCGGCAGAAGGCGGTGGACCGCCCGACGGTGGCGATGGGCGACTTCGTCGCCGCGCTGGAGGTGGTCCGCCCGACCACGATGGCGGCGTCCACGCTGGAACTGGCGTCGGTCACCCTCGACGACGTGGGCGACCTGGTCGAGGTCAAGCAGACGTTGACCGAGTCGGTGCTGTGGCCGCTGACGTATCCGGACACGTTCGCACGGCTCGGCGTGCAGCCGCCGCGCGGGGTGCTGCTCTACGGGCCGCCGGGGTGCGGCAAGACCTACCTGGTGACCGCGTTGGCCGGTACGGGCCGGGCGAACGTGCTGTCGGTCAAGGGCGCGGAGCTGCTGTCGAAGTGGGTGGGCGAGAGCGAGCGCGCCGTCCGCGAACTGTTCCGCCGCGCCCGGGAGGCCGCGCCGACGCTGGTCTTCCTCGACGAGGTGGATGCGCTCGCGCCGGTACGCGGTCAGGCCACCGACGGCGGCACGACCGACCGCGTGGTGGCCGCCCTGCTCACCGAGTTGGACGGCGTGGAGGCGCTGCGCAACGTGGTGGTGGTCGGTGCGACCAACCGGCCCGACCTGGTGGACCCGGCCTTGCTGCGCCCCGGCCGGCTGGAGCGGCTGGTCTACGTTCCGCCACCGGACGGGCCGGCCCGGGCGGCGATCCTGCGTGCCGCGTCCCGGACCGTGCCGCTCGCACCCGACGTGGACCTCGCCGCGCTCGCCGAGGAACTGGACGGCTTCTCCGCGGCGGACTGCGCGGCGCTGGTCCGGGAGGCGGCGCTGGCCGCGATGCGGGAGTCGCTGGCCGCGGCCACGGTCACGGCGGCCCACGTGGCGACCGCCCGGTCCCGCGTCCGCCCCTCGCTGGACCCGGCCCAGGTCGCCTGGCTGGCCGGGTACGCCGAGAAGCACGCTGGTTGATCCGGCGAGGGACCGATCCGGGCTGCCGCCGTACCGAGCGGCCGGCCCTCAATCGGTGGGCAGGAGCGGGCCCAGGGGGCCGAGGTCCAGGTTGAGGTCCTCCGGGGCGAGCCCGAAGTACGTCCGCAGCTCCGCCATCTGCTCCTCCAGGGCCATCAGCGTCGTGCCGATGCGTTCGACCTGTTCCTCGGTCAGGTCACCGAGGTCGACGCGGCGCAGCGCCTGCCGCTCCATGAGCTGACGCAGCAACTCGATCACGGTGAGCACGAGGCTGGCCAGCCCTCGCTCGACGGAGTCCTGGTCCACGGCCAGCCGTCGGTCCAGCGGTCTCGCCCGCGGTGCCCGCCACGACGGCCCGTCCTGGGCCGCGGCCGGCCCGTGCACCGCCGCCGCCAGCTCGGCCGCCTCGTTCCGCTCGGTCATGTCACCTCCCCGGAGAGCACCGCCGATCCACCGGCCGGCCCGGCCGGTCCGTCACCCGCCACGCCGAACTCTCCGGACGGCAACGCCGATCCGCCCGGCGGCACGGCGGTCTCCCGGACGGCCAGCGCGTCGTCGGGCGGCGCCGCGAGGGCGCCGACGGACGCGACCAGGGCGCGCAGTGAGATGCGGACGAGTTCGACGTCGGCGATCGCGATCGTGATGTCGCCGCTGATCACCACCCCGGTGGCGAGCACCCGGTCGAGCAGGTCGACCAGGGCCACCGGCCGGTACCCGAGCGGCCCGTCCGCGCTGTTCGGTGCGAGCTGCGTGGTCACGCCGGCACCCCGTCCGCCGCCGGGCCGTCGGCGGCCGACACGTCCGCGGGACCGGTGCCGTCCACGAAGGAGTACGCGGGCCACGGACCGGTCAGTTCCAGCCGCAGCTCCGGATGCCGGTCGCCCAGCTCACCGACCAGCGCGGTGAAGCCGGGCAGGCCGGCCGTGTCGACCAGGTACGCCCCGTTGAGCACCATCGGGGTGGGCGCGCCGGACAGCCGGCGGTCCTGCGGCGGATGCCGCCGGGCGGCGATCGCCTGGCCGGCCAGGGCGTCGTGGACGGCGGCCGCTGCGGCAGCCGCCACCCGCTGCCCCTCCTCCCGCGCGGTGAGCTGGGCGCGACGCCGGCGCAGGTACGCCGCCCCGGCACCCCCCGACTCGGGCGCGGCGGTCGGGGCCGGCGCCGCACCGGGCACGACGTACCCCTTGACGCCCCACTCCTCGCGGCCGGCGAGCCGGTCCAGGACCGCGGCCAACTCGGCCCGGCGGGCGGTGAGCAGCCCGGCGACCCGCTCGTCGTCGTGGTAGACGGTGGCGAGCCGGGCCGGCACGACGGGGCCGGTGCGGGCCAGTGCCGCCACCACCCCGTGGTGGGTCCGCGCCGCCCGTTCCAGCCACGCCAGGTCCTCCAGGTTGCGGCGCAGCGGCTCCTCGCCGTACTCGGTCAGGGGTGCGGCACTCACGACGGCGGCCAGACCGGCGGCCCGCACCGCGCGCACCGGCGTGCCGGCCATGCCGGCCATCGCGGCGAGCGTCTCCGGCGGGACGTCCCGGACCACGCCGTGCAGCCAGTCGGCGGTGGTCACCTCGGCCGTCGCGCTCATTGCCACTCCTCCCTCGCCGCGGCGCGCCGGGCCACGCGCGGCCGGCGCTCGGCCTCCACCTCCTCGGGGTCCCGGGGCCCGGGTTCGACCGGCGGTCTGGCCCGCGAGCTGAGCCACGGGTCGTGCTCCCACCAGTCGATGCCGATCTGGCGAGCGGTGTCGACGGAGGCGATGACCAGGCGCAGCTTGAGCGTCAGCAGCTCGATGTCGAGCAGGCTCACCCGGATGTCACCGGCGATGACGATGCCCCGGTCGAGGACGCGCTCCAGGATGTCGCCGAGGTTCGCCGGCTCGTGCCCGGCGGGCAGGACCTGCCCGGAGTTCTGCACCACCGAGGGTTGCCGCATCGTGCTCATCTCAGCTCCCGTCCCCCTTGCCGCGCTGGTAGCGGCGCGTTCGCCGGTAGCCCAGCAGGCTGCCCGTCATGTCCAGCTCCACCTCGTAGAGGCCGAGCAGGTCGGTCGAGGCCGGGATGCGGTGGTCCTCGACCACCTCCACGCCGACCAGCCAGCCGTCGTCGGTGGGCTCGATCGCGGTGATCCCGAGGGGGTCCTTGCCGGTCAGCGACACGATCTGCCGCAGCCCCTCCCGGGCCGCCTCGGCGGCGGACACCTCCTCGTACTCCTCCTCGGTGTGGCGGTCGTCGCCCCGGTCGGGTCGGCGCTCCGGGGCGCGGTCGGCGCGGGTCCGTCCTGGTGCCATCTCATCTCCCTCGCCCGCGGTCCTGGCCGGCCCGGCGTGCGGGTGGCCGTCCGGCTGCCCGCCGTCGACCCGCCGGTGGCGGCCGCCGGCCGGCGGCCGGGGGTGCGCCCCCGCCGCCGGCCGCCGTTCCGGTCAGCCGGTCCAGAACCTGCTGCTGTTCCCGGTCCCGCTCCTCCGGCGTGATCTCGCCGGCCTCCGCCGCGCGGTCCAGTTCCTCCAGCTCACGCCGGATGTTGACCGGGTTGTACTGCTGCGACTCCGCCTCCCGGGCGATCACCTTGACGACCGCCGTCAGCCCCCGCACGGGGGCGTACGGCAGGGTCAGCAGCGCCCAGAGGATGTCCACCGGTCACCCCACCAACTGGTGTGCGCTGACGAAGTCGTACGGGGCGAGCGGGCCGAGCAGCCGCATCCGGATCAGACCCCGCCGCTGCTCGGCGACGTCCTCCAGCTCCCGGACGAAGTTCTCCTCGTCCTCGGCCTCGATCAGGAAGGCGACGTTCACCGCGTCCAGTTCGTGGCTCGGAGCCCGGGGTGCGGTCAGCACCGCGTACGGGGTGAGGGCCTCGACCAGCTCGCGGTTGGCCGCCTCCCGGCGCAGCTCCACCGCCTGGCTGATCATCTCGCCGAGCCGGATCCGCTGCTCTCGGGTCTCGGCCTCCGGCCGACCGCGCACCTGCGTGGCGAGGTCGGCGGCCCGCCGGTCGGCGGCCAGGATCTCGCTGAGCACCTCCTGCTCGTCGAAGCGGCCGTGCACCGTGTACTGGAGCCGGTCCTCGAACTCGTCGAGCGCGGCGGCGAACCGGTCGTGGTGCGCCTCCAGCAGGTCCTGCACCGCGTCCGGCCCGGTCACCACGGTGCCGAACCGCACCGGCAGCACGGGGGCCACCGCCGCCGTCCCGTCCAGCAGCCTCTCGTACGCGGTCAGGTCGGCCGGCCGGCCGATCGGTTCTTCCAGAGCCACCTCGCTGACCAGTGCCGCCAGGTCGCCGTGCCGCACCACGTCGACGTCGCCCGGCGGGTCGCCGACCCCCTGCGCGTCGGGGGTCGGCTCCACGTCGGACGGCACGATGCCGTAGATGAACAGCCCGGTCTCGCCGGTCGGCTGCACGTTCTGCTCGCTCATCTCACCGCTCCTCGTCCCGCCGCCGGGGTCGCTCCCGCTCCCGCTCCGACCCGCGGTCGGTGAGGGAGTCCACGACCGCGCCGCTGATCTCCTTGGCGGCCTTGCCGAGCCCACCGACGGCCTTGCCCTTGGTGACCGCACCGGAGGCGCCCTCCACCAGGTCGGGCAGCCCCTTCTGTCCTTCGGGGACGATGCTCAGCCGGTCGACCGCCTCGGCGAACCGCAGGTACGTCTCGATGCTGGCGATCACGATCCGGGCGTTGATCTCCAGGAGTTGAATGCCGACCACGGCGACCGACACCTGGGCGTCGATCACGACGCCCTTGTCCAGCACCGTCTCCACGACGTCGGCGAGACTCCCGCCACCGCCGCCGCGCTCCAGTGCCGCGCCCGGCTGACCGCCGGTAGCGGTGGTCGCCACGGTCATTCGTCACGCTCCTCTCGCCGGCGGCGTACCACCGGCCGTCGGGGGGTTTCGGGGGTACGGCGGACCGGGCGGGGCCGCTCCGGGGCCTGCTCGCGCGGCTGGGATCGGCGGGCCCGTTCCGGCTGTCGGCGGCGCGGTGGGGGCGCCTCCTCCTCGGGTTCGGCTTCTTCCTCGTACCCTTCGTCGTAGTCCTGGCCCTCGTCGTAGGACTCGTACTCGTCCTCCTCAGGAGGGCGGCGACGGACGGGCGGGCGACGCCGGCCGCGTGCGGCGGGCCGCCGCTCCTCGCGGGGCTCCTCCTCGGCTTCCTCCTCCGGCTCCGGCTCGGGCCGGCGGCGTGCCGCTCGCCCGCCGCCGCGCTGCTCCTGCTGCTCGCGGTCGACCTGCTCCTGTTCCTCGCGCTGTTCCTGTTCCTCGCGCAGGGCCGTCTCGTGGTCCTTGACCACCTGCGAGTCCTCGATCTCGCCGCGCCAGCCTTCGACCGCATCCGGGTCCAGCACGGTCTGCGTCATGACGTGCCGGACGAAGTGCTTGAGCTCCAGGCGGACGCGCCGTCCCTGGGCCCGCCACAGGTTGCCGGTGTGTTCGAAGAGGCCCTGCGGGTGGTACTCGAGCACCACCAGGATCCGGGTCAGCTCGGGTGCGACCTCGTGGAAGCTGACCGTGCCGTCCACCGAGCCCTTCTCGCCCTTGGAGCGCCAGTGGATCAGGCGGTCCGGGAGCTGCCGGACGATGGTCGACTCCCAGGTGCGGTGCGACCAGAAGACCTGGGCCTTCCAGGTCATCTTCTCGTCGGAGTCGTTCTCGGCCTGCTCCACCTTCTTCATGAAGCTGGGGAAGTCGGCGAACTGGGTCCACTGGTTGTACGCGACCCGGACCGGCACCCCGACCTCGACCGTCTCGACGATGTTGGTGACCTTCAGCTTCTTGCCGCCACCCCTGCCGCCCTTACCGCCGCCGAAGGCCGACATGAGCTTCTCCTTACCGCCAGCAATCCCGGCCTGAACCATCGCCTTCATCGGTGAGTTGCCCTCGGCGAGCTTCTGCGCGCCGGTCGCGGCGGCGATCAGCCCCGGGCCGCCGCCCTGCCTGGCGTACTCGCTCAGCCGTCCGGTGGCACCGGTGATCCGCTCGGTCACCACCTGCACGGCGCGTTCACCGATCGCGCTCGCCAGGTTCCGTACCTCGCCACCGAGCTGGGTCCGGACCTTGTCCGCCAGCCCGCCGGGGTTCGTGGTCGCGGCCATGCTCACCGCCCCCGCTCGCCGTCGTCGGCGCCGGTGTCGTCAGCCGACCGGCCGGTACCGCCCGACTGCTCCTCGTCCGACGGCTGGTCCGCGCTCGACTCGGCGGCCCCGCCCTTGCGGCGCAGCGCGTCGGCCGAGCCGCGCAGCTTGCCGCTGAGCGCGTCGATGCCACTGCCCGCGGCGGCGGTCGCCGCCGCCTTGCCGGCGGTGGCGAGCGGCCCACCGAGCTTGCCGAGGTTGGCCAGCTGAGGTGACGACTGCAGCAGGTTCTGGCCGACCTTCAGCAGCCCGCCGGAGTTGTGGCTGGCCCGCCCGGCGGCGACCGCGGCCGCCAGGACGAGGGCCTTCCGCATCTTGCGGCGGCGCCCGAGCAGGTAGCCGACGCCCACCGCCAGACCGATTCGTGCTCCGCTGTTCATCAGTTCTCCTTCGCTCCCCGGAGCGGAGACACCTGATCGACGGCGGACCGAGAGGAGCCACCGGGGAGAAGCACGTGGGGCCCGCGATCAGGTGCCCGTTGAGCGGACCCGGCGGGCAGTACCCCGAGGCAGATTCGCAAAACCTATTTGCGGGCGGACCGAGCGACGCCTTCCCAAGCAATCAGAATCGCGGGCGAAATCCTCACAAAAAGGACTTCCGCACCGCGATGAGCAGGGAATACGCGATCGGGAGGAGAATTCTCAGAGAGCCGGAGGTGTCGAGTCGAGGCAGATTTCGGCGCGCATTCGAGCACCGTCGGAGCGCAATTTCGCGCCGCATTTGGAAAGCACGGACAACGCCCCGGAATTGTCCCGGGTGGTGGTGGCGACGACCTGCCGCATACCGGCGGCGGCCGCCTCGTTGAGCAGTTCCCGCAACGCGGCCGGCCCGATGCCCTGGCCGCGCGCCGAGCGCCCGAGCCACAGGCCGGTCTCGACCGTGCCCGGCTCGTCACAGCCCGTCATACGGATCATCCCGACGACCTCGCCGCCCGCCAGGATCGCGTACATCTGGGTGCGGGTGGGGCCGTCCAGCCCGCCGAAGCTCGCCCGGTGGAACTCGCGGAACGCCTCCCGGCGCGCGTGCGACCAGCCCGCCGGCGCCTCGACCGGCGGCATGACGTCGGCCGGCTCCGCCTCCGCAGCCGCTACGGAGAGCAACGACTCCAGGTTGCGTTCGCTCACCGGCTCCAATCGCACCGCACTCGCCACGTGCCGCAGTCTGCCGGGCTTACCGGCCCGAGTCCACCCCGTTGGAGCCCGACTGGCGGTCCGGTCGCAGGTATCGGCCGGTCGGCCCCCATCGTGTTCCTCCTCACGCTCCGTCGCCGAACTCGCAGAGCACGGCTGAGGCGTCGTCGGCGGCCTTGTGCCGGCGGAGGCGGTCCGGCAGGTCCCGCTCGGCCGCCCGTACCCGGTCGATCAGCGCCGCCGGCCCCTCGGCGGTGACCAGGTCCAGCAGACCGGTCCAGTCGAACAGGCCGAAGTGCTCCACCGCCGCGGAAGCCCCGTCGCTGAGCAGCGCCGCGCGGCGCAGCCCGTCCGGCCCGCCGAGCGGCAGAGTTCCGGCCAGCGCGTGGTACGCGGCGTCCGGGTCCGACGCCGCCACCCAGTAGCCGTGCGTCCGGTTCATCCGTTCCCGCTGTACCCCGACGGCGTGCCGGAACCGGGTGGTCCGGTCGGCGTCGTCCGGGAGTCCCGCCGCGGTGGCCCGCAGGTCCGCCAGCGCGGTGTGCAGGCGGTCGTCGGTCACCACGCGCACCTGGCCGCCGACGTCCAGCACCAGCGGGCTGTCGCAGAGCACCAGCCAGTCGACCTGGTCGCCGCCGTCCCGCAGCAGGCACACCGTGCTCGAAGGGGTCCCCGGATGATCGAGGTCGCACTGGTCGCCGTGGTCGGCCCGCACCGCCAGGATCGCCGCGGCGAGGTTGCTCATCAGCGTCGCCGCCGGGCGGGCCGCCTCGGCCAGCCCGATCCGGGCCGCGAGGTGCCGGACGTACCAGGAGGGGCCGTGCACGCAGCCGGTGTCGAAGCCCTCCGGGACGGTGGCGCCGTCGAGGACGCCGACGAGCGGCCCGAACCGGAACACGACGTCCTCGTTGACCGGCCGGTCGGGGGACGGTGCCGACGCCGACCGCACCCGCATCGTCCGGGGGACGGCGGACCGGCGCGGGTCGTCGACCGCCTCCGGGGCCCGGCTCCCCACCCGGGGGTCGGCCGGGTCGCGGACCCGGCTCTCGCCGGTGCCGAGGTCCCGGACCGTGTACGGGGCGTTCACCACCCACTCGTGCGGCTGCGGCCCGGTCGCCGTCGCTGGTGCCGGCGCGGTCGGCCGGCCCGCCGGACCCGACCGTCGCCTGCCTGGGTCCGTCCCACCCATGCCCCGCTCCCTCCTCGGCCACCCCGGCCCGTCCCGGCCCGGCCCGTGCCGGTACGACGACCTCGCCTACCCGCACCGAGGGCCGGCATGCCGCCGCCGGGCGGGCCCGGACCGCCTTCCGTCAACCCGGCGCTCCGCCGGCAGGACGGACGGTAACGTCGGCATCGGTCGGCCTCGAGGGCCGGCGGCGGCGCCAGCCGCCCGTCCGCGACGTGGGGGGATCGCAGATGTTGCAGCAACTGCACGAGGCCGGCCTTCGGGCGGAGCACGCGTACCTGGCCGGCTTCGCGAGCATCGGCCTGTCGTTCACGAGCTGGTTCCTCTCCAAGCACCTGGAGAAGGCGGGTGTGGCCCGGGCCGACCGCTGGGGAATTTTCATCGGCGAGTGGGCACCGACGTTCTTCGCCATCGGCAACGGCCTACGCACGTACGAGAAGGGCTGACGACCACACCGGGCCCGGCAGGGCGCCGAGGCTCAGCGGCGGCGGTTGCGGGCACGGGAGGAGCGCAGCCGGCGCAGCCGGCCGATCAGCACCGGGTCGGCGGCCAGCGCGGCCGGCTTGTCGAGCAGCGCGTTCAACAGCTGGTAGTAGCGGGTCGCGGAGAGGCCGAACCGGTCGCGGATGGCCTGTTCCTTGGCCCCCGCGTGGCGCCACCACTGCTGCTCGAAGTCGAGGATGCCCCGCTCGCGTTCGGTCAGACCGTCCGCCGTCCCGGTGGCCGGAACCGCGTCGCCGTCGCCGCCGGCATCCGGCGGGACCGGCTCGGGGTCGGACGGGACCGCCTCCACGTCCGGCGCGGGCCGGGGCGGCGGTACGGCGGCCCGCGCGCGGGTGTCGCCGGCCGCCCGCCCGCCGGTCGGGCCGTCTCCGGACGGCTCGGCGGCGGTCGGGACGGCGTCCGGCGGCATGGCACTCCTCGCGAGGGCGGTCGGCGCGGCGACGCCGACCCGGGGAGCCCCAAGCCTAGACGAGTGATTCCCAACTCTGGGTTGAGCGGCGTGGCAGGTTGACCAGCGCAAGTAGAGAGGGCATCGATGGTCGTTTGTGAAGACAGACCTCGACACCCTCTTGACCGCACTGTACGTGCTTATCGACGACCACGTCATCCCGCCCGGCTGCAAAGGCCCGGGCCGGCCGAAGCGACTTTCCGAGGCCGAACTGGTCTGCCTGGCCGTGGCTCAGGTGCTGCTGGGCGCCCGCTCCGAGCACCACTGGCTGCGGATCTGCTACGGCCGTCTCGGGCATCTGTTTCCCTACCTGCCCAAACAGCCCGGCTACCACAAGCGGGTCAAGGCCGCCGCGCCGCTGATCTGCCGAACCACGATGTACCTGGCCGGGCTGTGCCCCACCATCGGCGACCAGCTGCGGCTGCTGGACGCCACCCCGGTGCCGTGCGGCACCTCTCGGTCCACCGTGCAGCGCTCCGCGCTGGCCGAGATCGCCGGCTACGGCTACTGCGCGTCGCACTCGCGCTGGTACTGGGGCCTGAAGCTGTACCTGTTGACCACCGCCGAAGGGCTCCCGCTGGCGTGGTGCCTGGCCGACCCGAAGATCGGCGAACGCGAGATCGCCGAGGACCTGCTCGACTACGCACGCGAACTGGGCGCTCTGGCACCGGGCATGGTCGTGCTGGCCGACAAGGGCCTGGCTGGCAGGGCGATCGAACGCTACTGCGCCGAGCAGGTCGAGGTGCTACTGGCCAGGCCGGACCGCAAGGACGAACGGCGCCGTTTCGGCAACCTCGCCGGGGTCCGGCAGTGGATCGAGTCGGTCAACCAGACCCTGAAAGGCCAGCTCAACCTGGAAGGACACGGCGGTCGTACACCGGCCGGGGTGTACGCCCGCGTCGCCCAACGGCTCCTGGCCATGACCGCCGCGATCTGGCACAACTGGCGCATAAACGCCGACGTCAAACGCTCCCTGACCGCGTACGACCACTGATCCATTCGGAATCACTCGTCTAGTGGGACTCCCTACCGGCCGCACGGGTCGACCCGCGACGTCCGGGCCGGTCGTCGCGGGTCGTGGCCGAACGCCGCGGGAACGTCGACGCCGGCCGTGGAAGGCCCCGGTGTGGGGCCTTCCACGGCCGGCCGTCAGGAGATGTCCCGCCGGCGCATCGTCCAGAGCGCAGCGCCGAGGATCAGCACGAGGGAGACACCGAGCAGCAGGGACGAGTGCTGCCACGTGATGTCGAGCGTCTCCGGCTTGCACTCCCCGAAGTAGGTGGCCTGGCAGGCCTCCCAGTTCTTCAGGGTGACCTTCTTCTGCATCCACGCCGCCACGTAGGTGGGCAGCAACCACGCCTCGGCGAAGCGGATCCCGGCCAGCGCGAGCAGGATGGCGACGCCGAACTGCCCGACGACGATCACCCCGATCGCCCCGCCCAGGGCCATCGCCGTGTGCCGGCCGAGCGAGGCCACGGCGAAGCCGACCGTGGCGCCGACCAACGCGAGCACCACGCCGCGCAGCCCGGTCAGGGCGAACGACTGCCACACGCCAGAGGTCATCTTCTCGGTGGTGCCGCGTAGCGTCGCGACGATCCAGAAGCTGCCGAACCAGAGCGCCGTGGTGGTCACGGCCAACGCGAGCAGGCCGGTGAGCAGCGCCGCCAGCTTGGTCAGGAGTACGGTGAGCCGCTTCGGCCGCCACAGCAGCAGGTTCATCATGCCGCCGGTGCTCCACTCGGCCCCGACGAAGGACGCGCCGACCACGAACCCGACCAGTGCCAGGATCGCCGCGAGCGGCAGCAGGGTGAAGCCGAAGTTCTCCCGGAAGTCGAAGGTGGACGGGAGGAACCACTCCGCCTCGATCGACTCGCGCGGCGGCGCGGTGATCACCGAGCAGTCGTCCGGGAACCGGCCGTCGTTGGTCGCCGTCCCACTCGACTTCGCCGCCTCGCAGGCGGCCCGCTCCTGCTCCGCCCAGCGCGTCCGCTCCTGGTACTGCGCTTCGGCGGTGGCCTCGGCATTGGCCCGCGCCGTGGCGTCGATCTTCTCGTTGGTGAGGAACACCCCGACGACCACGGCGGCGAGCACCAGCAGGCCGAGCACGGTCATCCAGCGGGTGAAGCGCCGCTTCAGCAGCCGGCGCAGCTCCGTACGGTAGAGACTCACGCGCCCCACCCTCCCGTGGTGGGCTGGTCCGCCGCACCGACCTTCGTGGACTGGTCGACCTGCCGGTGCTGGCCGGGGACCGGCGCGGTGGCGGTCAGGTCGAGGAAGACGCTCTCCAGGTCGGCGGCGACCTGGGTCAGTTCGCTGACGTAGAGGCCCTGCTCGGCGAGGAGCCGGGTCACCGTGGCGGGCTTGTCCAGCCCGGTGAGCATCAGGTGGTCCGGCTCGGTGGCGGTGACCCGGATTCCCGCCCGGGTCAGCGTCTCGGCGGCGGCCGGCAGGTCGGTGACGGCCTCGACGCGGACGCGGACGGCGCCGGACGAGTGGCGGGCGAGCACCTCGTCGACGGGGCCGAAGGCGACCCGGCGGCCGAGCGAGATGATCGTGACCGAGTCGCAGATCAGCTGGATCTCGCCGAGGATGTGGCTGGAGAGCACGACGGTCATGCCGGACTCGGCCAGGTTGCGCATGAGCGTACGCATCTCGCGGATGCCGCCCGGGTCGAGGCCGTTGGCCGGCTCGTCGAGGATCAGCAGCTTCGGGTTCTTCAGCAGGGCGGAGGCGACCGCGAGCCGCTGCTTCATGCCGAGCGAGTAGGTCTTCACCCGCTCGCCGGCCCGGTCGCGCAGCCCCACCAGCTCCAGCACCTCGTCGATGCGGTGGGCCGGCACGTCACCGGCGCTGGCGAGCAGGGACAGCGTGTCGCGGGCGGTGAAGTGCGGGAAGAACTGGGGGCTCTCCACGATCGCGCCGACGTGGCCGGCGACCGCCGGCAGGGCCGCGGGCACCTCCTGGCCGAGGATCGCCATCCGGCCGCCGTCGGGCCGGATCAGGCCGAGCAGGGTACGAAGGGTGGTCGTCTTCCCCGATCCGTTCGGCCCGAGGAAGCCGTGCACCTGGCCCGCCTCGACCCGCATGTCGAAGCCGTCCAGCGCGTTGCGGGTACCGCGCCGGCGACTCTTGTAGGTCTTCCGTAGACCTTCGATTTCCAGGACAGCTGGCAAGCTGCACCTCCCCCGTTGGGTGTGGGCGACGAGCGACACCATACTCGGTATACACATCGGCGCAATACCCGGTATGCATCGGTGCACCGGATCGCTACCGACAGTGATTCAACGACCGGGTCAGGCGCAGATGACGTGCACCCCGGCGGCCCGGAAGGCGTCGACCACCTCGGGGGACGCCCCGGAGTCGGTGACGAGCGTCTCCACCCGGTCGACCGCGCAGATCCGGGCGAAGGCGTGACCGCCCAGCTTGGACGAGTCCGCGATGATGACGACCCGCTTGGCCCGCGCCACCATCAGGTTGTTCATCGCCGCCTCGCCCTCGTGGTGGGCGGCGGCGCCGAGCTGCGGGTCGATCGCGTCGACGCCGAGCAGGGCGACGTCCAGCGTGACCTCGCGCAGCAGCGCCCCGCCCAGCGGGCCGACCAGCTCGAAGGACTTCGGCCGCACCACGCCGCCGGCCACCACCACCTTCATCCGCGAGCGGACCAGCAGCTCGTTGGCGATGTTCAGGGCGTTGGTCACGACGGTGAGCTGGGCGCCCTCCGCGCTGGTGTTCAGGTCCGGCCGGACGGCCAGGGCACGGGCCACCTCGGTGCTGGTGGTCCCGCCGTTGAGGCCGACCACGGTGCCCGGCGACACCAGGGCCGCGGCGGCCGCGCCGATCCGCTGCTTCTCCGCCGAGTGCTTGGCGGTCTTGTAGCGCAGCGGGAGGTCGTACGAGACCCCGTTGGCGACCGCGCCGCCCCGCGTACGCGTGATCATCTGCTGCTGGGCGAGCTGGTCGAAGTCGCGCCGGATGGTGGCCTGGGAGACGTCCAGCCGCTCGGCGGCCTCCTCGACGCTGACCCGGCCGCTGTCGGTCAGCATTTCGAGCAGGGCGTTCCATCTGGCGTACCGGTCCACCCCAGGCCCTCCAGTTACTGCGCGGTCGGTGATTGATTGCGTGCACACTAGTGCGCGAAACTACGCGGAGGCAAAAGTTCCCTCTGCTCGATCCCGCGCACGGTTGCCACGGCCACCCGGGTTCGCGCAGAATAACGCGCGAAAGACGGCCCTAACGAGCCGTATTGCGCACCGCTCCCTGGAGAGTTCTCATGTCGTACGTCGACGCGGAGATCGCGAGCCAGCCCGACTGCTGGCGGGAGGCGGCGCGACTGGCCGCCACCGTCACCGAGCACCTGCCGCGCCCCGGCGAGCGGGTCGCCGTCGTTGGCTGCGGCACGTCGTGGTTCATGGCGATGGCGTACGCGGCCCGCCGCGAGCACGCCGGCCAGGGCGAGACCGACGCCTTCCAGGCCAGCGAGTTCCCCGTCGCCCGGCGGTACGACCGTGTCGTCGCGATCACCCGCTCCGGCACCACCACCGAGGTCACCGACCTGCTCGCCGGGCTGCGCGGGGTGCTGCCCACCACCGTCCTGGTCGGCGACCCCACCTCGCCCGCCGTCGAGGTGGCCGACGCCACGGTGCCGCTGCCCTTCGCCGACGAGCGCTCCGTGGTGCAGACACGGTTCGCCACGACCGCGCTGGCCCTGCTCCGGGCCCACCTCGGCGACAACATCGGCGCGCTCTCCGCCGACGCCGAGGTCGCCGTCCGCGCACCGCTGCCGATCGACCCGGCCCGGATCGAGCAGGTCACCTTCCTGGGGCGGGGGTGGACCGTCGGCCTGGCCCACGAGGCCGCGCTGAAGTGCCGCGAGGCGGCCACCTTCTGGGCCGAGGCGTACCCGGCCATGGACTACCGGCACGGCCCGATCTCGATCGCCGCCCCGGGCCGGCTGGTCTGGGCGTTCGGCGACCTGCCGGACGGGCTCGCGGAGGACGTGGCGGCCACCGGAGCCGCGTTCGTGCACAGCCGCACCCACGGCTGCCGCAGCGTGATCGGCAACTGGGCCGCCGGCCGGACGCCGCTGGACCCGATGGCCGACCTGATCCTGGCGCAGCGCTTCGCGGTCACCGTCGCCGCCACCCGGGGTCTCGACCCGGACGCCCCCCGGCACCTCAGCCGCTCCGTGGTTCTCGCGTGACCGACCAGGTCGTCGTCGCGCTCGACGTCGGCGGCACCGGGATGAAGTGCGCCCTGGTCCGCCCGGACGGCACGGTCGAACACAGCGAGCGGCACCCGACGGACGCCGCGCGGGGGCCGGCCGCGGTCGTCGAGACGATCCTCGACGTCGCCGACGCCCTCGCCGGCAAGGCCCGCCTGGACGGGCTCACCCCGATCGCGCTCGGCGTCGCCGTCCCGGGCGTCGTCGACGAGGGGCGGGGTGTCGCCGTGTGGTCGGCGAACGTCGGCTTCCGGGACGTACCCCTGCGGGAGCTGGCCGAGGCCCGGCTCGGACTGCCGGCGGCGCTCGGCCACGACGTCCGCGCCGGCGGCCTCGCCGAGGCCCGGCTCGGTGCCGGCCGGGGCGCCCGGCACAACCTCTTCGTCGCGATCGGCACCGGCATCGCCGCCGCCCACGTCGTCGACGGGTCGGCCGCCACCGGCGCGCACGGCGCCGCCGGGGAGATCGGCCACATCCTGGTACGCCCCCGCGGCCCGCTCTGCGGCTGCGGCCGGGCCGGCTGCCTGGAGGCGGTCTCGTCGGCGTCGGCGGTGGCCCGCCGGTACGCGGAGCTGACCGACCCGGTGGCCACCGCTCCGACCGTGACCGCGGCGGAGGTCGCGGCGCTGGCCGCCGCCGGTGACCCGCCGGCCCGGCAGGCCTGGTCAGAGGCGGTCGAGGCGCTCGCCGACGGCCTCGCCACCGGTCAGGCACTCTTCGACGTCGAGACGATCGTGCTGGGCGGTGGCCTCGCGCAGGCCGGCGCGCAACTGCTCGAGCCGCTGCGGGCCGCGCTGCACGACCGGATGACGTTCCACCGCGAGCCACGGCTGGTCGCGGCGGCCCTCGGTGACGAGGCCGGCTGTCTCGGCGCCGCCCTGCTCGCCCTCGACACTCTGGAGAAGCGATGACCGTACGGGTGACCGGCAAGGTGGTGACCCCGAACGGGGTCGTCCGGCAGGGCTGCGTGGAGATCAACGGCGAGCGGATCACGGCCGTCGCCGAGTACCCGTCGGTGCGCGACGGGCACTGGATCCTGCCCGGCTTCGTGGACATGCACACCCACGGCGGGGGCGGGCACACCTTCACCACCGGCGAGGCCGACGAGGCACGCGAGGCCGCCGCGTTCCACCTGCGGCACGGCACCACCACGCTGCTCGCCAGCCTGGTGAGTTCACCCTTCGAGCTGATGCGCTCCGCCACCACCGCGTACCGGCCGCTGGTCGCCGCGGGGGTGCTCGCGGGAGTCCACTTCGAGGGCCCCTACTTGTCGGCGGCCCGCTGCGGCGCGCAGAACCCGGAGTACCTGCGCGACCCGTCGACGGAGGAGCTCGGCGAGCTGATCGAGCTGGGCGGCGGCGCGGTCCGGATGGTCACGCTCGCCCCCGAACGGGACGGCGCGCTGGAGGCGGTCAAGCTGCTCACCGCGCACGGCGTGGTCGCCGCCGTCGGGCACACCGACGCCACGTACGACCAGACCCGCGCCGCCGTCGCGGCCGGCGCGAGCGTCGCCACCCACCTGTTCAACGGGATGCGTCCGGTGCACCACCGCGAGCCCGGGCCGGTGGTGGCGCTGCTGGACGCCTCGAACGTCGTGTGCGAGCTGGTCGCGGACGGGGTGCACCTGCACGACGGCATGCTGGCGTTCGCGACCGCCACGGCCGGTCCCGAGCGGGCCGCGCTGATCACCGACGCGATGGCCGCCGCCGGCATGCCCGACGGCGAGTACGAGCTGGGCGGCCAGTCGGTCACGGTCGCCGACGGGGTGGCCCGGCTGGCGCGGGACGGCGCGATCGCCGGCAGCACCCTGACCATGGACGCCGCCCTGCGGCACGCGGTCGCCGCCGGCATCCAGATCGCGGACGCGGCCCGGATGGTGGCCACCACCCCCGCCCGGGCGATCGGTCTCGGCGACCGGCTGGGGGCGCTCCAGACGGGGCTGCGCGCCGACCTGGTGGTGCTCGACGACGACCTGAACGTGGTCCGGGTGATGCGCGCCGGCGCCTGGCTGGACTGAGCCCGCCCCGGCGTCAGCGGGGGGCGGGGATCTCCAGGCCGAGGACGGCCTGCTCGTCGGGGCGGTGCACCAGGACGTCAGACAGGTACGACTGCACCGCCGGGGCCATCCCCACGTCCCGGCCGGCCTGCTCGGAGAGCAGCCACTTGTGCTCGATGATCTGGGCGAAGATCTCCTGCGGCTCCAGCTTCCGGCGCAGGTGCGCGGGCACCGCCCGGACCACCGGCTCGAAGACCTCGGTCAGCCAGCGGTGCGCCGCCTGCTGCTCGTCGGTCAGGTCGCTCTCCGCCCGGTACGCGTCCAGGTCGTTGAGCAGCCGGCGGGCCTGGTTCTCCTCGGCGTCCAGCCCGGTCAGGCGGAGCAGCCGCCGGGTGTGGTAGCCGGCGTCGACCACCTTCGGCCGCACCAGGTAGCGCCCGCCGTCGATGGTCGACACCGTGATCTCGGCGACGTCGAAGCCCATCTCGTTGAGCCGGCGGATGCGGCCCTCGATGTCGTGCCGGGCCTCACGCTCGACCTGCTGCTCGTAGGTGATCTCGTGCCAGAGGCGCTCGTAGCGCTGCACGACCTCCTCGCAGACCACCTCGGGGTCGATCGACTCGTGCAGCAGCCCGGCGGCCTGGAGGTCCAGTGCCTCGCCGAAGATGTTCACCCGGGCGATCTCCAGGTCCTCCCCGCGCTGCCCCTTCGAGAGCGAGCTGCGCAGGGCCCCGGTCTCCGCGTCCACCAGGTACGCGGCGAAGGCACCCGCGTCCCGGCGGAACAGCGTGTTGGACAGCGAACAGTCGCCCCAGAAGAAACCGGTCAGGTGCATTCGCACCAGCAGGGCGGCCAGCGCGTCCAGCAGGCGCTGCATCGTCTCCGGACGCAGCGTGTGCGAGAACAGCGCCCGGTACGGCAGGGAGAACTGGAGGTGCCGGGTGATCAGCACCGGGTCGAGGGGTGCCCCGTCGTCGGTCTGCCGGTCGGCGACGATCGCCACCGCCTCCACCGACGGGAAGTCGATCCGCTCCAGGGCCCGCAGCAGGTCGTACTCCCGCTCGGCGACCCGCTCGCCGGTCTCCTTGACCGCGTACACGTACCCGCCGAGCCGGACGAAGCGGACGACGTGCCGGGAGATGCCCTGCGGCAGCGCCACCAGGTGTTGCGCAGGCCACTCCGCCAGCGGCGTCGACCACGGAAGGTCGAGCAGCGCCGGGTCGACGAGGGCCGAGGTGATCCGCACGGCGTCAAGTCTGACGCGTACCCCCGCCGGAGCGCTTCCCCACGTGGCCGGGCGCACAGCCGCCCCCGGGACCGCGCGGGTCGGCCGCCGCCCGGGGCCGGTAGCGTGACGGCGTGCGGGAGACCACGACGGTACGGCGCGAGCCGCGGCTCCGGCCGGTCCGCCCGGCCGGGTGGTGGTTCGACGCGGTGCTGCTCGCCGGCCTCGTGACGCTGACCGCCGCGCTCGCCGCGGGCCACCTCTTCGGCCTGGACCGGGCGGTCGCCGACTGGTCCGACGCGCACCGCCCGACGGTCGCCTACTGGGTCGCGCGGATCCTCAACTACCTCGGGCAGGGCACCCCGCTGACGCTGATCGCCGCCGGGCTGGGCGCCCTGCTGGCCGTCCGCCTGCGGTCGGTCCGCCCGCTGCTGCCGCCGGTGGCCGGGTTCGCCGCCACCTACCTGACCATCGGGCCGCTCAAGGTGTGGACGGCCCGGCCCGCGCCCAGCGCCAGCACGCAGGAGCCGTTCCTGCCGCCGGAGCGGACGCTGCCTCTCTTCCAGGACGACCTGCCGCTGCGCTTCGCCCAGTCGTACCCGTCCGGGCACGTCGCCAACGCGATCGTCTGGTACTCGGTGATCGCCCT
This sequence comes from Micromonospora sp. WMMC415, assembly GCF_009707425.1. Lineage (GTDB taxonomy): Bacteria > Actinomycetota > Actinomycetes > Mycobacteriales > Micromonosporaceae > Micromonospora. Next base: position 1,367,596 of record NZ_CP046104.1, on the reverse strand, counting down.
GCTGCTCGCACCGCTGCTGCGCAGCTACGGCCGGGCCATGCCGACCCGACTGGTGACCGTGGTCCGGTTCGTCCCGCCCCTCGTGGTGCTCTGCACGACGACGTACCTGGGCTGGCACTGGCTGACCGACTCGGTGGCCGGGCTCCTGCTCGGCCTGCTCCTGGACCGGCTGCTGCACCGGGTGCCCTGGGACGACGTTCCCCTGCCCGGAGCGGTCGACCGCTGGAACCGGCCGTTCACCTCGTACCCGTAGGGTCGCCGCTCGTGGAGCGACTGGCACGCCGGCTCGGCGTACGCGACGCGGTGGTCATCGGCCTCGGCTCGATGCTCGGCGCGGGTGTCTTCGTGGTGTTCGCCCCCGCCGCCGCGGCGGCCGGCGGTGTCGGCCTGCTGGTGGCGCTGGCGCTCGCCGGCTTCGTCGCGTTCTGCAACGCGACCAGCTCGGCGCGGCTCGCCGCCCGGTACCCCGAGTCCGGCGGCACCTACGTGTACGGCCGGGAACGCCTCGGCCCGTTCGCCGGCTTCCTGGCCGGCTGGGGGTTCGTGGTCGGCAAGACGGCGAGCTGCGCGGCGATGGCGCTGACCGTCGGGGCGTACCTCTGGCCGGGCCAGGCCCGGCTCGTCGCCGTCGCCGCCGTCGTGGCCGTGACCGCCGTGAACCTGCGCGGCGTCGCGAAGACCGCGACGGCCACCCGGATCCTCGTGGTGGTCGTGCTGGCGGTGCTGACCCTCGTCGCGGTGGCCGGCGCGACCGGCGTGTCCCTCGACCGGATCGCCGACCCCGGCGGCTCCGCCCGGGGTGTGCTCACCGCGGCGGGCCTGCTGTTCTTCGCCTTCGCCGGGTACGCGCGCGTCGCCACCCTCGGCGAGGAGGTCCGCGATCCGGAGCGGACGATCCCCCGGGCGGTGCCGCTGGCGCTCGGTCTGGTGCTGGTCGGCTACCTGGTGCTGGCCGTGATCGCCCTCGGCGTCCTCGGGCCGGACCGGCTGGCGGGCTCCGCCGCGCCCCTGGCGGACGTGGTGACCGCCGCCGGGCTGCCCGGCCTCGCCTGGGTGGTCCGCGCCGGGGCGACCGTCGCGGTCACCGGGGTGCTGCTCTCCCTGCTCGCCGGGGTCGGCCGCACCACCCTCGCGATGGCCCGCCGCCGTGACCTGCCCGGCGCGTTGGACGCGGTCCACCCGGTCCACCGGGTGCCGCACCGGGCCGAACTGGCCGTCGCCGCCGTCGTCGTCGTGATCGTCGTCCTCGGTGACGTCCGCGACGCGATCGGCTTCTCCAGCGTCACCGTGCTGGTCTACTACGCGATCACCAACGCGGCGGCGCTGACGCTGGGCCGGGAGCCGGAACGGAAGCTGCCGGTGCGGGCGCTGGCCGTGGCGGGGCTGGCCGGGTGCCTGCTGCTCGCGGTCAACCTGCCGCTGTCGAGCGTGCTCGCCGGCTTCGGCGTCCTCGCCCTCGGCGCCCTCTGGTACGCCGTCCGCCGCTGACCCTCACTCCTCCGCCTCCCGCGGGGTCGGGGTGCCGGCCGGGGCCGGCGGCGGGGGCTCCGGTGGACCGGCTGCGCGGAGCAGAGCGTTCAGCCCGGCCCGCCGGGCCACCACGGTCAGCCGGTCACCGGCGACGATCACCAGACGCCGGTCGGGCGACCAGTCGTACCGCTGGCCGGCGCGGGCGTGCGCGAGCAGCCGTACGCTCTCCACCCGCCCCACCGCGCCGAGGGGACGCCCGTCCAGGGCCGACCCGGCGGCCACCGAGACGTCGGTGACCAGGAGGGCGTGCCGGCCCACGGAGATCGTGGCGATCACGGCGCGGTCGAGCAGCGCGGCGACGAACGAGGGCGCCGCGAGGTAGGACACGCTGCGGGAGACGCCGATGCCGAAGGCCCGCTGGATGCGCTCGGCGAAGTGCCCGTCGAACAGGCGCAGCACGACCTGCACCTCGTCGTTGAGGGCGCGGGCGTTCAGCGCGGCCCGGAGGTTGGCTCCGTCGTCGGTGGAGACCACGACCAGGGCCTGGCAGGTGCCGACCGAGGCGGCGCGCAGCGTCTCCTCCGTCGCGGCGTCCCCCACCACCAGCGGCACACCGAGCCGCCGGGCCAGGCCGGCGCCGCGGGCGTCGGGGTTCTTGTCGATGGCGACCACCTCGACCCCGAAGTCGTTGAGCTGGGCCATCACCCGCATGCCGATGTTGCCCAGGCCGACCACGACGACGTGGCCGGAGCGCTCGGGCAGGATCCGCCCGGAGTGCAGCGCCAGCCGGGCGTTGACGATGCCGTCGACCACCACCGCCGTGATCAGCGGGATCAGCGCCAGCCCGGCGAGGTTGAGCACCACCTGGAGGACCTGTTCGCCGACCGGCTTGCCCGCGTCGGGGTCCTGCCCGCTGAGGGTGGTGACCAGGGTCAGGTAGAGCGCCTGCCCCAAGCCGACGTGGGCGGTGCCCGCGTAGAGGCCGCCGAGTACGACGATCACCGCCAGCAGCACCAGCACCGCGATGCCGATCTTGCGGGTGGCGAAGCTGCGGACCGCCCGCAGCAGCATGGCGATCGGCCGGCGCCGGCGCCGCGCCCGCCGCAGCCGGCGCGCCGCCACCTCGGTGCCCGGTGGGGCGCCGGTCGCCTCGGCGAGCACCACGTCGGCCGTGCGCTCGTCGGCGGGGAGTACCCGAACCTCCTGCGGGTCGTTCGTGTCGGCCACCCCGCACACGACGTCCTGGGGGCGTACGTCGTCGCGGCGGGCCACGTAGAGGGTGCGCCCGCCGTGCCGGAAGTGGGTGGGCGCGACCTCGCCGAGGGCGGCGGCCACGAAGGCCGGGGCGGCCATCGACGCGTCGGAGAGCACCGCCGAGTCGGGGAAGATCTGCCGTACGCCGTTGGCCAGGCCCGTGTTGAACATGCGCACCACCAGCCGTAGCCGGGGCTCCACCTCCTGCGCGCACAGGGCGGCGTGCATGTTGCCGACGTCGTCCTGGTGCAGCAGCGCCAGCCCGTCGGCCCCGACCAGGCCGGCCCGGCGGAACGTCACCTCGTCCAGCCGGTCGGCCCGGATGACCTCGACGCCCTCGATGTCCCGCCCGTCGGGGCTGTCGGTGCGCCGCCGCTCGGGGACGACCAGGGTGACCCGGATCCGGGCGGTCTGCAGCTCGGTGGCGAGCAGGGCCTTCACCACCCAGTACGCCAGGGCGTCGTGCCCGCAGATGACGTAGTGCGCGCGGGGGTCGCCGTTGCCCCGGAACCGACGGCCGGCCCGCCGCGCACGATCGAGCAGGGGCTCCGCCATGTGCCGCATCGTAGTCAGCCGACAGCAGCGTGCGCAGCCCCGCGATCATGACGAATGTCCGACTTCACGGCGGGTAGAGCACCGGCATGCAGACATTCCTCCCGTATCCGGACTTCGTGGCGAGCGCCCGGGTGCTGGACCAGAAGCGACTCGGCAAGCAGCGCGTCGAGACCATCCAGGTGCTGCGGGGCCTCACCCGGCCGACGTACGGCTGGCGCAACCACCCGGCGGTGAAAATGTGGGCCGGGTACGAGGAGGCGCTGACCCGGTACGGGCTGGACATGTGCGCGGTCTGGTCCGAGCCCGGCCGGGCGGACACCTGCGCCGCCACGATGACGACCGACCTCGCCGACGCGTGCGGCATCACCCGCATCCGCAGCCAGGACGAGCTGGCGGAGGCCGGCGAACTGCCGCCCTGGCTGGGCCGCGAGGACTTGCACCTCAGCCACCGCTCGTCCCTGCTGCGCAAGGACCCCGGGCACTACCGCCCGATCTTCGGCGACGACGTCCCCCCCGACCTCGAGTACGTCTGGCCCCCCTCCGACCGCGAGCGCCGCTGCCTGAGGTGAAAGGGCCCCTTCCTTTCACTTCGGGCAGAATTGGGCGCATGGCGGTGTCGCAAGTGGTCGGCCGGCTCATCGGCGTACGCCGGCACCTGGTCGACCCCGGCGGCGGTGGCGCGCCCCGCGTGCCGCACCCGGTCCCGGCCGTCGTGGTCGGCGGCGGGATCGCCGGCATGTCGGCGGCCGTGGTGCTCGCCGAGCGCGGCGTGCCGGTCACCGTGCTGGAGGCGGCCCCCACCCTCGGCGGCCGGCTCGGCGCCTGGCCGGAGTCCCTGCCCGACGGCAGCCAGATGAACGAGCACGGGTTCCACGCGTTCTTCCGGCAGTACTACAACTGGCGGTCGATCCTCCGCCGGATCGACCCGGCGCTGGGCTTCCTCAAACCGATCCCCGGCTACCCGGTCCTCTCCGCCGACTGGCCCACGGAGGAGTTCGGCCGGCTCCCGCCCGCTCCCCCGGCGAACCTGCTCACCCTCCTGGTGCGCAGCCCCAGCCTGCGCCTCGCCGACCTGCGCCGGATGGATCGGGACGCCGCGCTGCCGCTGCTCACCTACGATCCGGTGCGCACGTACGCCGACTTCGACGACACCACCGCCGACGAGTTGCTCACCTCGCTCAAGCTGCCGGACCGGGCGCGGGCGATGCTCTTCGAGGTCTTCTCCCATTCGTTCTTCAACCACGAGGCGGAGATGTCGGCCGCCGAGATGATCGCGCAGTTCCACTTCTACCTGCTCGGCAACCCTGAGGGGCTCGCGTTCGACTGCCCCGACGAGGACTACGCCACCGCCATCTGGCAGCCGCTGGCCCGCCACGTCGAGAAGCACGGTGGCCGGATCGTCACCGGCACCGCGGCCACCGGGCTGCACCGCGACGCCGCCGGCTGGCGGGTGGAGACCACCGGCGGGGCGTACGACGCCCGCCACGTCGTGCTCGCTCTCGACCCGCCGGCACTCGCCGCGCTGGTCGCGGCCTCCCCGGCGCTCGTCGAGGCCGCTCCCGAGCTGGTGGCGCGGATGCCCGTCTTCGGCCGGCCCGGTCCGCCGTACGCGGTGGCGCGCTACTGGTGCGACGGGGACGTGGATCCGGGGCGGGCGGTGTTCAGCGGCGTGTCCCGGCGGGCCACCCTGGACTCGGTGACGCTCTACCACCGGTTGGAGAACGAGTCCCGCCGCTGGGCCGTACGCACCGGCGGGTCAGTGGTGGAGCTGCACGCGTACGCCTGCGATCCGGGCGTGCCCGCCGGGGAGTTGGCGGAGCGGATGTGGGCCGAGCTGGGCACGTTGTGGCCGGAGGCTTCCCGGCTGCGGATCCGCGAGTTGCGGGCCCGCGTCGAGGCGCAGGCACCGGCCTTCGTTCCGGGGAGCAACGGGTGGCGGCCGGGCGTCCGCACCGACGCCGACGGTCTCTTTCTGGCCGGTGACGGGATCCGCACGGAGTTCCCGAGCGCCCTGATGGAGCGGTCCGCGGCGACCGGGGTCGTCGCGGCGAACCACATCCTGCGGGCCGTGGGCGGGGCGGCGGAGCCGGTCCACTCGATCCGCCCGCGCGGCCTCCTGGCCCGCCACACCCCGCAACCACCCCGTCGATCATGAGGTTGGCGGGTGAGTTGATCTCCAAATCACCCGCCAACTTCATGATCGACACGCATGGGGGGCGGGGATGAGATCGAAATGCGTTGCCGGGGTCACCGGCCACCCCTACCGTGATCGCGCAAGGTCAACCACCGCCGCGGGAGCTGTTCATGTCGATGCCGCACGTCAGCCGTGTGCCGTCGGTGCCGCCCGGCGACGGTTGCCGTGCCGGTGGAGGTGGCCGGCCCGACTGACGCGTACCCACGTCGAGCCGCCCCGTCCGCCGCAGCAGGACCGGGCGGCTCCCGTCGTCCGGGGGGACCGCCAGTCAGGGAGGGAGACGCCGGTGAACGCCGTCCTCGTCGTCAACGCCGACCTCGGCCCGCTGCACCGGGTCACCGTCCAGCACGCGATCCGGATGCTCTGCCGCCGGGTCGCCGAGATCCACGAGGCCGAGCCGGATCGGGTGATCGGGGTGTTCCCGGTTCCCCGGGTGGTACGGCTCGTCCGGTACGTGGTGACCCGCTGGCGGTTCAGCGCCGGCCCCGCCTGGTCCCGGGCCGGGGTGCTGCGGCGGGACGGCCGGTGCTGCGCGTACTGCGGCGGCCCGGCCGGCACCATCGACCACATCCTGCCCCGCTCGCGTGGCGGCCGGAACACGTGGCGGAACACGACCGCCGCCTGCTACGAGTGCAACCAGCGCAAGGGTGACCGGACGCCCGCCGAGGCGCGCATGCCGCTGCGGCGCGAGCCGGTGACCCCGACGTGGGCGTCGCTCGCGGGGCGGTGACGAACCGGCCGGCGGGGTACGGGGGGCCGCGTCGGGAGGCTACGACCTCGGCGCGGCGCCCGCCGGCCCCCTCCGGTGGCCGACCGGGTCGTCTGGTCCGGGCCGGCCATCGGAGGGTCCTCCCGCACCCGGGTCACCGGCCGACCGTTGGCGCACCGGGCGGTGACGACGCTGCGGCTGCCGGTGGACACCAGCTCGACCCGCACCTCCCGCGCCGGACCGGGCTCGTACTCCCCGAGCTGGTGGCCGGCTGCCGGTGCGACGTCCACGACCACTGCCGTCTTCTTGTCGCAGCTCACCGAGACGGTGCCGCCGCGCGCCGCGACCCCGGCCGGGGACGGGCCCTGCGTCGGGGACGGGCCCCCGATCGACGGGGTGCCCGTCGCACCGGTGGGTGTCGGGCCGGTGTCCGGCACGGTGGTGGCGGACGCCGTGACGCGGTCAGGCGACCGGCGGTGTCCAGGTGAAACGGGCCGGGCGGCGTTCGTTGGCGGCGGCCACGCCCTCGCGGGCCTCGCCGCTGGCCCGGACCTGCCCGTGCCACCAGGCGATCCGGTCGGCGTCCGCGCGGCCGTCGACGATCTCCTTGGCGGCGGCGACGGTGAGCTGCGACCGCGCCGCCACCGCGGCGGTGATCTCGTCCACCCGGGCGGTCAGCCGGTCGGCGGGCAGCACCTCGTCGACCAGGCCGATCCGCAGCGCCCGGTCGGTGTCGATCAGCTCCGACGTGAAGAGCAGGTGCTTCGCGGCGGACGGCCCGACCAGCCGGGCCAGCCGCCGGGTGGTGGGCGCCGGGTAGACCAGGCCCAGCCGCGCCGGCGGTACGCCGAACCGCGCGTCGTCGGCGGTGATCCGCAGGTCGCAGGCGACGGCGAGCTGGCACCCGCCACCCACGCAGGCGCCCCGGATCGCGGCGACGGTCGGCTTGGCGAAGGCGGCCAGCCGCTCTTCGGCCTCGACGGCGATGCTCGCGTCACCGGCGTCGAGCAGTTCGTCGAGGTCGCCGAGGTCCGCCCCGGCGCAGAAGGTGCCGTCCGCGCCGGTGAGCACCAGGGTCCGCACGGCCGGGTCGGCCTCCAGGCTGTCCAGCAGCACCGGAAGCTGCCGCCACATCGCCGCGGTCATCGCGTTGCGCCGGGCCGGGTTGTGGATCACCACCGTCGCCACCGCGCCGGTCACCTCGACGAGGAGTTCCGCGTCCGCCACCGCCACTCTCCCTCCGCCCGCCCGGGTCACCACCGGCCCGGTGCGGCGACCATATCGGCGCGGACTCCGCCCCGGGCGCGGCGGGTGGCGGCCGTCACGCAGACCTCGCCCGGCCCGGCCATCCGGTGTGATCCACCCCGTGTCCCCGGCATGGCGGTAACCCGGCCGAGTTGATCGCGCAATGCCGCCGGCATGGAGTGGATCACGCTGGACGCGCCCACCTCACCAGCCGGCGGCCGCCGCCAGCAGCGTCCGGCGTACCGCCTGGACCTCGCGCCGGCCGGCCGCCTGGGGGCGGGTGGCGAGGAAGAGCGTGTTGAGCGGGGGCACGGCCGGTCGCAGCAGCGCCACCAGCTCGCCGGAGGCCAGGTGCCGGTCGCACAGGTACGTCGGCAGCACGCTCGCCCCGGCACCCGCCACCACCGCGCCGAGCACCGCGCGCAGGTCGGCCACCACCAGGTCGGGCGTCCGGGTCAGCCGGGTGTCGAAGACCGTACGCCACCAGCGGCGCAGGATCGGCGCCTCCTCGGCGTACGCGGCCAGCGGCACCTCCCGCAGCGCGGACGGGGTGACCGGGGTCGGCAGCCGGTCCCGCCAGGCCGGGGCGGCGACCAGCGCGAACTCCTCGTCGTACAGCGGCTCGGTGGTCAGCCCGCGCCGGCGCGGGCGGACGCTGGTCACCGCGAGGTCGAGCCGGGCGGCGGCGAGGTCGTCGGCCAGCCGCTCGGGCAGGCCGGCGGTGACCCGCAGTTCCAGCCCGTCGGCGACCAGCCCCGCGAGCGCCGGCAGGACCCGCTCGGCGAGGAACTCGGCCGGCCCGCCGAGGAAGACCGTCCGGGGGTACGGCTCGGCCGGGTCCTCGGCCAGCACCTCGTCGAGCCGGTCCAGGGGCTCGGCGACCCGTCTCGCCAGCTCGTCCCCGGCGGCCGTCGGGGCCACTCCCCGGGGCCGGCGGTCGAAGAGCGGCCGGCCCACGGCCTCCTCCAGCGCCCGGAGCTGCGCGGTGACGGTCGGCTGGGCGAGCCCGAGCAGGTGCGCCGCGCCGGTGACCGACCCGGTGCGGTGGACGGCGAGGAAGCTGCGGAGCAGGTCGAGCGAGACCTTCACATCAGGAAACCTATCGCAGTGGCACCCTTCGGCTATTGGTCAGCTATGGATCGGCGCGCCAGCATGGTCGGCATGACTCGTACACTCATCGCCCTGACCAGTCACCGCCAGCTCGGGAACACCGGCCGGGACACCGGCTTCTACGTCGGTGAGGCCGCCGAACCGTGGGAGGTGTTCCGGGCCGCCGGATGGGACGTCGACCTCGTCTCCGTGGCCGGCGGTCAGCCGCCGGTGGACGGCCACGACCCGGACGACGCCACCCAGAACGCCTTCCTCGCCACCGCCGGCGTCGAGAACACGCCGAAGGCGGCCGAAGTCGACCCGACCGGGTACGACGTCATCATGTTCGCGGGCGGCCACGGCACCATGTGGGACTTCCCGAACGACCCGGACCTGGCCCGGATCGCCGCCTCGATCTACGAGCGCGGCGGTGTCGTCGCGGCGGTCTGCCACGGGCCCAGCGCCCTGGTGAACCTGCGCCTCTCGGACGGCTCCCACCTGGTGGCGGGCAAGCGGGTGGCCGGCTTCACCAACGAGGAGGAGGCCGCCGTCGGGCTGACCGACGAGGTGCCGTTCCTGCTCGCCGACAAGCTCACCGAGGCCGGCGCCACGCACGTACCCGCCCCGAACTGGAACGAGCAGGTCATCGTCGACGGCCGCCTGGTGACCGGCCAGAACCCGCAGTCCGCCCGCGCGCTGGCCGAAGCGGTGGTGACGGCCGTCCAGGCGGGCTGACGCGCGTCCCGTGGGTCCTCCATGGGCGCACTTTCCCGGAAAGAGCGGCCATTCCGTCCGCGAAGGCCGCACTTTCCGGGAAGGTGCGGCGTCGACTCCGTCAGGTGTCAGAGCCGTTCGACCACCCGGAACCGCTCGGCCACCGCGAGGGTGTCATCGTCGACGGTGAAGTCCGGGTCGCCGAGGAAGTCACGGAACTCCGCGCCGTGCCAGAACTCCTCGTGCCCGGTCCGCCAGTCGGCGACCGTCTCGAACCCCTCGCCCTCGTCCCGCGCGTGCGCGAGGTCGACGTCGCCGAGGCGCAGCACCCGCACGTCGGTCAGTTCGATCACCGCCACCGGACGGTCGGCCGAGTCAACGACGACGGAGCGACCACCGGCCACGGGCAGCGGCTCGCCGTCGTGCTCGTACCCGATCAGCAGCCCCGTCGTGGTGGTCTTCGCGCCGGACAGGATCGCGGCGACCAGCCGGTCCCGCAGCGGGCCGGGGAAGGCGAACTCGGCCTTGGGCAGTTCGGACATGGGCGGGACGTTAGCGGTGCCGACGCCCCGTCACACCCGGTATTCCGGCGGCAGCCCGGTGCCCCGCAGCTCGGGCGGCAGGTGCGCCACGTCGTTGAAGGCGACCAGCCGGGGCGGCAATCCGTCGACGTAGCGGATGGCGGTCAGCCCGCAGTGCTGCGGGTTCAGCCCGAGCCAGCGCGGGGCGGGGGCGTCCAGGGCCTCCCGGACCAGCCAGGCGATCAGGAACGCGTGGGTGACCACCAGTTCGCGGACGTCCCCCTCGACCGGCGGCCGGGCGAACCGCCGCACGGCCGCCGCCGTCACCCGCGGCCCGTCGGCCCGCTCGGCGGGCGGGAAGCCGTCCAGGAAACGGGCGTACGACGGCGGCAGCCCGGCCGGGTCGGTGTCGTGCGGCAGGTGGTCCCCGGCGAGGTCGGTGACGTGCACCGGCACCCCGGGCAGGGCCGCGGCGACCAGCCCGCCCGTCTCGGCGGCCCGGGGCAGCGGGCCGTGGTGAACGGCGTCGAGGGACGCCTCCCGCAGCCGCTCGCCGAGCAGCGACGCCTGCCGCCGGCCCCGCACGGACAGCCCCGAGGCCGCCGACTCTCCGCTCGGTGGGTGGTCCGGCTCCCCGTGCCGGGTCAGGAACAACAGTCGACTCGGCACCTGATCACTCCTCAACCCGCGAGCCGCCGCTTCGCCCTCACCGTCCTATGTAACCGATCGAACGAGTGCGACGCCGTACGAGCGGACGCAGTGTGCGATCCGTTCGGATACGGAAGGATGACATGCACCGGAGAACGATCAACAACCGCTGGGCCCGAGCGGCCGCAGCAACGCTGGCCGCCCTCGTCGCGGTCGGCGTCACGCCGGCCACCCCGGCGACCGCTGCGCCGAAGCGGGCCGACCTCAGGGTCACCGTGACCGCCGAGCCGACCGAGGTCCCCGTCGAGGGCGGCTGGACGACCATGACCGTCGAGGTCCGCAACGTCGGCACCGGCACGGCCAACGACGTGTCGCTCACCATCTCCCGTCCCGCCGGCGTCCTCCCCGGCAGCGGCGGGGAGAACCCGTCCCCGCCCGGCTGGAACTGCACCTATGGCGAACCGGTCTGGACCTGCTCGTACGGCTCACTGGCGGCCGGCGAGGTGACCGCGCCGTCGTTGCGGCTGGGCGTCTACGTCCCTCCGGGTGGCACCGACGAGTCGGTGGTGGTCGGTGCGGTGGCGACCACCACCAGCAAGGAGGAGGTGCTCACCAACAACAGCGGCTCCGTCACCTACCGGCACGTCGCGCCGGACCTGACCGTCAGCATGGTCGCCAAGCCGACTTCGGTGATCGTCGGCGGCCAGGTCACGTACTGGATCGAGGCCCACAACAGCGGGGCCGCCACCGACGGCGTCCATGTCGAGCTGCCCGTCCCGGCCGGCATGCGCGGCGTCACGGGCAACGGCCCGTACGGCTGGGACTGCTCCCTCGGCACGGACACCGTCACGGGCGTCACGTCGTACGGCTGCGCCTACTCGCTCGGCCTGGCCACGGGTGCCACCTCGGAGCCGCTGACCATCACGATGGCGGTCGAGCAGCTCGCCCCGGGCGACGCTCCGGTGGCGACGGCGACGGTCAAGTCCTCCTCGACGACCGAGGAGAACACGGCGAACAACGAGGCCAGCGCCACCGTCACGGTCGTCGAGCCCGGCATCCTGCGCGGCCTGGTCTGGACGGACCACGACCGGGACGGCATCCGCGAGGCCGGCGAGACCGGTGCCGACTGGGCGGTCGAGGGGATGACGGTCCTCCGGCAGGACCCAGCCGACGGCGATCCGCTCGAGCACCCGGTCACGGTGAGCCCGGACGGCACCTGGCAGCTCCCGGTGAAGCCCGGGCGGTACGTTGTCCAGGCCGCCGTCGATCCGTACTACACGCGCTCCTTCAGCCCGCCGAACGTGGGTGACGACGCGACGGACTCCGACGTCGTGCCCCTGACGGATCCGGGGAGCTACTACCTCTTCGCCGGGAGCGTCGTGATCGATGTGGCGGCAGGCACGGAGACCGTGGTCGACGTGGGCGTCGTGACGTCCTGACCGGTTCGGGTGCCGGGGCCGCGACGGGTGTCTCCGCCGTGGCCCCGGTCCGGGGCCGGCGTCCGGCTCCTCAGCCCCGGGGAAACATCTGACCGATCCGGATCTTGTTGCCGAACGGGTCGCGGATGCCGAAGTCGATGCCGTACGGCCGCTCCATCGGCTCGTCGGTGATGTCGACGCCCTTGGCGACCAGGTCCTCGTACGTCTTGTGGGCGTCGTCGGTGGTCATGAAGAGGAAGCCACCCGCCGCGCCCTTGGTGAGCAGCTCGCGGACCTGCTCGGCGGTGGCCGGGTCGAGGTTCGGTGGGCCGGGCCGCTCCAGCAGGATCTCGCGCTGCGGGTCGCCGGGCACGTTGACCGTCAGCCAGCGCATGAAGCCGAGGTCCTGGTCGGTGTTGACCTCCAGGCCGAGCTTGCCGACGTAGAAGTCGAGCGCCTCGTCCTGGTCGAGGACGTAGATCTGGGAGCGGGAAATCGCGTTCATCGTCATGCCGGGAACGCTAGTGGTCGCCCCTGACCTGCTGCTTATCCAAAACTGCTGGGCCGGGTCCAGGCCTTGGTGAAGCAGCTCGGCACCGGCGCGGCCGGCGCCGTCCGCCGCTTGCGGAAGTCGGTGGGCGACTCGCCGACGATCTGCCGAAAGGTACGGCTGAACGTGCCGAGGCTGCTGAAGCCGACGGCGTAGCAGATGTCCGTCACGCCCTGCGCGGTGTTCAGGAGCAGGTCCATGGCCCGCTCCACCCGCCGGCGCTGCAGGTAGCGGTGCGGGGTCTCGCCGAACGTCGCCCGGAAGGTCCGGATGAAGTGCGCCTCGGAGACGTACGCGATCTTCGCGAGGGCGGGGATGTCGAGTGGGTCCGCGTACGCCCGGTCCATGGCGTCGCGGGCGCGCAGCATCGCCCGGTTGGTCTCCTCGGTGGCCCTGCTCACGTGCTCGTCGGGGCCGGCTCAGGCACGTTCGGCGACCTGGACGACGAAGGCCCGCCAGGCGGCTGGCGTGAACGCCAGGGTGCCGCCGTCGCGGTCCTTCGTGTCGCGCACGAGAACGACGCCGGGCAGGTTGTCGGCGACCTCGACGCACGCGCCGCCGTTCGAACTGCTACGGGTGCTGGTACGCCATCGCGCGCGGGTCAGGTCAGCCATGTTCGTGCTCGCAGAAAGTCGATGGACTGGTCTCGCGGAAGTGCAACGGACCTCACGGTATCCCAGACAGCCCAGAGGGCGGCAACGTCGTTTGTGATGCGCCCGGCCGCTTGGTCATCGAGGTAGCCGACCTCTTCACCGTCCGCCGTCGTGGCGATGATGAACGGGCCGGCCTGACCCGGGTGCAGCCCTGCCGTGAACGGCACCACGTGCACCATGACGTTCGGCCGCTCGGCCATCGCCACGAGATGATCGAGCTGCGGGTGCATGATCTCGGCGGGGCCCCGGCGCAACGCCGCTTCATCGATCACGCACACCGTCAACGGCGGCCGGGGACGGTCGAGCACCGCAGCCTGCCTCCGGAGCCGGGACTCGACATACACCTCCGCATCGGCGTTGAGTGGACCGCTGGCGAGAACGGCTCGGGCATATGCCTCGGTCTGGAGAAGTCCTGGTAGAACGGCGTGCTCGTACCAGCGCAGCCCGGTGGCCTCGCGCTCGATGTCTGTCCAGGGCCGGAACCAGGCCGGCTCGCGGCGCTTCAACGCGTCCGGCCACAGCTCCAGGACGTCCTTCCCGAGGATCGATGCCACCTGGGCGCGGTGCCGGGTCTGCGGGATCCGTCCGTGGGTCACCCAACGCTGTGCGGTCTTCGGGTCCACTCCAACCTGTGCGGCCAGACTCTCGGCCGTCTCCCCTGCCTCCGTCATGGCGACCATCACCAACCGGTTCATCCCCTGGCGGCCCTCCTTCATCCCGAACGTCCCGAGCACATCCTGCAACGCTGTGTATCCGGTCGGCAACAGCGTGCAGGGTTCTTTGTGGACGGCGCGGCCGGTGGAGGTACCCGAAGCCCGGCGGTCGCGTCCAGTCGCGGGGCCGTCCCGGCAGGACGGGTGGGGCGGCCCCTCCAACGGTCGAGGGAGGCGGCAGGCTCGTGAGTCTTGCGGATTACGACGCGGCCCGCGTACTCGGAAAGATCTGCGGTGCGGTCGACGGCGCGGGACGCTGGCGCGCGACCTGCAATCTCGTCCCCGGGCACGACGGCCCGCACGAGTGCTGGAAGGGCGCCGGGACGGTCGTGTTCCGGGCCTGGCCCTTCCCCGTGCCGGCGGCCCTGCCGTGGGCCCGCGACGAGGCCCGGCCCTGATGCCGCGCCGCCCCGAGCACGTGCCGTCCCGGCCGACCTGGCGGTGCGTCGCCTGCGGGATCGCCTGGCCGTGCTCGCCGGCGAAGCTACGGCTCCTCGGTGAGTACCGCCATGACCGGGCCGCCCTGCTGATCTACCTCGCCACCCTTCAGGTCGAGGCGGCCGAACAGCTCGCCGCGCTCGACCACGACGTCCCGCCGGCCCGCCTCACGGAACGCTTCACCGGCTGGGCCCGAGCCCGGGACTGACCGCTTGGAGATCTTGGAGGAATCGGGCCCCTCCAGGGGTCGGATTCTTCCAAGATCGGTGGGCCGCGCACCGCCGCCGGTGCTCCCTGACCGGCTGCCGTCGCTGCTGCGGACGAATCCGGGCGGATGTCGTACCGGCGTGGCAGCATCGCCGTCGTGGCCACATCGAAGCAGCCGGTGACCGTGCCGACCGACGCCAGTGTCGACGAGTTCCTCGCGGCGGTTCCCGACGAGCGCCGGCGGGCCGACGCGCTCCGCCTGTGCGGGATCCTGCGCGACATCACCGGTGAGCCGCCGGTGATGTGGGGGCCGAGCATCGTCGGCTTCGGGAGCTACCGCTACACCTACGGAAGCGGGCGCACGGGTGACTGGCCGCTGGTCGGCTTCTCGCCGCGCAGGCAGCAGCTCGTCGTCTACCTGGTCGGCGGCTACGAGGAGCGTTACCCGGCGCTGCTCACCCGGCTCGGTCCGCACAAGACCGGCAAGGGTTGCCTCTACCTCAAGCGGCTCGACAACGTCGACGAGGGCGCGCTACGTGAGCTCGTCGAGCGCACCGTACGCGTCCACAAGGGCGTCGACCGGGCGTCCCACGACAGGAAGGGCGACTGATGCCGCACACCCTCGACGTGCCCGGCGCCGTCCTGCACTACGACGTCCGCGAGGCCGAGGCGACCAGCGAGCCGATCCTGTTGATGATCGGGTCACCGATGGCGGCCAGCGGCTTCGCCAGCCTGGCGGAGCACTTCGGCGACCGCACGGTGGTGACGTACGACCCGCGCGGGATCGGCCGGAGCGAGCGGACGGACGACGGCGCCGAGTCGACGCCCGAACAGCACGCCGACGACCTGCACCGGCTGATCGACGCGCTCGGCCGTGGACCGGTCGACATCTTCGCCAGCAGCGGCGGCGCGGTGAACGCGCTCGCGCTGGTGGCCCGGCACCCGGAGCAGGTGCGCACCCTGGTGGCACACGAGCCGCCCGCCGCCCAGGTGCTGCCCGACCGGGAGGAGGCGCTGGCGGCGGTCGTGCACATCCGCCGGACGTACGACCGGGAGGGCTTCGGCCCGGCGATGGCGAAGTTCATCGCGGTCGTCAGCCATCGGGGCCCGCTCCCGGCGGGGTTCGCCGAGCGGCCCGCGCCGTCCCCGGCCGACCTCGGACTGCCGAGTGAGGACGACGGCACCCGCGGCGACCCCATGTTCGGCCAGAACATCATGACCTGCACGCACTACGAGCCCGACTTCGACGCCCTGCGGGCGGCACCGACCCGCATCGTGGTGGGTGTCGGCGCCGCGTCCGCGGGCGAGCTGGCCCACCGGGCGGGGCTGGCCGTCGCCGAGCGGCTCGGCACCACGGCGGTCACCTTCCCCAGCCACCACGCCGGCTTCATGAGCGGCGAGTTCGGCATGCAGGGCGACCCGGACGCGTTCGCCGTCACCCTGCGCCAGGTCCTCACCGCCACCTGACGCCTGCCGCCCACGGCAGCCGCGACGCCCGTACCCCTCGGGGGTACGCGCAGAAACGTCCGCCGTGGCCGGAGCGGCGCCCGCTGGGACGCCGCTCCGGTCGGGCGGATCACCCGTTGTCAGTGCCCGCCGCCTCCGGCGGGACCTCTGTCCCCGGTGCCCCCGGGACCGTCAGGTCCGGCCCGGGCGCGGCGGTCTCCGGCTCCGTCTCGTCCGGCTCCGGGGTCGTCGGGCTCGGCGTGGTCGGGCTCGGCGTCGTGCCGGTCGGGCTCGGCGTCGTCGGGCTCGGCGTCGTCGGGCTCGGCGTCGTGCCGGTCGGGCTCGGCGTCGGCGACGTCGGGCTCGGCGTGGTCCGGGTCGGGCGCGGCGTCGTCGGGCTCGGGCTCGGCGACGTCGGGCTCACGGTCGGCGCCGGCGTCGGGCTGGTCGGGCTCGGCGCCCGGGTCGGCGCCGCCGGCGCCGCACAGTCGGACCGGTCGACCGCGTTGGTGTCCAGCGTGACCGCACCGTCACGGCTCAGGGCCCCGCCCTGCTCGATCTTCGCGGCGGATTCGAGCGTGACCGCGTTGACGGCCATGATCCGGCCGACGAAGGACGTGTTGGTGCCCAGGTTGGCGGAGTCGCCGACCGTCCAGAAGATGTTGCAGGCCGGTCCGGGAGAGTTGACCACCCGCACGTCGCTGTTCTGCGCGGTGGTCAGGCCGGAGTCCACCTGGATGATGAAGACCGCGCCGGCGTTGCCCTGCGCGTCCAGCGTGAGCGTGCCGTCCAGATTCGCGTCCGCCGACGCCCGGTACACCCCCGGAGTGAGCGTCTGGCCGTCGAGCTGCGGCCCGACCGTCCGGCTCGACGGTCGTCCCGCCGCATCCTCGTACGCGGTGGTCAGGTCGGACTGCGCCCGTTCCGCCGCGGCGTTGCCCGCGTTCACCTGCCCGTTCACCACGCCCGGCGGGAATCCGGTCACCTCCGTGCCCGGGTGCACCCCGAGGTCCCCGTTGACGACGGTGTCCCCGCTGTTCGTCACCGAACCGTCGGCGAGGACCGCGTAGGTGCCCGCCGTCCTCAGGTCGACCGGCGCGTCGGCCGCGGTGGCGGTCGCCGCAGGCGTTGGGGCCAGTCCGGCGAAGACCAGACTCGACCCCAGGAAGGCCGACCGGGCAAAGCGAAGTCCCGTGCCGGCGTTGCGTGCGAAGTCGCTTGTCATGGCTGGCATCCGTTCGCTGTGACGGTGATGGCATCCGAACCGTCCGCGTCGCGGCGGCCGGTCCGCGCTACCGCCTCCCCGCCGACCTCGCCGGCAAACCTGCGGCACCGGGCCCGGGAGCCGCTGGACGCCCCTCGCCGCCCGGCAAACGGGACGACCGGGAACAGCCGGGCACACCGCCGGAAGCCCCGCTGCCCGGGCCCCCGACGACGCCACGGTCGCCCACTGCACCCACCTGCGGCACCGAGAGATCGGCGACCTCTGACAACCCGAGGTATCCGTTTGGACGACTGCTGTACTGGATCTTGATAGGTACTCTGCCCGTGCGGCGCCTAAGGCTCTCCTTCCGGGTTCTCTTGCTGACACTTGAGGAAAGTCGCGGAGGCCCTCGGCGCGTCGGGGGCCTCTTCCACCTTTGACGTGGCGGTGGGCTTCCAGTCCAGTTGCGACAAGGCCAGCGATCGCCCGTGCCTACGAGGGAGCCCCATGACGACCTATCGGCGTCGTAGGCATTGGAGGCGTGGCCACTGGGTCAATGAACACCGCGTCACTCGCTCCCGCTCCACCGCACGCTCACGGCCGAACCCCGCGCCGAACCTTTCGGGCGCAGCGGGTTGTCTGTGGCTTGTCGGGGTCATCCTGGTGATCCCGTTCGTCGGCATGTACTGGATCGTCAAGGCGTACATCAAGTGGCCAGCCGCGCGGGTCGTCCTCCTCACCATCATGTGTATCGGCACCGTGACAGCGGTCGTGGCCGCAGCGTCGCATGATGCTGAAATGTGGCGGGCCGCAGCAGTCTACGCGCTGATCAGTGCGCTCATGGGCTGGCACGTGTGGCACACGTTTGGTCGTCGCCGAGGGAATGCGGAGGGCGTGGCGACCATCGAAGCGCCCCAGGTTCGCGGCCTGGACGGTGGGCCGCCGACTCCGGGACCCACGGCTTAGGCCGGTCCGCCGGCCCCACGCCTCGGTACGTCGTGGCGGCCACGGCGGGTCTTCGGCGCGGTCATGAGGGCGGTTGCTGCCAACCGGCCCTCGCCCACGAAAGCCCGCTGCGAGTTGCTGGTGGAATTGGAGCCCCCGGCCGGGATCGAACCGGCGACATCTCGCTTACAAGGCGAGTGCTCTGGCCAGCTGAGCTACAGGGGCGCGTGGTGCCGTGGTCAGCATAGCGACTGACGTCCGGATTTCCCGTGCGCCAGGCGTCCCGAGCACGGGAAACGTCAACATGCCGACCCGACCCGGCCGCAATCTGCGTCGATTGGTGCCGCACCGTGCCCGAGTGACCGGTATGCGTATGCCGTCGGTCTCCCCCGCGGCTTCCTCACCTTGGCACCGCAGAAAAAGGCGATTACCGTGCAGTGACACGGTCGACACCTCGACAGACGGGGTGTTGGCCGTTGGCCGGTACCCGCAGGGTGCCGGTCGCTCCTTCACTCGGATCGTCCGGCACGTTCCTGCCGGTGAAAGGAAGCATCCCCCCATGGCTACGGTCACCTACAGCAAGGCGTCCCGGATCTACCCGGGCACCGAGCGGCCCGCCGTCAACCAGCTCGACCTGGAGATCGGCGACGGCGAGTTCCTGGTCCTGGTCGGCCCCTCCGGTTGCGGCAAGTCCACCAGCCTGCGCATGCTCGCCGGCCTCGAGGACGTCGACCAGGGCTCGATCTACATCGACGACCGGGACGTCACCCACCTGCCGCCGAAGGCCCGCGACATCGCGATGGTCTTCCAGAACTACGCCCTCTACCCGCACATGACGGTGTACGAGAACATGGCGTTCGCGCTCAAGCTGCGCAAGACCTCGAAGTCGGAGATCGACCGGCGGGTCAAGGAGGCGGCGGCGCTGCTCCAGCTGGAGGACTTCCTCAGCCGCAAGCCGAAGGCGCTCTCCGGCGGCCAGCGCCAGCGGGTGGCCATGGGCCGGGCGATCGTCCGCGAGCCGCAGGTCTTCCTCATGGACGAGCCCCTGTCGAACCTCGACGCCAAGCTGCGGGTCCAGACCCGTACGCAGATCGCGTCGCTCCAGGCCAAGCTCGGCGTCACCACCGTCTACGTCACCCACGACCAGGTCGAGGCCATGACCATGGGTCACCGGGTGGCCGTCCTGCTCGACGGTGAGCTGCAGCAGGTCGACACCCCGCGGGCGCTCTACGACACCCCGGCGAACGTCTTCGTCGCCGGCTTCATGGGCTCCCCGGCCATGAACATCAAGACG
Organism: Micromonospora sp. WMMC415; assembly: GCF_009707425.1. Taxonomy (GTDB): domain Bacteria; phylum Actinomycetota; class Actinomycetes; order Mycobacteriales; family Micromonosporaceae; genus Micromonospora. The sequence continues at coordinate 1,348,329 of NZ_CP046104.1, read as the reverse complement.
GTGCCGCTGAACGACAAGGGCGCCGAGTTCGCCGAGATGTACGTCCCGCTCACCCGCGAGCAGGTCGAGGCGGCCCGCGCCGAGGGTGGCGACGGCAAGGTGACCGTGGGCTTCCGCCCGGAGGACTGCGACCTGGTCAGCCCCACCGAGGGCGGCATGCCGGTGGTCGTCGAGCTGGTCGAGGACCTGGGCTCGGACGCCAACGTCTACGGCCACGCCGCGCTGGGTGGCGCCAACGAGCGCTTCGTCGTCCGCACCGACCGGCGCAGCATGCCGAACATGGGTGACACCGTGTTCGTCAAGCCGCGTACCGGCCGCAGCCACGTCTTCCACGCGAAGACCGGCGTCCGGATCTGACGTACGAGAAAAGGGGCGGCCCGCTTCGGCGGACCGCCCCTTTTCGTGTGTCTACGGAACCGTCAGCCTTCGACGGCCCGGCGGCGCGCCACCTCGGCGAGGGTCACGGCCGCGGCGACGCTGGCGTTGAGCGACTCCACGTCGGAGATCATCGGGATGCTGACGGTCAGGTCGCAGGTCTCGCCGACCAGCCGGGACAGCCCGCGCCCCTCGGAACCGACCACCACCACGAGCGGGCCGACGGCGGCTTCCAGGTCGTACAGGTCGGTCTCGCCGTCGGCGTCCAGGCCGACCACGATGAAGCCGGCCTCCTTGCAGGCCTTCAGCGACCGGGTCAGGTTGGTCACCTGGGCGACGGGGACGCGCGCGGCCGCGCCGGCGCTGGTCCGCCAGGCGGTCGCGGTGATCCCGGCGGCCCGCCGCTCGGGTACGAACACACCCTGCGCGCCGAACGCGGCGGCGGACCGGATCACGGCGCCCAGATTGCGTGGGTCGGTGACCCCGTCCAGCGCGACCAGCAGCGGCGCGGCCTGCTCCAGGGCGGCGGCCATCAGGTCCTCGAAGGGCTCGTACGCGAACGGCGGCACCTGCAGCCCGACGCCCTGGTGCAGCACGCCGCCGGTCATCCGGTCCAGCTCGGCGCGGCTGACCTCGAGGAGCGCGATGCCCCGGTCGGCGGCGGTGCGGACGATCTCGTTGACCCGGTCGTCGATGTCGATACCCTGCGCCACGTACAGGGCGGTCGCCGGCACGTTCGCCCGCAGCGACTCCAGCACCGGGTTGCGGCCGACCAGCAGCTCCGGCGCGTCCTTCGCCGGGTTGGCCTTGCGGCCCGGGGCGACCCGGGGGCCGCCGCGGCCGGCCGGCCGGCCCTTCCCGCCGCCCTTGCCGGCGGGTACCCCCCGGCCACCGCCCCTGCCCCAGGTGGTGTCCTTCGTGCCGGGCTGGCCGATCTTGGGGGCGCGCCCCTCCTCGGTGGCGGCCCGGCGTTCCTTCTCCTGCTTCCAGGCGGTGCGCTGGGGCAGCTTCTCGGTGCCCGAGTACGCCTTGTGCCACGGCCGCTCGTCGGCGGGCAGGGTGCGACCCCGCCCGGCGAGGGCGTCCCGACCCTTGCCGCCGGAGCCCTTCGTGGCGCCCTTCTTCGGCGTCAGTCGCCGGCCACGGCGCTGCGAGTTGCCGGCCATCAGTCCTGCTCTCCAATAGTCCAACGGGGGCCCTGGGGGGTGTCCTCGACCACCACGCCGGCCTGCTTGAGCTGGTCGCGTACCGCGTCGGCGGCGGCCCAGTCCTTCCGGCTGCGCGCCTGCGCGCGCTGCTCGAGGGCCAGGGCCACCAGGGAGTCCACCACGGCGCGCAGGTCCTCCGCGCCGCCGCCACCGGTCCACGCCGGGTCCAGGGGGTCGACACCGAGGATATCCAGCATGGCGCGCACCTGGCCGAGTGCGGTGCGCACGGTCACATCGTCGCCACCGGTCAGGGCGGTGTTGCCGTCCCGGACCACCTCGTGCACCACGGCGAGCGCGGCCGACGTGTTGAGGTCGTCGTCCATGGCGGCGGCGAAGGCGGCCGGCACCTCGCCGAGCGACCCCGCGCCCACCCGCTCGGCGGCCCGCTGGACGAAGCCCTCGACACGCCGGTACGCGACGGCCGCCTCGCGCAGCGCGTCCTCCGAGTAGTCGATGGCCGACCGGTAGTGCGCGGCGGCGTAGTAGTAGCGCAGCTCCACCGGGCGGACCCCGAGCGAGTCCACGTACGTCAGGTCGAGCGTGTTGCCCAGCGACTTGCCCATCTTCGCGCCGCCGATGTTGAGCAGGCCGTGGTGCACCCAGAACCGCGCGAACGACAGCCCGGCCGCCTGCGACTGGGCGAGCTCGTTCTCGTGGTGCGGGAACGTCAGGTCCAACCCGCCGCCGTGGATGTCGAACTCGGCGCCCAGGTAGCGCCAGCACATCGCCGAGCACTCGATGTGCCAGCCGGGCCGGCCCCGTCCCCACGGCGACGGCCAGTACGCGTCCGCCGGCTCCTCCGGCTTGGCGCCCTTCCACAGGGCGAAATCGCGCGGGTCGCGCTTGCCCCGGTCGGGCGCGTCGCCGGCGGACTGCATGTCGTCCGGGGACTGGTTGGACAGCGCCCCGTACGCCGGCCAGGAGCACACGTCGAAGTAGACGTCGCCGGAGCCGTCGGTGGCCGGGTAGGCGTGCCCGGTGTCGATGAGCTTCGCGATCAGCTCGTGCATCTCCGGGATGTGCCCGGTCGCCCGCGGCTCGTACGTCGGGGGCAGCACGTTCAGCGCCCGGTACGCGGCGGCGAGCTTCAACTCGTTGGCGTACGCGATCGACCAGAACGGCCGGCCCTGCTCCTGCGCCTTCACGAGGATCTTGTCGTCGATGTCGGTGAGGTTCCGGACGAACCGGACCTCCAGACCGTGCGCGAGCAGCCACCGGCGCAGCACGTCGTAGTTCACGCCGGAGCGAAGGTGCCCGATGTGCGGCGGCGCCTGGAGGGTGAGACCACACAGGTAGACCCCCACCTTGCCGGCTTCCCGCGGGACGAAGTCCCGCACCGATCGGGTGGCGGTGTCATACAGGCGTAGCGTCACCGTACAAGGGTATCCGTCCCCGCTTTTCCGGGTCGCCCGGAGCCGGGTCGTACGCTGCTGGTCGTGGACACCACCGCCCGACCCGGCAGCGACCCGACGGCCCGGGACCCCGAGCTGCCGCCCGGCACCGGCCAGGCGACCGGCGCGCCGCCGGCCCGGGTGGCTCCGGCGGCCGGTGGACGCGGTGGGACCGAGGTGCGCGGGGGTGAGAGCGCACAGACCCTGGACCGCGGGCTGCGGCTGCTGCACCTGGTCGCCGACGCGCCCGGTGGGCTGACCGTCACGGAGGCGGCGAACCGGCTGGCCATCGGCCGCGCGGCCGTCTACCGGCTGGTCGCGCCGCTGACCGCGCACGGGATGCTGCGCCGCGACGCCGACGGCCGGCTGCGGCTCGGGGCCGGTGTGCTGCACCTCGCCCGGCGGGCCCAGCCGCTGCTGGCCGAGGGGGCGCTGCCCGCGCTGCGCCGGCTCGCCGAGCAGGCCGGCGCGACCGCCCACCTGACCGTGGTCGAGGGCGGCGAGGGCGTCGCGCTGGCCGTGGTGGAGCCGAGCTGGACGGCGTTCCACGTGGCGTACCGGACCGGGGCACGGCATCCGCTGGAACGCGGGGCCGCGGGCCGGGCCATCCTCGCCGGCCGGTCGGGCGCCGCCGGCCCGGTGAGCACCGCAGGGGAGTTGCAGTCCGGGGCGTACGGGGTGGCGGCGCCGGTGCTGGGCGTACCCGGCCTGGAGGCGAGCGTCGGCGTGGTGTCGTTGGCAGCCCTGGACACCGAGATGGTCGGCGCGCAGGTGCTCGCGGCGGCCACCGCCGTCGCCGCCGCCCTCCGCTGACCCTTGATCCACTCGACGTCATTGAGGTCGGGGTTTCCGAGTCACTGCGACAGCCCGACCTCCAGGATGACGAGTTGATCTCGCCTGTACCACACCTGACCGGCCGCATCACGGTTTGTTCACAGGCGACGGCGGGGACGGGGCCGGCGGTTGTCCACAGGTCTGTCCCCACACCACCGGACGCCGCACGCTGGTCGGCATGCCACCTCGACCGCATCGGCCCGCCACCCTCGCCTGGCAGGTGTTCCGTGGCTCGGACGCCGTCCGTCGACGGCTGCTCACCGAGCATCAGCTCCGGAGCTCGGCCTGGGTCCGCCTCCGCCACGACGTGTACGCCGATGCGCGGCTGGAGCGGGATCACGCGTTGGCGTGCCGCGCCGCCGCGCTGCGCCTGCCGGACGGCGCGCTGTTCGCCGGCCCCTCGGCCGCGTACCTGCACGGCGTCGAACACGCGGCCACCTTCGCCGACGATGTCCACGTGCTCGTCCCCCAGTCCCGCCGGGTCGGCGCGCAGAAGGGCATCCGGCTGCACGTCGCCGGGGCGGACGATCATCCCTCCGGGCCGGGGCGCGAAGGCAATCCGGCCTCTTCGCCGACGTCCGACGGCGGCTGCGCTCGAACGGGGCCCACCCAGGCCGCGTGGGAGACCGCTGTCTGGCTGGAACCGGTCCGGGCGGTCAGCATCCTCGACGCGCTGCTCCGACAGGGCCTGACCACGCGGTCGGCGCTGCTGGCGGAGGCGGGTCTACGCGGGGGCCGGCCCGGCGGGAAGCGGGCCCGCTGGGTGTTCGATCTCGCCGACCCAGGTGCACAGTCACCACCCGAGTCGCACCTACGGGTGCGGATGGCCCTGGCGGGCCTGCCCCGACCGGTCGCCCAGCATCCGGTCCGCCTGCCGACCGGCCGCGTCCTCCATCCCGACCTCGCGTGGCCGGAGTACCGGGTGGCGGTCGAGTACGACGGCCACTGGCACCACGACCGGGAGCGGCTCCACCTCGACCGCCAGCGGCTCAACCAGCTCGTGACATCTGGTTGGCTGGTGCTGCACGTGACCAGTCGTCGCCTGTATCAGGAGTTCCCAAAGATCGCCGCCGAGGTGCGCGCCGCGCTCACCTCGCGCGGTTGGCGTCCTTGATCGACTCGACTTCCATGAAGTCGCGGTATCCACCACGCACCGATGGCCCGACTTCCATGAACCGGAGTCGATCAGAGCCGGAGGGCCCGGCCGACCGCGACGGTCGACCGGGCCCCCAGGGTCGATCTGGCCCTTACGGGCGGGCGTTCGGCTTGAGCGGGCTGGTCACCGCCGCGTACGCGTCGATGATCCCGTACCCGTAGAAGCCGTTGAAGTTGAGCCCACCGGCGCAGTACGCGTCGAAGGTCTCGTCGCGGCCCTCGTTGCGGTACTGCTGGAGCCGCGGCTCCGGGCAGGCGTGCTCGGCGGCCGTGCGGTACAGGTGCTGCTCGACCAGGTCCGGGTTCATGCCGTAGCCGGCCCGACCCTGCTGCTTGCCGTACCTGCTGACGATCAGCGCGGCCACGCCCGAGGCGTGCGGCGCGGCCATCGAGGTGCCCTGCAGGTACGTGTAGTACCCGCACTCACCGTTGCGCTTGCACTCCTTGAACACGAACGTCGCGGCCTCCGGCACGACGTTGCCGTCCTCGTCGACCGAGCCCTCCTCCTGGAGCACCTTCTTCGGGTACGTGGAGAGGATCATGTTGGCGTCGGTCCGGAAGGTGTCGGTGCCGAAGCCGTCTCGGAACCAGCCACCCGGCGCGGCCACGCTGATCTGCTCCGTACCGTAGTTGGAGAAGTCGGACTTCTTGCCCGACGGACCGAGCGCGGAGACACCGATGACGTGCGGGCCCTCCGCCGGGAGGTCCCAGCAGCTGTCGTTGTCGATCGGCCGCGGGTACGGCGGGGTGTCGCCGTAGTCCGGGCTGGAGGTGTCGACCCGCGGGTCGCCGAGGTCCTCGTGGTTGTTGCCGAGGGCGCCGACCAGCGTGACGCCCCGGTTGTGGGCGTAGTTCAGCGCCCGCTTCATCGCTTCGATGATGGCGCGCTGCTCGGCCTGGTCCTCGGGCGAGTCGGCCGGGTTGGCGGTGCAGTTGTAGAGCCACGGGTCGACGTAGAACGACATGTTGACCACGTCGAGGCCGGCCTTGCCGGCGTGCAGCAGAGACTTGACCACCGGCTCCAGGAAGAAGTAGCCGGAGTCCTGGCCACCCTTCAGCTCGACCAGGGAGACCTTCGGCGCGACGCCGGAGAGGCCGAAGCCGTTGGCGGCGGCGCCGATGGTGCCCGCCACGTGCGTGCCGTGGCCGCCGTCGTCGGTGCCGACCGGGTCGACGCAGCTCGCGACCTCGCACTCACCGTCCACGTCGACAATGTCGGGGGCGAAGTTGCGGGACAGCTTCCAGTCGAAGTTCGGCGCGATGTCCGGGTGGCTGGCGTCGACGCCGGTGTCCAGGACGCCGACGGTGACGCGCCGGTCGCCCGGCTCGACCTTGCGGGCCTTGTCGGCCCGGATCATGTCCAGACCCCACAGCTTCTCGTCCAGCGGGTCCATCCGCGCCGACCGGCGCTCGCCGGAGCCCTTGGCGGCCGCGGCGGCCAGCAGGTGCTCCTGCTCGACCCGGTCGACCTTGGGCTTGCGACCGATGGCCTTCTGCTCGGCGGCACCGATCAGGGCCGAGGCGGCCGTGGCGCGGGCCGCGAAGTCAGCCCGGTCGCTGGTGACCTGGAACATGCCGACGTCGTCGGTCCGGGACACCACCGTGCCCCCGGCCGCCCGGATCGCGGCGATGGCCGCGTCAGCGGTGACGCCGTTCTCGGAGACGACGGTGAATGTGCGGGTGTTGGCGGGTGCGGCACCCGCCGGCACCCCCAGCCCGGTCACCGTCAGTGCCAGGGCCGTTGCGGTAGCGACGGCACCAGCGGTGAAACGCTTGCTCACATCGGATCCTCTCGTTGAGGGACGTGGCAGCCATCACACAACACCGGAACGCTTTACGCCAGACACCTACCCCATTACGCCCGACAGATCGTCTTCGTCCCTAAGACGGCCCGAGACGCCGGGCAGGTCCGTCAAAGTGGACACTTCGGCGCGCCCCGGCGCCCACCGTTCCCAGCCGTCAGCGGCCGGCGGCCAGCGCGGGCTCCGGCTCGCCCGCCGCCGGGGTGTCGCGAGGCTCGTCGAGGCGTACCAGGGCCACTCCGGCGACGATCAACCCGCCGCCGAGCAGTTGTACCAGGGTCGGCAGCTCGTCCAGCACCAGCCAGGCGATCAGCACCGCGAACATCACCTCGGTCAGGCCGACGAAGGACGCCAGCCGGGCGCCGAGGATGCGCGCCGCGGCGATCCCGGAGAGGTACGCGATCACCGCCGCCACCAGCACCAGCCCCGCCACCGGCAGGAGCCAGCTCGCGCGCTGCCCGGCGAAGTCGACGTCGCCGAAGGTCGCCCGCAGCGGCAGCACGCCGACCAGTCCGAGGAGCAGCAGCACGGCCGCCCCGACGGCCATCCCGCCGGAGGCCATGACCACCGACGGCAGGTTCGCGTCGACCCGCCCGGCGAGCACGAAGTAGCCGGCCAGCCCGATCGCCGCGCCGAGCCCCCAGAGCACGCCCACCGGGTCGAGGCGGCCGGCGCCGGTCAGGTCGAGCACGAGCGCGAGCCCGGCCAGGGCCGCGGCCGAGCCGGCGACGGTCAGCCGGCGCGGGCGTTGCCCGTGGGCCAGCCACATCCAGCCGACGACGACCACGATGCCCAGGTACTCCAGCATCAGCGCGACGCCGACCGGCAGGTACCGCACGGCGTTGAAGAAGCACACCTGGGCGAGGGCGACACCGAGCAGCCCGAAGACGCCGATCGACGCGACATTGCGGCGGAGCACCGGCCAGCGTCCGCGCAGCGCCAGCACCGCCGGCAACGCCACGACCAGGGCGGCCAGGCCGACGCGGGCTACCACCACGGCCTCCGCCGACCAGCCGGCGTTGATCAACGACCGCGCGAACGTGCCGGAGGTGGCGAACGTCAGCGCGGAGAACACGGCCAGGGCGAGGCCGGCACCGCCGACGGATGGTTGGCGCATCGGGACTCTCCTTGGCGATCCGGTGGTGTCACGGGCAAACTATGCCTACGCCAATGACGCTAGGCCGGCACCCTGACAGGAGTCAAGTTGCTTTTTGCCCATGACACCGAGTGTTCGCTCATCGCCGCCGCCGCACTGGTCAACACCGGCGGCAGCGACGGCGAGGGCCTGCCGGACGTGGCCGCCCTGGACGAGTTCTTCGTCGCCCACGCGTACAGCGGACGGCACGAGCACACCGACGCGGAGCTGGAGGCCGTCCGCGGGCTGCGCCCCCGGCTGCGCCGGCTCTGGCACGCCGACACCGACGAGATCGTGGCGATCGTCAACGGGCTGCTCCGGGAGAACGACGCCCTGCCGCAGCTCATCACGCACGACAACGAGCCGTACCACCTGCACGCCGTGCCCCGCGACGCGCCTCTCGCCGTCCGGATGGCGGTGGAGGCGGCGATGGCGATGGCCGACCTCGTCCGCAGCGGCGAGCTGAGCCGGCTACGGATCTGCGACCACCCCGACTGCGACAACGTCCTGGTCGACCTGTCGAAGAACCGGTCCCGCCGCTTCTGCGACGCCGGCTGCGGCAACCGCGCCGCCGTCACCGCCTACCGCGCCCGCAAGGCCGCCGGAAAGAGGTGACCGATCGGAAGCTTTGGAGCTGATGTCGTCAATGCATCAGCGCGCCGAGCCGGTCAACAGCCACCGGGACACCGCGATCCGCAACAGCACGTACCGGCCGTCCGGCCCGTCGACCGAGACGTCCCAGCCGTCGTACCGATTCCGGAACGCCGTCACCACATCGGCCGGGAACGGCGTCCGCACCACCGTTGCCGTCCCCTCCGCCACGACCGGCGAATCGCCGTCCGGCAGTGCCAGCGACACCCGTGGGTCGGCGAGCACGTTGCGGACCTTGCGGTTCCGCTCGGCCGTACCGACCCACCACTCACCGTCCCGGTACAGGAACCACACCGGCGTCAGGTGCGGCGACCCGTCCGCCCGCAACGTGCAGAGCCACACGACCCGTTCGCGGGCCAGCCGGGCGAGGACGTCCGCGCCGGGCGCGCCGGTCACCTCCGCTGCGGCAACGCCGCCACGAAGACCCGCCAGTTGTACGCTCCGAAGCACAGCACCGCCCCCGCCGGATCCTTGCTGTCCCGCACCCCCACCAGCCCCGGCAGATTCGTCGCCACCTCGACACAGTCGTTGGACTGGCCGCTTCGACTGCTCTTGCGCCACCGGGCGCCGCTCAACTCCACGACTTGGCCACTTCCTTCATCAGGTCGATTGACCGCGCGGGTGTGCACGCCTCGCCGAGGCTAACCTCCCACACCTGCCGCAGGAACGAGAGATCCTGGGGTCGATCTAGCTCCTGCCCTCCGATGTGGCTGCTGAGGAAGGCCACGTCACTGCCGTCGACCGAGGTCGCCAAGATGAACGGCCCACTCAGGCCGGGATACTCCGTGGCCGAGCGAGGAACGACGTGCGGTCGGACCCGGGGATGCTCGGCGGCGACCTGCGCGAGGTGTAGCAACTGCTCGGCCATGGTCTTGCGCTCCCCCACGCGCCGACGCAGGGCAGCCTCGTCGACGATCGCCACCCGGTAGGGCGCGCTTCGCCTGACAGGATCTTCGGCATTGAGGAGGCCGCCCGCCTCGAAGACGGCTCTCGCATGACCCTCGGTCTGAAGTAGGCCAGGAACGTACAACGGTTCAAACCATCGCAGCCGGGCAGCTTGGGCAATGATCGCTTTCGCGCCACGCTGCCAGGCCTGAGCGCGGTCGAGGCTGACCAGGTCGCTCAGCATGCGGCCGAAGAGGCCGCCGGTGTCGAGGGCTTTGTCGAACTGTTCCAGGTACTTGCCGGTGGGCGGCTGTTGGCCCAACTCGACGGCGCTGACCATCGACGCCGAGTAGTGAAACACTTCCGACCGTAGTGGTGTCCACAGCAGAGTGTGAAGAGCGGCGCGGCCGGCCCAGTCCCCGAGACGGCCGCGCCGCGCGGGACCGCCCGTTCCCCCGGCCGGGCGGTCCCGCCGCGCCGGGGTGATGTCGTGAACGAGTCAGCTCCAAAGGAGGGCACCACCATGCCCGGCCCCACCCGCGAGGACCCCCCGACCCGGCCGCCCACGCCAGCCCGCCAGGTGCCGCCCCGACAACCGCCGGCCGGGCGTCCGCACCCGCCGCTGCCACCGATCTGGCTGTGCCGGGCCGGCGCGGCGCCGTGGCCGTGCGCGACGGCCCGGCTCACGCTGGCCGGAGGACGGCTAGGGATGGGTCATCCGGAGCAGGTCGAGCGCCTCCTCCAACTGCGTCTCGGTGAGCTTGCCGGAGTCGACGTGCCCCCGGGCGATCACCACCTCCTTGATGGAGATCTGCTTGGCCAGCGCCTCCTTGGCGATCGAGGCGGCCTCGTCGTACCCGAGGTGGCGGTTGAGCGGGGTCACGATCGACGGCGAGCCTTCCGCGTACGCCAGGCAGACCTCGGCGTCCGCGACCAGGCCGACCACGCAGCGGTCGGCGAACAGGCGGCTCGACGCGGCCAACAGCTTGATCGACTCCAGGATGTTGCGGGCCATGACCGGGAGCATGACGTTCAGCTCGAAGTCGCCCTGGGAGCCGGCGAAGGCGACGGTGGCGTCGTTGCCGATCACCTGGGCGCAGACCTGGCGGACGGCCTCGCAGACAACCGGGTTGACCTTGCCGGGCATGATCGACGACCCGGGCTGGAGGTCCGGGATGCGCAGCTCGCGCAGTCCGGCGCGGGGACCGGAGCCCATCCAGCGGATGTCGTTGGCCATCTTGTACAGGCCGACCGCGACCGTGCGGAGCTGCCCCGAGGTCTCCACGAGGGCGTCCCGCGCGCCCTGCGCCTCGAAGTGGTTGCGCGCCTCCGACAGCGGCAGGCCGGTCGAGGCGCGCAGCTTCTCGATCACCCGGGCGGCGAAGCCGAGCGGGGTGTTGATGCCGGTGCCCACGGCGGTGCCGCCCAGCGGCAGCTCGGCGAGGCGGGGCAACGCCGACTCCAGCCGCTCGATGCCGTAGCGGACCTGCGCGGCGTACCCGCCGAACTCCTGGCCGAGAGTGACCGGCGTGGCGTCCATCAGGTGGGTACGGCCCGCCTTCACCACGGTCTCGAACTCGACCGCCTTGCCCTCCAGCGCCTCGGCCAGATGCCGGAGCGAGGGGAGCAGATCCTCCACCACGAACTGGGTGGCGGCCAGGTGGATCGACGTCGGGAAGACGTCGTTGCTGGACTGCGAGGCGTTGACGTCGTCGTTGGGGTGCACGTCCCGGCCCAGCTCCCGGCTGGCCAGGGTGGCGATCACCTCGTTGGCGTTCATGTTGGAGGACGTGCCGGAGCCGGTCTGGAAGACGTCCACCGGAAACTGGTCGTCGTACCCACCGGCGGCCACGTGCGCGGCGGCGGCCACGATCGCGGCGGCCACGTTCGCGTCGATCACCCCCAGCTCGCCGTTGACCTCAGCCGCGGCCCCCTTCACCTGCGCCAGGGCCTTGATCTGAGCTGGCTCGATCCCCCGGCCGGAGATCGGGAAATTCTGCACCGCACGCTGGGTCTGCGCCCGCCACAGCGCCTCGGCGGGCACCTCCACCTCGCCCATCGAGTCGCGTTCGATCCGGTAACCCGTCGCCTCTGGAGTCGTCACGCGTACCATCCTGCCGCGCACCGCCACGGCGTGCAGTTGTTCGCGCCGAGCGACTCAGCCCAGCTCGCCGAGCAGCCGCTCCACCTCGTGCCGCTCCGGCACGTCGATCTGCTGGAACAGGGCGAGCGCCCGCGTCCAGTGCACGCGGGCGGCGACCGGGTCGTCCGTCCGGAGGCAGCGGGCGATCCCGTCCAGCGCCCGCGCCTGCTCGTAGCGATTGCCGATCCTGGCCGCGTCAGTCAGCACCCGGCGGAACAGATCCAGCGCGCTGGTGACGTCCCCCTGCTCCAGGATCGCCCGCGCGAGCAGGTTGCGCGACGCGCACTGCGCGATCCGGTCGCCTGAGTCGATCATCGCGGTCAGCGCCTCCCGGTGCAGTGCCGCTGCCGCCTCCGGCCGGCCCGCCCCGCGCTCCATCGCACCCAGTTCGTTGAGCGCCTCGCCCTCCCCGTACCGGTTGCCGAACCGGCGCTTCAGGACCAGCGCCGTCCGCAGCAACCGTCGGGCCGGCTCGACGTCCCCCATCCGGTGGCGGATCACCCCGATGTGCCCGATCGCCCGCGACACGTGCCTCAGGTCGTGTATCTGACGCGAGTTCAGCAGGTGCTGCCGGCTGGCCCGCAACGCCTCGTCGTAGCGTCCCCAGTTGAGCAGGGCGTCAGCCAGGTTGTTGAGCAGGTTGGCGGATTCGGCGGACGCACCGAACTGCCGGGTCAGGCCGAGCGCCTCGTCGAAGCACTCCTTGCTCTGCCGGTAGTCACCGTTCGCGGCGTGCAGACTGCCCAGGTTCCACAGGCTGACTCGCACCTGATGCACCAAACCGAGTCGGCGCCGCAGGTCAAGCGCCATCTCGATGAGCCGAATGGCCTCCGGAATGCGCGCTAGCCGGTAGTAGGCCGACGACAGGTAGTTGAGCATGACGGACACGGCGTCGTCGTCGCCCAGCCGCTGAGCGGCGCGCAGGCCGGCGCTGTGCGTCTCGACCAGGTCGTCCAGGTGGCCCCGCTCGAAGTTCGCGCCCCACGTCGCGCGGGCCAGTTGCCAGCAGTGCCGGCGGAACCCGTCCTCCTCGGCCAGCCGGACCAGGGCGGTCAGCACCGCCCGGTTCTCGTCGTACCAACCCGCCCACTGCGCCGCGGCAGCCACCAGGTCCGGTCGCGGCGGTGGCGGCAGGGCGAACAACCCTCGGCCGCTGCTCGTCTCGATCTGCGCGCTGACGGTGTCGGCGACGTACAGGTGATGGTCGAGCAGACGTTCCAGGGCGGCCCGCCGTTCCGGTTCGGCGAGGAGCCGCCGGGCGTACTCGCGGACCAGGTCGTGCAGGCGGAACCGGCCGGGCTCGGGTTCGTCGACCAGGTGCGCGTCGACGAGTTCGTCGAGCAGGGCCTGCGCGTCGGGCAGCGGCAGGTCGGTCAGGGCGGCGGCGACCGAATTGTCGAACCGGATCCCCGGGTGCAGGCCGAGCAACCGGAAAAGGCGCTGCGCTGCCGGGGGCACCTGGGCGTACGACAGGGCGAACGCGTCCCCGACCGAGCGCTGCCCGGCGACGAGCTCGGCGAGCGGATCGCGGGCGCCGGCCAGCCGGTCGACGAGGTCGGCGATCCGCCACCCCGGTCGGTGGGCCAGCCGGGCGCCGGCGAGCCGGATGGCCAGGGGCAGGTACCCGCAGCGACGTGCCACCTCGGCGGCGGCCTCCGGTTCGGCCGCGACCCGGTCCGCACCCGCCACCCGGCCCAGCAGCTCGACGGCCTCGTCCAGGTCGAGCACCGGCAGCGAGGAGGGACGCCCCTCGTCCAGCCCCACCAGTCGGCGCCGGCTGGTGACCAGCGTCAGGCAGCCGGGTCCGGTGGGAAGCAGGGGCGCGACCTGGTCGGCGCTCGCGGCGTTGTCCAGCAGCACCAGCGCCCGGCGCCCGGACAGCTCGGTGCGCCACAGCGTGAGCCGGTCGTCCAGGTGCACCGGGATGCGCTCGGGCGGCACGCCCAGCTGCCGCAGCAGGGTGGCCAGCGCAGCGGTGGGCGACAGTGGCGTGCGCTCGCTGTGGCCGTGCAGGTCGATGAAGAGCTGCGCGTCGGGGTAGCGGCCGGCGATCCGGTTCGCCAGGTGCACAGCGAGGGTGGTCTTGCCGCTGCCCGCCATCCCGTCGATCACCGGGATCCGGGTGCCGTCCTGCTCGATCTCCTTCAGCAGGCGGGCGATGGTGTCCTGGCGGCCGGTGAAGTCGTCGATCGCCCGGGGCAGGGCCCGAACCGAGGTGACCGTCGTCCGCTGGGTGGTGGTCATGGCGAGGTCGCCCGCGAGCACCCGCTGGTGCAGCTCCTGCAACGCCGCGCCGGGATCGATGCCCAGCTCCTCGGCGTACAACCGGCGGCCCTCCCGGTAGACGGCGAGCGCGTCGGCCTGCCGTCCGACCGCGGAGAGAGCGAGCATCAGGTGACCGCGCAACCGCTCCCGCAGGGGGTGCCGTTCCACTGTCTCGGCGAGTTCGTCGAGCAGGTCGGCCGCGTGGCCGAGCCGCAGCTCGACATCCACGCACTCCTCCAGCGCGGTCAGCCGCTGCTCGTCCAGGGCCTGGGCCCGGCGGCGCACGCTCCGGCTGGTGATTCCGTTCAGCGCCGGGCCACGCCAGAGGGCGAGCCCGGCGCGGAAGCGGCGGCGGGCGTCCGCGAGCTGGCCGGCGGCGACGGCCGACCGGGCGGCGTCGACCTCCCGGGCGAACACCTCCGCGTCGAGGTCACCGTCCGCCGTGCGTACGCCGTAGCCCACCGGGTCGGTGACGATGGCCTCCGGTGGCAGCCCGAGCGCGACGAGGCGCTGCCGCAGGCGGGACACGCAGGTCTGCAACTGGGCTCGCGCGGTGGCCGGTGGCCGGTCCTCCCAGACCGCGTCGACCAGGTCGTCCACCGGCACGATCCGGCCGGCCCGCAGCAGCAGCATGGCGAGGACGGTCCGGTCCCGACCCGCGGTGACGGTGGCATCGCCACCACCGACCCGCAAGGGTCCCAGGATCCCGAACCGCATCTACCGCCCCCGCCGTCGAATCCAGGCAACTTCCAGCAGCGTAGCCCGGTGGTGACAGCTCGCCACACGCCGGTGATAGCGATGTGAGAGCGGATCGACAGGGCGGAGGTCGAGACTCGATCCGGGTTGCCGGATGCGGCATCCGACGGGGGCGGTGCGCCCGCCCGGTCCCCAGACGGACGGGCGCACCGGCGTCGGAGACGCCGACGGCCGTACTCCGCGAGGGGAACGGCCGACGCGTACGCGGAACCTCAGCGGCGGCCGACGGTGAGGACCGGCTTGGTGACCTCGGCAAAGAAGTCGTTGCCCTTGTCGTCCACGACGATGAACGCCGGGAAGTCCTCCACCTCGATCTTCCAGACCGCCTCCATGCCCAGCTCGGGGTACTCCAGGACCTCGACGTGCTTGATGCAGTCCTGCGCGAGCCGGGCGGCCGGGCCGCCGATCGAGCCGAGGTAGAAGCCGCCGTGCTGGTGACAGGAGCGGGTGACCTGGGCGGAGCGGTTGCCCTTGGCCAGCATCACCATCGAGCCGCCGGCCGCCTGGAACTTCTCCACGTACGCGTCCATCCGGCCGGCGGTCGTCGGGCCGAACGAGCCGGAGGCGTACCCCTCGGGGGTCTTGGCCGGGCCGGCGTAGTAGACGGCGTGGTCGCGCAGGTACGACGGCATCTGCTCACCGGCGTCCAGCCGCTCGGCGATCTTCGCGTGGGCGATGTCCCGGGCGACGACCAGGGGGCCGCTCAGCGACAGGCGGGTCTTCACCGGGTACTTGGAGAGCTCGGCGCGGATCTCGTCCATCGGCCGGTTGAGGTCGACCCGGACGACCTCGGAGGTGTCCAGCTGCGCGTCGGTGACGTCGGGCAGGTAGCGGGCCGGGTCGGTTTCGAGTCGTTCCAGCCACACGCCCGACGGGGTGATCTTCGCGACCGCCTGCCGGTCCGCCGAGCAGGAGACGGCGATCGCCACCGGGCAGGACGCCCCGTGGCGGGGCAGCCGGACCACCCGTACGTCGTGGCAGAAGTACCGCCCGCCGAACTGCGCGCCGATGCCGAAGTTGCGGGTCAGCTCCAGCACCTCCGCCTCCAGTTCCAGGTCACGGAAGCCGTGCCCGGTGAGCGAGCCGGAGGTGGGCAGCGCGTCCAGGTACTTCGCGGAGGCGTACTTGGCGGTCTTCAACGCGTACTCGGCGCTGGTGCCGCCGATGACGATGGCCAGGTGGTACGGCGGGCACGCCGCCGTGCCGATCAGCCGCAGCTTCTCCTCCAGGAACTGCATCATCCGCGTCGGGTTCAGCAGGGCCTTGGTCTCCTGGTAGAGGTACGACTTGTTGGCCGAGCCGCCGCCCTTGGCCATGAAGAGGAACTTGTACGCGTCCGGGTGCCCGTCCGGGTCCTCGGCGTAGATCTCCACCTGGGCCGGCAGGTTGCTGCCGGTGTTGCGCTCCTCCCACATGGTCAGCGGGGCGAGCTGCGAGTACCGCAGGTTCAGTCGGGTGTACGCCTGCCACACTCCGCGGGAGATGGCCTCGGCGTCGGCGCCGTCGGTGAGGACGTGCCGGCCGCGCTTGCCCATGACGATCGCGGTGCCGGTGTCCTGGCACATCGGGAGCACGCCGCCGGCCGCGATGTTGGCGTTGCGCAGCAGGTCCAACGCGACGAACCGGTCGTTCGGGGAGGCCATCGGGTCGTCGATGATCGACCGGAGCTGCGCCAGGTGCGCGGGGCGCAGGAAGTGCGCGATGTCGTGCATCGCCTCGGCGGTCAGCGCGGTCAGCGCGGCCGGCTCCACGGTGAGGAACCGGCGGCCTCCGGGCCCGTCGACGATGTCGACGCCCTCGTCGGTGACCAGGCGGTACTCCGTCTGGTCGGGACCGGTCGGCAGCAGGGGGGCGTACGAGAAGGCGGCGGCACTGCTCATGAGCGGAAAGCCTAGGGCAGGAGGGTCGATCAGTCCCACCCGCCGGGTGGGTCCTGGGACGCCGCTCTCATCGGCGCCGGTCGGACCGGGCGGAGGCGCCGGAGCGGCCGCCGCCGTGGGACCACGGTCAGCTGCCCGGGTCGGGGCACAGCTCCCGCTTCGGCCCGCAGCTGTCCTCGGGCGCCGGCACGTCACCGGTCCCGGCGGGGCCCGGCCGCGGCCCGTCACCGCCGGCCGGCGGCGGGGCGACCGCGGCACCGCCGAAGCGGACGTACCCGATCTCCCGGCCCTCACCGATGATCATGCCGGTGGGGCCGACGGCGAGCGCGTTCGCGGCCGTCCGCAGGGTCGCCAGCTCCGCACCGGTACGCGGGTCGAGCGCCACCAGCCGGGACGGCTTGTCCTCGGCGAGCACCGCCGCGTACGGGGTGAGCGCGGCCCCCGCCTTCGCGCCGGTGGGACGGCTCCACCGGATCCGGCCGGTGCCGAGTTCCCGGGCGGAGACGGAGCGCTTGTCGGCGGCGCGGACCAGGGCGTACCGGTCGTCGACGGCGACGATCTTCTCACCGGGGGCGGTGACGAGCAGCAGTCGGCCGTCGTACCCGTCGAGGACCGCCTCCCGGCCGTCCGGCGCCACCCCGAGGAGGACGTTGCGCGCGCCCTGCGGGTCCTCCCGCTGGGCGCACCCGGCGGCGTCGGCGGTCCGCAGGTTGACGCCGGCACGCTGCCACGCCTCCTGGCCGGTGGTCGGGTCCCGGCCGGAGATGGTGAAGAAGCAGGTGCCGTCCTGGGACCGGGCGGTGATCCGCAGCAGCCGGCCGCCGACCACCGACAGCCGTTCCTCGCGGCCCGGCTCGACGTCGGTGAGGACCCGCCCGGTGGCGGTGTCCAGCACGTGCACCCGGTTGTCGACCGGGAGACCGAGCAGCGGGGGCACCGGTTCCGGCCCGGCCGCCTCCTCGTCGATCCGGACGGCGTCGAGCCGGCGGGTGTCGAGCAGCGCCGGGTTGTCGCCGAGCAGGCCGCTGCGGACGCCGGGCACGAACGCCGTCCACAGCGGAGCCGTGCCGCGCGGGTCCCAGGCGCTGAGTGTGCAGTCGGTCGGTTCGACGCAGCGGGCGTCGAGCAGCAGGTTGCGCCACGTCCAGACGGCCACGGCGTCGTCGTCCCGCCGCCGGGTGACGCCGGTGGTGGGGTCGAGTACCTCGTACCCCTTGACCAGGAGCTTGCCCACGACGACGACGGCGTCCCGGTCGCCGCCGGCCACCGCCGCCCAGTCGGCCTTGCGCTCCCAGAGCTGGGTGCCGTCGCTGAGCCGGCGTGCCTCTACCCGGGTGCGCTGCTCGACCACGACGGTGTCCCCGGCGAAGGTGACGCTGCGCGGCGTGCCGCCGATCCGGTGCTGCCAGACCACGTCGGGCTCGGAGATCGGCTCGCTGCGGTCGACCCAGTCCCAGATGCCGGGGAACGGGTTCCACACTCCGGTCGACGCGAGGACGACGACGGTGATCAGCCCGAGCAGCAGCCAGCCACGTACGCCGAGGCCGCTCCCCTTCGCCACCACCCCAACGTAGCCACCCACCCCCCACAAACGCCCCCCGGCACGCCGTTGGATGGAAGGAAGGGCCCCTTATTAACGCCTGATGCAGAGGAAGGGCCCCTTTTTAACACCTCAGGCTCACGGCCGCGGCGGCGTCAGCACCCGCCACAGCGCCAGCGTCGCCACCAGCGACGCCACCCCGGCCAGCGCCATCACCGTGCCCGGCGCCAGCACCTCGCTGAGCGCACCGCCAGCCGCCGCCGCGAGCCCCTGCACCGCCATCAAACCGGTGCTGACCAGTCCGAACGCCTGCCCGCGCCGCTCCTGTGGCACCGCGTGCAGGAACCGGCGGGCCAGGCCGAGCTGGTACGCGAAGCCCGCGGTGGCCACCGCGAAGAGCGCCGCCGCCGGCCACATCGCCGGTCGGGCCACGAACGCCAGCATGGGTACGCCGAGCAGGAGCGCGAGCCACGGCGTCCACGCCTCCCGGCGGGCCGGCGCGACGAACCGCCCCACCAGCAGGTCCCCGACGAGCATCCCGAACGCGGCTGCCATCAGCAGCAGGCCCGCACTGGCGTCGACGCCGAGGCCGGCGGCGTACGGCACGGCGACGCCCTCCGCCCCGACCAGCACCGAGCCGGGCAGCCACTGCGCCAGCAGCAGGCCCCGGACGCGCCGGTCGGCGAGCAACGCCCGGTTGACCCGCCAGGTCTCCCGGACCGCGTTCCCGCCGTCCGGTCGCGCCCGAGGTGGGCGTCGTGCCAGCCCGACGCGGACGAGCAGGGCGGACAGCCCGCAGGTGGCGGCGGTCAGCCAGAGCGCGCCGTACGGGCCGACCAGGCCGAGCAGCAGCCCGCCGAGGGCGAACCCGGCCACCTGCGTGCCGCCGGCCGCCACGGTGAGCAGGGACCGCCCGAGGACGTACGCGTCGCCGTGCAGCACCTCCGGCAGCAGCGCGGTCCGCGCGGCGCTGCTGACCGGGCCGAACAGGCCGACGACCGCGACCAGCCCGAGCATGGCCCCCGGGGAGAGCACGCCGAGGGCGAGCACCACCACCACGGCGAGCCGGAGCAGGTCGTACCCGACGATCAGCGCGCGCGGCGGCCAGCGGTCGGCCAGCGCGAGCAGGAACACCCCGCCGAACGCGTGCGGCAGGAACCCGGTCACGTACGCCAGCGCGGCGAGCAGCCCCGAGCCGGTGCGCTCGTAGACCAGCACGGACAGGGCGAGCATCTTCACCGTCTCGCCGATCAGGAACACGCCGAAGCTGCCGAAGAGCACCCGGAACTCGGCGACGGCGAAAACGTCCCGGTAGGTGGCGGGACGGGTTTCGGTCAGGGTCACCCGGTCAGCGTGCCGGCTCGCCGAAACCCCCTCTATCCTTTCGCTGCTGGGCGAAACAAGGAGGTGACGGTGCGGATCGAGGTCACTCCCGCCGACGTCGCGGCCAGTCGGTTCGCGATCTCGCCCCTCGGTGAGGCGATGTTCGCGCTCCGGCTCTGCGCCGGGCAGAACACCGCCCCCGGCCTGGCTCCCTGGGTGGCCCGGGTGCGGCCGGCGTACGAGCGACTGCGGCGGCAACAGCCGGCGGTGGGGGCGCTGCTGGCGCTGCTGCGCCGGGGCGGGTACAACGCGGACTTCATCCACCCGCCGCCGGACGGCACCGGCCGGGACTTCGCCGACGAACTGGCGGTGGTCCGCGCGACGCCACTGGCGCAGGCCCGCGAGGAACTGGCCTGCAATCTCGCCGGGCACCGCACCCCACCGGCGTACGCCCGCCGGATCTACGACTCTCCGGACGTGGTGGACCGCCTCGCGGTCGGCATCGAGGCGGCCTGGACGACCCTGGTGGAGCCGGACTGGCCGCGCCTGCGGGCCGTCCTGGAACGGGACCTGCTGCACCGGGCCGGGCGCCTCCTGGCGTACGGCTGGGGGTCGGCGGTCGCGGGCCTGGACCCCCGGCTGCGGTGGGTGCCCGGCGGGGCGGTCGGGTACATCGAGGTGGCCGACCGCGATCCGGAGACGTACACGCTGGCCGGGCAGGGGCTGCTCCTCGTCCCCACCGTGTTCGGCATGATGATCAACTACGTCCAGCAGCCCTGGCCGTTCGCCATCGTCTACCGGGCCTCCGGGGTCGCCGAGCTCCTCGGGCCACCCGACCCGACCCGCCCCGACGAGGCGCTGGACCGGTTGGTCGGCCGGGCCCGGGCGACGATCCTGCGGGCGTTGGCTGTACCCGCGACCACGAGCCAGCTCGTCGCTCAGCTCAACCTGAGCCTCGGCGGGGCGGGCGACCACCTGTCGGTGCTCCGCGAGTCCGGCCTGGTGACGCGTACCCGAACCGGCCGCGCCGTCCTCTACCGACGCACCCCGCTGGGCGACGCCCTGGCCGCTACGCCCTGAGGCGTTAACAAGGGACCCTTCTACTACCGGAGGCGTTAACAGGGGGCCCTTCCTTGCACCGCGGAGCGGACCAGGGGGAGGACGCGGTACGGGATCTGTTCGGCCAGGGCGATGATCGTTGATGCCCGCCTTATGCCCTCGTACGAGACGATCTGGTCGATCACCCGCTGGAGGTCGGCGTTGGACCGGGCCACGATGCGGCAGAGCAGGTCACCGGTGCCGGTGATGGTGTGCGCCTCCAGCACCTCCGGGATCGCCGCCAGGTGGGCGGTGACCGGGTCGTGGCCGTGCCGCTGGCTGATCTCCAGAGTGACGAAGCTGGTCACCCCGAACCCGATGGCGGCCGGCGACACGTCCGGCCCGAAACCGCCGATCACCCCCCGCTCGACCAGCTTGTCGAGGCGGGCCTGCACGGTGCCCCGGGCCACGCCGAGGCGGCGGGAACACTCCAGCACGCCGATCCGGGGTTCCTCGGCGAGCAGTTCGATCAACCGCGAGTCGAGCCCGTCGAGCTGGACATCCTGACCAGTGTTCACGGGTCAGGACTCTACTCCTTGTGCAACCTGACCAGCCAGAACCGGGACAGTTGCCCAGTGAGCCCGCGCACGGCGATATTCGCGGGAAGAGCACAGCGTCGGCCCGCGCGGCCGGCCGGTACGCGAGGGAGGCAACCATGACCCAGGCGATCGACCGACCCCAGTCGACCGAGGAGGTCGACGTCGACCGTTTGGTCGGCGCCGTCGACCACGACATCAGCCACGACCCGTTCCCGGTCAAGGGGCTCGACCACGTCCACTTCCTGGTGGGCAACGCCAAGCAGGCCGCCCACTACTACTCCACCGCGTTCGGCATGACCTGCGTGGCGTACCGGGGGCCGGAGCAGGGCTACCGCGACCGCGCCCAGTACGTGCTGACCAGCGGCTCGGCCCGGTTCGTGCTGACCGGCGCGGTCCACCCGGACGCCGAGGGCGCCGACCACGTGGCGAAGCACAGCGACGGCGTCTCCGACATCGCCCTGGAGGTGCCGGACGTCGACGCCGCGTACGCGCACGCCACCGCGCAGGGCGCGACCGGCCTGGTCGAGCCGCACGACGTCAGCGACGAGCACGGCACCGTCCGGATGGCGGCGATCGCCGCGTACGGCGACACCCGGCACACCCTGGTCGACCGGTCCCGCTACAGCGGCCCGTTCCTGCCCGGCTTCGTGGCGCGCGGCCCGATCGTGGACCGGCAGCCGATGATCGACGCCGGCATCCAGCCGAAGCGGTTCTTCCAGGCGGTCGACCACGTCGTCGGCAACGTCGAGCTGGGCCGGATGGACGAGTGGGTCGAGTTCTACAAGCGCGTCATGGGCTTCACCAACATGGCGGAGTTCGTCGGTGACGACATCGCCACCGACTACTCGGCGCTGATGAGCAAGGTCGTCGCCAACGGCACCCGCAAGGTGAAGTTCCCGCTGAACGAGCCGGCGGTCGCCCGTAAGAAGTCGCAGATCGACGAGTACCTGGAGTTCTACCAGGGCCCCGGTGCCCAGCACATCGCCGTGGCCACCAACGACATCCTGGCCAGCGTCGACGCGATGCGCGCGGCGGGCGTCGAGTTCCTGGAGACGCCGGACTCGTACTACGACGACCCGGAGCTGCGCGCCCGCATCGGTGAGGTGCGGGTGCCGATCGAGGAGCTGAAGGCCCGCAAGATCCTGGTCGACCGCGACGAGGACGGCTACCTGCTCCAGATCTTCACCAAGCCGGTGCAGGACCGCCCGACGGTGTTCTTCGAGCTGATCGAGCGGCACGGCTCCCTGGGCTTCGGCAAGGGCAACTTCAAGGCGCTCTTCGAGGCCATCGAGCGGGAGCAGGAGAAGCGCGGCAACCTGTAACACTGTCCGCGTGACGCAGCCTCCGTCGTACCCGATGCCGCCGGCCGGTGGGCCCCCGCCCGCCGCCGGCGGCTCGCTGCCGCCCGCCGGTCCCCCGGGGTACGCGGTGCCACCCCAGTGGGCGCCCGTCGCGCCACCCGGCTGGCCCGCGCCCCCGGGGTACGCCGGACCGCCCGGGCCGGTGCCGCCGCCTCCGGCGCTCGCCCCGAACGGGCTCCCGCTCGCGAGCTTCCCCGATCGACTGGTGGCGTGGCTGGTCGACGCAGCGCTGGCGACGGTCGTCGCGCTGGTGTTCTTCCTCCCGGTCTACCTGGTCCTCTGGTTGCGGATGTTCCGGGAGATGACGCGGACCAACCCGGACGGGACACCGGTCGAGCCGGACCCGCGCGTGCTCTTCCAGGATTTCCTGCTGCCGCTGCTGCTGGCCTACGTCGGGCTGTTCGTCCTGGTGATCGCCCTGTACTGGCTGTACCACGTGGAGTACCTGCTGCGGCGTGACGGCCAGACGTTCGGCAAGAAGATCATGAAGCTACGAGTCGTCCCGCTGGATCCGGCCCGGCCGCTGACCCGGCGCACGGTCGGCCGGCGCTGGCTGGTGCAGTACCTCGCCGGCACCCTGGTCCCCGGTCTCAGCTACGTCGACGGGTTCTGGCAGCTGTGGGACAAGCCCTGGCAGCAATGCCTCCACGACAAGTTCGCGGAAACCGTCGTCGTTAAGGTTGCCGAGTGAGTGAGCGCAACGAGGCGGCCCGGTGAGCGTCGCACCCGGCTGGTACGTGGACCCCGCCGACCCGGACACCCGGCGGTACTGGGACGGCGAGGGCTGGGTCGGCGCGCCCATCCCGGTCGACGCCACCCCGCCGGAGGGTCCCCCGCCGGCCGAACCCGCCGGCACGCCGCCGGCGCCCGCCCCCGGACCGGTCTCCCCGGCCCCCGGCCACCCGCCCGCCGGGCACGTCGGCCCGGCCGGGCCCGTGGCCGGTCCGCCGCCGCACCCCGGCGGCTGGCCGCCGCACGCCGCCCCACCGGGGTACGCCGTGCCGCCCGGCTGGCCGCCCGGTGCCTGGCCGGGGCGGCCGCCGGAGCCCCGCCCGCACGGACTTCCGCTGGCCGGGTACGGGGCGCGACTGGTCGCCCGGCTGATCGACTTCGCCGTCGTGTTCGCGCTCAACGCCGCCGTCAACGGCTGGTTCGTCTGGCGCCTGGCGCAGGAGTTCCGGCCCACCTTCGCCGAGTGGTGGCGGCGCGTGGAGCGCGGGGAGATGACGTCCGAGCCGCTGCCCCAGCCCGGCGCGCAGGCGGAGTCGCTGCTGGTGGTCATCCTGCTGATCGCCACGGCGCTGTGGCTCGCGTACGAGGTGCCGCCGATGGCCGCCGGCGGGCAGACGCCGGGCAAGCGGCTGGTGGGCATCAAGGCCGTGCCGCTCGCCGCCGACCAGCCGCTCGGGGTGGGCCGGGCGCTACGTCGGTGGAACACGCTGGGGCTGCCCACGCTGCTGTGGTACTGCTGCGGCCTGGGCCTGCTGCTCCAGCTCCTCGACGCGGTCTCTCCGCTCTTCGACCACCCGATGCGGCAGGCCCTGCACGACAAGCGGGCGCAGACCGTGGTGGTCCAGCTTCCCCGTACCTCCGCCCCGAAGAACGACCGCACCACACCCCCGGGAGACACCCCATGACCGACACTGGACGTCCCCAGCCGGCGCCGCGGCTGACCCGCGCCGACCTGGACGCGCTGCCCAACTACGTACCGGGCCGCAGCCCGGCCGACCTGGCCCGGGAGCTGGGCCTGCCGGAGGCGATCAAGCTGGCCAGCAACGAGGTGCCGTACGGCCCGCTGCCCGGTGTCGTGCAGGCGGTCGCGGAGGCCGCCGCCGGGGTGCACCGCTACCCGGACATGGGCGTGGTGGCGCTGCGCCAGGCCCTGGCCGAGCGGTACGGGGTGGACCCGGACCGGATCGCCACGGGCTGCGGGTCGGTGGCGCTCGCCGAGCACCTGGTGCGGGCCACCTGCCTGCCCGGTGACGAACTGCTCTACGCGTGGCGCTCGTTCGAGGCGTACCCGATCATCGCGGCGACCAGCGGCGCGACCAGCGTACGCGTCCTCAACGACGCCGGGCACGGGCACGACCTGCCGGCGATGGCCGCGGCGGTGACCGACCGGACCCGGATGATCCTCGTCTGCAACCCGAACAACCCCACCGGTACGGCGGTGCGCAGGGCCGAGCTGGACCGGTTCCTCGACGCGGTGCCGGACGACGTGCTGGTGGTCATCGACGAGGCGTACCGGGAGTTCGTCACCGACCCGGAGGTGCCGGACGGCCTCAGCTACGCCGACCGGCCGAACGTGGCGGTGCTGCGGACGCTCTCCAAGGCGTGGGGGCTGGCCGGTCTGCGGATCGGGTTCCTGGTCGCCCAGCCCGACGTGGCGGCGGCGGTCCGCAAGGTCGTCACGCCCTTCTCGACCAGCATGGCCGCCCAGGCGGGCGCGCTCGCGGCGCTGGCCCAGGCCGACGAGGTGGAGCGCCGCTGCGCCCTGGTGGTGGCCGAGCGGGGCAGGGTCACCGAAGCGCTGCGCAAGCTCGTCCCGGACGTGCCGGACAGCCAGGCCAACTTCGTCTGGCTGCCGCTCGGCGACCGGGCCGTGGAGTTCGGCAAGGCGTGCGAGTCGCGCGGCGTGATCGTCCGGCCGTTCCCCGGCGACGGGGTGCGGGTCACCATCGGCACGCCGGCCGAGAACGACGCCTTCCTGGCTGCGGCGGAGTCGGCGCTCGGCTGACGCCCCGAGGTACAGGTACCGGGCCGGTCCGCCATCCCCCTGCGGACCGGCCCGGACGTCTTCTCAGGCGGCCGGCACGGTGGGCCGGAACCGGGTCCGCCGCCGGTACGCGTACACCGCGAACAGCGCGAGCAGCAGGCCGGACGTGACCAGGCCGCCGGTCAGGACCTCGTCGGACCGGTCGGCGGCGACGCTGACCGTCGCCGGAGCCGCCCCGAAGGTGACCGTTCCGGTGACGGAGCGGCGGGTCCAGCCGCTGGCGAGGTCGAGCTTCGCCGACCACGGCCCGTCGGGGAGGCGCCGGTCCAGGACCACGCGGACCGTGGCGCTGCCGCCCAGGGGCAGGGTCTTCGCCTCGGCCTTCACCGGGCCGGCCGACAGCCCGCCCGGCCCGTCCGTGAGCCACAGGTCGCCGGCCAGGTCGAGCGCCCGTCTGCCGGTGTTGCGCACCTCGGCGGTGACCACCGGGGTGCCGTCCGCCTCCCGACTGCCGGTGAGCGGACCCACCTCGAAGCCGGAGGGCGGCTCCCCGCCGGGGCCGACGGACAGGTAGACGCGGATGCCGGCCCGGCCGATCTGCCGCACATTGCGGTCGCCCGCACCGGAGACCTCCGCCCAGACCACCGCGTACCGCTCGCCGGCCTCGGCGTTGCGCGGCACGGTGATGGTGACCAGCGCCTCGATCTCCTGGTCGGGCGCGAGCGTCTTCTGGTCGGGCTCGACCCGGATCCAGCTGCTCAACTCGTTCTCGGTGCGGTCCGGGGCGAAGACGAAGCCCGTCGCCGTGACCTCCGCGGCGGCGGCGTAGAGGGCGATCGGCCGGTCGATGTCCGACGAGTTCTTCACGGCGACGCGGCGATTGATCGTGGTGCCCGGCTTCACGTGGTCGACGATGTACCTGTGCGCCCGGGTGTCGTCGCGCCGGTTGACGGGTGCATCGAGGAGCCGGATCCCGACCGACGCCGACGGGCCGCTGGGGCTCGGCGTGCCGGTGGGCTGTGGCGCCCCGGAGCGACCGGCGGTCGCCGGCACGTCGGCCTCCCGCGGCGCGGGCTCGGCCCCGGCCCGGATCAGCGAGGCTGCCGCAGCGGTTGGTGTGACCAAAGCCGGCGCCCCGGCCGTGACCAGGACGGTCACCGCCAGGGCGAGGGCGCGGGCCGGGTCATGCCACCGAATGGGTGATCACCCCCGAGTAGGTGCCGCCGACCGCGGTGTTCGGGACGGCGATCCGGATGTCCGGAGCCCAGGTGGCGGAGTTGTTGCCGCTGCCGGAGGTCTTGGCGAAGGCGGTCCGGGGGACGCTGAGGGTCACCGCGTCGGCCTGGCTGGGCTGGCCCGGGACGAAGATGCCGGTGCCGCTGGTGGCGAGTGCCGGGCCGGACCAGTACTCCACGAGGCCGGGCACGATCGTCTCCTCGGGAGTGCCGGAACCGGTGGTGAAGGAGCTGGCCGAGACCGTGGCGGTCCAGGTGGCGGTCAGGGCCGCCCGCTCGTCGGTGACCGTGACGTTGCCGAGTTCGCCGGTGATGCTGTTGCCGGCGAAGACCGAGCCGAGGTTCACGGCGGCGGGGACGGTGATGTTCAGGTCGGCGGTGGCGACCGTGAAGGTGACGATCGTGTCGCCGGACGGCGCGGCCGCGGCGGGGCTCGCCAGGGCCACCACGGCGGCCGCGGCGGCGGTCAGGGTCAGAAGTGGCTTCCTCATGAGCGTTACGCTAGGTCCCCGAAACTCTCATAACGGCATGATTCGGACAAATCACTCTTCAGGCGACAGAGTGGGTGATGGTTCCGCGATAGGTGCCGGCGACGATCCCGGCGGGGATCGCGATCCGGACCGTCGGCGACCAGCGCACCTGGTTGTTGCCGTTGCCGGAGGTCTTGCGGAACGCCTGCCGGGTCACGTCCAGCGTCACCGCCTGCGCCTGGGTGGGCTGGCCGGGCACCACGGTGCCGCCGCCGGTACTGCGGGTCGCCGGGCCGGACCAGTAGGAGATCCGGTCGCGGGTGATGGTGCGCTGCGGGCCACCGGCGCCGGTGACGAAGACGGTGGCGGAGACGGTGGCGACCCAGGTGTTGGGGTTGACCGGCCCGCGCGCGTCCCGCACCTCCACCACGCCGAGCGAGCCGGTGAGCGCCCCCCCGGCCAGGCCGGAACCGAGATCGACGGCGGCCGGGACGGTGATGTCCACGCCGACGGTGAGCGCGGACCGGACTGTTCGGGGCGCGGAAGCGGCCGCCACCGGCACTGCGGCGCCGAGGACCAGGATCGCGCCCGACAGGGCAGTCAGGAGACGCACAGTGGGACTATAGGTAACTTATGTCCGTTTTGTCGAGCCGGGCGCGGCGACAGTCACGTCGCGGCGAGCAGCACCGGTTCGGAGGTGAAGAAGTAGCGCTGATCGTCCGCCTCCGGGTCGACCGGTTCGCGGAGCCGCTCCACCGCCACGAAGCCGTCCACCGCGTACGCGGCCCCCGGCGCCCACGACGTTCCGTCCGATCCGGCGGTGAGCGTGAACCACGAGCGCTGCGACCCGGTGGCCGCGTCCAGCGTCCGCAAGCCGTTGGCGTCGGTCACCAGGTGCACCCGGTCCGGCTCGACGGCGAGCACCCGCGCCCCGCCGACGTCCCGCCGCCACCGCTCGGCACCCGTCCGCGCATCGCGGCCGACGAGGCTGCCGCCGACCGTCCCGATCGCGGTGTCACCGGCGAGCACACTGTCCGCCCGGTCCAGGGCGGGTGCGGCCGTCGGCTCGCCGTCGCCGAACAGCCACCCGCGGGCCGCGCCGTCGCCCGACCCGGCGTCCGTGCGCAGGCCGGCACAGCCGGACCGGCCCGTACGGCAGCCCAGCGGCGTGGCGACCAGCGCGTCCCCCGCGCCCGCCGGGCGCCACCGGCGGCCCACCGTGCCGGTGCCCGCGTCCCGGAACTCGACCGTCGCCGGTCCCTCGCACCGGTCGACACTCACGAGCCGGCCCCCCGCCGTGGTGCCGACCGCGTCGTGGCAGCCGGAACCGACCCCGGCGTCCCAGCGGCGCCGCCCGTCGGTCAGGTCGACGGCGGTCAACGCGTCACCACCGGCGGCCACCACCACCGACCCGCCACCGGGGACCGCGGCGACGAAGAGGCCCTCCGGGTTCCACACCCTCGCCGACCCGGTCCGCCGCACCGCCGGCATCCGCGCCGGAGCCGGCCCCTCCGCCCGCCAGGCGACCCGGCCGGTCCGCGCGTCCAGGGCCACGAGCAGGCCGTCCGACCAGCGGCTCACCACCGTGCTCCCGCTCGCCACCACCCCGGCCAGTTCGGCGGGCCAGCGGCGGTACGACCAGTACGGGGTGGTCCGGTAGCGGTGGTCGACCGGGCGGTCAGCGTAGACCTGGCGCTGTGCCGCGTACACCCGGAGCCGGCCGTCGACGACCAGCGGGGCCACCGGCAGCCGGGCGACCACCCGCGGGTCCGGGTTCGGGGCCTCCGGGTACACGTCCCGCGCCGGTGTGCTGACCTCGGCCGGGGCGAGCACCCGCCAGACGGTGGCCGCGACCGCGACGGCGACCAGCAGGACCGCCGCCACGAGGACGACCCGTCGCCGGCCCTTCGGGAACCCCATGCGCACCTCCGCCCGGCACCCTACCCAGCGCGACGCGCCCGGCAACTGTGAGGTTGCACGGGCCGGCCCGGGATCGCGGGCCCGCGTGGGAGATCCCGCGGCTCGGGGCTCAGGCGGCCTCGCTCGTGGCGCCGGTGGCGGCGGCGAGGTCGGCGAGGTCCCGGCGCAGGGCGCCCTCGACCGCCCGGGCGGCCAGCCCGCCGAGGAGAAGTGCCACGACCCGCCCGTAAGGCGCGGTGGGGACCGCCTCCTGCGTGACGGTGACCTGCGTGCACCCGCGACCACGCCGGCGGACCGGGCGCAACGTCCAGGTGACCCGGTAGTCGACCCCCGCACCGGGTGAGCTGAGCACCAGCCGTCGCGGCGGCTCCATGGCGATCACCACGAACTCCTCGATCAGGGCGGACCCGTCGGGTCGCGACCGGATCTCCCGCCAGGTGGTGCCGGGGCCGAACCCGCCCGCGGTCAGCACCTCGACGCCTCGGGTGGCCCGGGTGCGGACGGTCAGGTCGGTGAGCAGGCGCCAGACATCAACGGCGTGCGCCTCGATGGACCGGGTCACCGACACAGTCGACATGCCACCTCCCGTGGCGTCGACGGTACGCCGGGTGAACGCGGAACGGGGCCCCTCGGGTGGAATTTCCGTCCCGGGAGGCCCCTCGCGGCGCGCGGCTGTGGACGGTCAGGAGTGGAACTGTCCCGCCTGGATCGCCCGCACGAACGCCGTCCACCCCGGGGGACTCACCGCCAGCGTGGGGCCGGACCTGTCCTTCGAGTCGCGTACGGCCACCACGCCGAGCGCGTCGACGAGGTTGTCGGCCACCTCCACGCAGAGGCCCTGGTCGTTCGAGCGGCTACTGGTACGCCAGACCGCGCCCGCGAGATCGTTCATCCTCACCCTCCTGTCGTCGGACGCCAGCCGACAGCCGGGCCGGGACCGACGGGGGAGGATCGGGCCCGGCCCGGCGCGGCACAGCGACGGAATCCGGTCGATCAAACGCGGGAGGTGCGGGTGTCCATCGGACGATCTGTGCGACGACGCGTCCCATCGGCGGGACCCGACGGACGGGGCGTACGTCAGGATGATCGGGCGGGCGACGGTCGGCTGCGCCCGGTGTCCGGGTGTCGGAGCCGGGCCGGGCGGACGGGCCGGCCCGGCGCGCCGGGAGGGTGGCCGGGTCAGTGCGCCGGGAGGATGGTTCCGGTCACCTCGCCGAACGCGACGGTCGTACCGTCCGGGCCGGGCGCGGTGGCGGTGATGGTGACCGTGTCCCCGTCCTCCAGGAAGGTCCGGGTCTCCCCGCCGCCCACCTTCACCGGCTCCGTCCCGCCCCACGTCAGCTCCAGGAACGAACCGACCTGGTGCCGCTCGGGACCGGAGACCGTGCCGGAGGCGTACAGGTCGCCGGTGCGCAGCGACGCCCCGTTGACGGTCAGGTGGGCCAGTTGCTGGGCCGGGGTCCAGTACATCGTGGCGAACGGCGGCTCACTGACGCGCTCGCCGTTCCACTCGACGGTGAGGCTCAGGTCCAGGCCCAGGTGCGGCTCGTCGCGCAGGTAGTCGGCCACCGGCGGGTCCTGGTCCGGTGCCGGGACGAACGCGGCGCCGAGCGCCTCCAGCGGGGTCACCCAGGCCGAGACCGAGGTGGCGAAGGACTTGCCGAGGAACGGGCCGAGCGGCTGGTACTCCCAGGCCTGGATGTCCCGGGCGGACCAGTCGTTGACCAGTACCACGCCGAAGACGTGGTCGGCGAAGTCGCGGGCGGCGACCGGCCGGCCCAGCGGGCTCGGCACGCCGACCACGAAGCCGACCTCCGCCTCGATGTCGAGGCGGACCGAAGGACCGGTGACGGGGCCCTGCGGGGTGGCGCGCTGACCCTGCGGCCGCACCACCGGCGTGCCGGAGACGACGACCGTGCCGGCCCGGCCGTGGTACCCGATCGGCAGGTGCTTCCAGTTCGGCAGCAGCGGCGGCTGGCCGGGCCGGAAGATCTGGCCCACGTTCGCGGCGTGGTGCTCGGACGAGTAGAAGTCGACGTAGTCCGCCACCTCGAACGGCAGCAGCAGCTCGACCTCGGCCAGCGGGACCAGCAGCGGCTCGACCGCCGCCCGGTGGGCCGGGTCGGTCAGCAGGTCGGTGATCCG
Organism: Micromonospora sp. WMMC415; assembly: GCF_009707425.1. Lineage (GTDB taxonomy): Bacteria > Actinomycetota > Actinomycetes > Mycobacteriales > Micromonosporaceae > Micromonospora. Next base: position 1,317,502 of record NZ_CP046104.1, on the reverse strand, counting down.
CTGCCGGACCGCCGTCCACTGGGGACGGCCGAGCGCCAGGAACTCGTTCAGGCGGGGGCGGCCCAGCGCCCCGGCGGCGAGCACCAGGCCGGCCGCCTCCGCGCCGCCGAGGTCCAGCACGAGTTCCCCGATGCGTACGCCCACCCGCGGCTCGCGGTCGGCCGTGCGGAACACCCCGTACGGCAGGTTGTGCACCCCGTACGGGGAACCCTCGACACCCGTCACCCAACTCATGCCGGCCCTCCGCTTCGCTCCGTGCCGTCATGAGGCACCACGGCCCTGCACTGATGATTCGCTCGCTGACGCTCGCTCATGCTTGAACGCCCCCGTTCACCAGCCCCAGCCGGATCAGATCGGTCAGTGGTTCCAGGATGCTGCACGAGCCGTACCCGACCCACAGCGGACGCGCCGCGTGCAGGGCGCCTTCGATCGGCTGGAGCAGCGGCCGGGGGTCGGTCGCCGCGAGCAGCTCGGCGACCCGCTCCACCCCGGCGCCCCCGGCGGCGGCGAGCGTGGCGGCCAGCACGTTGGCGAAGCCGTGGTGGGTGAAGCCGGTCTCCGGCTCCAGGTGCCGCACCGCGTGGTGCAGGCCGGCGGTGAGCTTGAACGGCAGCTCCCGGTCCCGGCACGCGCAGATCACGGCGGCCAGTTCGGCGGGCGTCGGGAAGAGCTCGGCGGCGAGGCCGCCGGTGCGGAACTTCGCCGCCACCGGTGCGCCGGCGGCACGGGCGTCGACGAGCGCGTCCAGGGCGCCCATCAGCCCGAACGTCAGCGGGATCTCGGCGTAGACGGCGGTGACCTCGCACCGGTCGGCCAGCTTCAGCAACTCGGTCAGACCGGGCAACGGGTCCTCGCCCCGCTTGGCCACGGCGACCTCGATCTGGCGGGCGGTGACGCCGGGCGGCAGCGCCGCCAGCGTCGCGGGCAGGCCGTCCAGCCCGGTGTCGCCGATCAGCCCGACGACCAGATCCTCCGCCGGGTCGACCAGCGGGTGCAGCTCGCGCCCGGTCACCGCGGAGGCGGGCACGAGCAACGGGCCGACCAGGTCGGTGTACCAGGAGGTGCGGTGGCGCCGGTGCGCGGTGACGGCCTCGGGCAGCGGGGCGCTGCCGGGCGGGAACACCGCGGCGTCGTCGACGAGGCCGGCCAGGAGCCGGGGCAGCTGCGTTGACACGAGACAACAATGTACGGGACGCTACAAGAAGCGGACAACAGCGTCCGATAATCGGACGCCCATCGGCCCCGGGAGGCGAGATGCCGTACTACCGCCGCGTCGGCGACGTGCCGCGCAAGCGCCACACCCAGTTCCGTCAGCCCGACGGGAGCCTCTACGCGGAGGAGCTGATGGGCCAGGAGGGCTTCTCCTCCGACTCGTCCCTGCTCTACCACCGGCACGCGCCGACCGCGATCGTCGCCGCCGAGGAGTTCACCCCGCCGGCGTTCACCCGCACGCCGAACCTCCCGCTGAAGCCCCGCCACCTGCGCACCCACAAGCTCGACGCCACCGGTGCCGACCCGGTCCTCGGCCGGCAGTACCTGCTCGCCAACGACGACGTGCGGATCGCGTACGTGCTGACCGACCGGCCGTCCCCGCTGTTCCGCGACGCCACCGGCGACCACTGCCTGTACGTCGAGTCCGGCACGCTGCGCGTCGAGTCGACGTTCGGCGTGCTCGACGCGGCCGCCGGCGACTACGTGATCATCCCGACGTCGACCATCCACCGGCTCGTCCCGACCGGTTCGGAGCCGACCCGGCTGCTCACCATCGAGGCGGCCGGCCACATCGGCCCCCCGAAGCGCTACCTGTCCGTACGCGGCCAGTTCCTGGAGCACTCGCCGTACTGCGAGCGGGACGTCCGCGGACCGGACGCGCCGCTGCTGGTCGACGGCACCGACGTGGAGGTGCTGGTCCGCCACCGTCGGGGATGGACCCGGTACGTCTACGCGAACCACCCGTTCGACGTGGTCGGCTGGGACGGGCACATGTACCCGTGGGCGTTCTCGATCCACGACTTCGAGCCGATCACCGGCCGGATCCACCAGCCGCCGCCGGTGCACCAGACCTTCCAGGGGCCCAACTTCGTGATCTGCTCGTTCGTGCCGCGCAAGGTCGACTACCACCCCGACGCGATTCCGGTGCCCTACAACCACCACAACGTCGACTCCGACGAGATGCTCTTCTACACCGGGGGCAACTACGAGGCGCGGCGCGGCTCCGGCATCGAGCAGGGCTCGATCTCGCTGCACCCGTCCGGCTTCACGCACGGGCCGCAGCCCGGCGCCGCCGAACGCTCGATCGGCGTGGACTTCTTCGACGAGCTGGCCGTCATGGTCGACACGTTCCGCCCGCTCGACCTGTGCGACGCGGCCACCACCTGCGAGGACGGCGCCTACGCCTGGACCTGGGCCCGCCGGGGGTAGCGGCGCTCTGGTTGTGGCTCAGCTGCGCAGCGCTCGTCGACGGGATGCAGCTCGACGTCGGGTCACCTGGTGACGGGACGGGCGAGGACCGTGAGCTCCGCTACGGTTGCCACGGCGATCGCCAGGACCAGCGGCCACGGCGTGCCCACCAGCGCGTAGAGCAGGATCAGCACCGGCGCGGCGGCGGCCGCGTACACGGCCAGGGCCAGGGTGCGGTCGGAGCGCAGCAGGCCGGGCAGGATGGTCCGGGCCAGGCCGGGCAGCTTCGCCGCGTACCGCCAGACCAGCAGCGCCCCGCCGAGCGCCGCGAACACCGCCGCGACGCGCGACGTCCCGTCGCTGCCCACCGCGAGGCAGGCGAGCAGCACGGCCGCGATCATCGACCAGCCGGCGCCGAAGACGACGAGCTGGCGCAGGCCGACGGAGATCGTCCGGCCCGAGTCGATCCGGCCCGGGCTGATCGCGGCGGCCTCCGCGAGGTGTTCCAGCGCCTCGCTCCAGCGACGCTGCTCCAGCCGCAGCACGCCGATGTCGTGCCGCGCCTCGGCGAGCTGAGGGTCGAGCCGCAGCGCCTCGGCGTACGCCCGCTCGGCCAGGTCGTACATCTGCATGTTGGCGGCGACCAGGCCGAGGACGAGGTGGGCCTCCGGTTCCTCGGGGGCCAGCTCCACCCCTCGCCAGGCCGCGTTCAGCGCCGGCTGGCCGTTGCGGGAGCCGGCCAGGATGGCGGCCGCGCTGCGCTGGGCGTACGCGTCGTCCGGGCCGAGCGCGAGGATCCGGTCGGCGGTCCGGGCCGCCTCCGCGTACTCCTCCAGGTCGGCGAGCGCCATCGCCCGGGCGACCAGGGCGGGCACCCAGTCGGGGGCCGCGGCGACGGCACCGTCGGCGGCGGTACGCGCGTCGACGGGCCGACCGGCGGCGAGGTGCACCCGGGACAGGGCGGTCAGCACCGCGGCGTTGGCGGGTTCGAGGGCGACCGCGTAGCCCAGCTCGGCGGCAGCCTCGTCGTACCGGCCCAGCTCGGCGAGGAGCTGGGCCCGCTGGAGGTAGCCGTCGGCGGCGGAACGGTCGGAGGTGTCGCTGGACATCGCGGCGAGCCTAGGCGGCCGGAGCCTCGTACACCAGGGCCACCGCGATGCCGGTCAGGCCCTCGCCGCGGCCGGGGAAGCCGAGCCCGTCGGTGGTGGCGGCGGAGACGCTGACCGGCGCGCCCACCGCCTCCGACAGCACCCGCTGCGCCTCGTCCCGGCGCGGTCCGATCTTCGGACGGTTCCCGATCACCTGCACCGAGACGTTCCCGATCGCGAACCCGGCCGACCGCACCCGGCGGGCGCTCTCGGTGAGCAGTGCCACGCCGGAGGCGCCCGCCCACTCGGGCTGCCCGACCCCGAAGTTCGAGCCGAGGTCGCCGAGGCCGGCGGCGGAGAGCAGCGCGTTGCACGCGGCGTGCGCGACCACGTCGGCGTCCGAGTGCCCGGCCAGGCCGTCCTGGTCGGGCCAGTGCAGGCCGGCCACCCAGCAGGGCCGGCCGGCCTCGAAGGCGTGCACGTCCGTGCCGATGGCCACCCGCGGAACGATCATGACCCCGAGGGTACGCGGGGTCTCGCCGACATCGACGTCACGCCCCGGTGGCCAGCAGGTGCTCGGCCAGGGCCAGGTCGAACGGGCGGGTGATCTTCAGCGCGTACTCCGAGCCGGGGACGCACACCACCGGGACGCCCAGCTTCTCGACCAGGCCCGCGTCGTCGGTCAGCGGGTCGGTGGCGGCGGCGTGCGCGGTGGCCAGCACCGCCCGGCGGAACCCCTGTGGGGTCTGCACCGCACGCAGGGCGGCGCGGTCGACCGTGCCGAGGACCAGTTCACCGGCCCCGACCTCCTTGATCGTGTCGACGACCGGCAGCACGGGAATGACCGCGTCGTGACCGGCCCGGACCGCCGCCGCGACCGACTCCACCAGGTCGGGCGGGGTCAGCGCGCGGGCGGCGTCGTGCACCAGGACGATCTCCGGCCCGGCGGGCACCGCGGCGAGCGCGGCGGCGACCGACGCCTGCCGTTCGGCACCCCCGGGGACCACGGTCACCGGTGCCACCGGGGCCAGGAGCTCGCGGACCACGTCGAGCTCGCCGGCCGGTGCCGCCACCACCACCGTGTGCACGGAGGCCGCGGCGGCCAGCCGGCGGACCGCGTGCACCAGCAGGGGCTCGCCACCCAGCAGGCGCAGTGCCTTCGGCCGGCCCGGGCCCAGGCGTACCCCGGCACCGGCCGCAGGCACGAGGACCGCGACGTCACCGCGCGGATTGAGCTGCGCGGTCACGTCGCGGTCCTCGGTGGTTTCTTCGCTGCGGATCGGGTAGGACGATGGGGTGCGGATCAGGCCTCGGTCAGCACCTTGTCGAGCAGCGTCTCGGCCTCGTCCTTGGTGCTCTTCTCGGCCAGCGCGACCTCGCCGACGAGGATGTCGCGGGCCTTGGCGAGCATGCGCTTCTCGCCCGCGGACAGCCCCCGCTCCCGCTCCCGGCGCCACAGGTCGCGGACGACCTCGGCCACCTTCAGCGGGTTACCGGAGGCCAGCTTCTCCAGATTCGCCTTGTAACGCCGCGACCAGTTGGTCGGCTCCTCGGTGTGCGGAGCCCGGAGAACGTCGAAGACCTTTCCGAGGCCCTCTTCGCCGACCACCTCGCGCACACCCACGATCTCGGCGTTCTCAGCGGGCACCCGGACCGTGAGGTCACCCTGCGCGACCCTCAGGACGAGGTACTGCTTCTCCTCGCCCTTGATGACCCGAGTCTCGATTGCCTCGATGAGTGCGGCCCCGTGGTGGGGGTAAACAACGGTCTCGCCGACACTGAAAACCATAGGTTCGAAACCCCTTTCGCTGTGTCTAGGGTAACACGCTCAGACACCGATGTCTCACCGCTGTCCTGACCGTTGGCGCAGCTCAGGGGCCCTGTGAGAGGTATTTCTTCAGCTTGACAGGCCGCCAGACCGAAGAATCGAACACACTCCGTGACGACCATGTGACGTCCCGGTACGGGTGACGGAAACCCGGGATCAAGGGCGATGCGCTCACCCTCATGATATCCCGCTGCGCGGGTACGCGCCCAGGTGTAGCGGCATGAGGCCCGGTGGGGGACGCTGGAGAGGAGCCCGCCGCAGGCTCACCGAGACAACTCCAGGGGGTCCGATGGGCAAGCCCGACGCAGACGGCCCCGGACTGCCCGACCTGCCGCCGGAGTGGGGCCGGGTGGTCGTACCGGACGACGCCTCGGCACTGGCCGCCGAGGCGGAGGAGGTCCGCCGGGAGCTGCGCCGGCAGGCGCAGGGCCACGCGCGCCGGCCGGTACCGCCGCTCGCGGTGCCCCTGCTCGTGCTCCTGGTGGCCGTGTTCACCACGGTGGCCGGTCTGGTCGCCGTCACCTGGCCCCGCTCCCCCCGCGCGACGCCGTCGGTGTCGGCACCGGCCCCGTACGGGCCGCCCGCCGGGCTGACCGGGCGTCCGCTGCCCGCGCTCGACCTGGTCGACGACGGGCGGCCGGTGCCGCTGCGCGGGCTGCTGCCCGCGGTCATCGTCCTGGTCGACGGGTGCGCCTGCGGCCACGAGATGGCCGGCGCCGCCTCCGTCGCGCCACCCGGGGTCACCGTGGTCACCGTAGACGCCGACCCGGCCGTCCGGGTCCCTTCTCCGCCCACCGGCACGACGGTCCGCACGCTCGCCGACCCGGCCGGCGGGCTCCGCGCCTTCCTGCACCTGCCGGCCCGCACCGGGGTGGCCACCGCGCTGCTGGTGGACCGCTCGGGGACCCTGGTCAAGGTGGTCCCCGAGGTCCGGTCGACCGAGGACTACCAGCCCGAACTGGCCGGCCTGGCCCGCTGATCCCGAGGACTGCCAGCCGGAGCGGCCGGCCCGGCCCGCTGGCCCTCAGGAGAGCGCGACCAGCTGCGCCTCCACCCGCACCGGCTGCTCGTTGACCGTCGAGAGGGAGATCTGCACCGGACCGCCCACCCCGGTCACCTCCGTCGCGGTGGTGACCGGGCCGCCGCAGCCGCTGGTCAGCGGCCCGGCGTAGCGCGCGCCGTCGATGACGATCAGCAGCTCCCCGGGGCCGGTGCAGCGGAACTGCAACAGGTACCGGTCGCCGTCCCGGGCGTACGACCGACGGATCAGGCCGTTGTCCGGGGTGATCGTGGCGCGACCGCGCCAGACGACGTCGGCGGACGGCAGCGGGTCGTCGACGCGCTCGACCACGGTGCCGGGCGTCGGACGGGGCCACCCCGGCGGGGCCAGCCGGCCGGTTGCCGGGTCGGCGACCGGCAGGGGGATCCCGGTACGCGGGTCGAGGATCACCGAGCGGCCGGGCGGCCCGGCGGCCGTCCGGGAGCCGTCGCCGGCGGCCGTCGCGGCGAGCGCCGGAGCACGTGCCGTCCACCAGGCGCCGCCGGCCGCCAGCAGCGCCAGCGCCGCCACCGCGAGAACGGCGCCCCGCAGCCGGTACCCGGGATCCGCACGCGTCGCCCGCGACCGGGCCGCCGCACCGGCGTCCATGCGCCGAGCGTAGCGACCGTCGGTCCTAGACGTGCTGTTCGAGGAGCGCCGCGTACAGGGTGAGGCCCGGGCCGAACGCCAGCATCACCACCCGCCGGGGCGGTACGGCGGCCTGGCGCAACCGGTCCAGGATCAGCAGCACCGTGGGCGAGGAGCAGTTGCCGTGCGTGTCCAGCGTGGCCCGGGAGGCGACCATCGCGTCCGGCGACAGGGCGAGTTCCCGCTCCACCACGTTGAGGATGCGCGGGCCGCCCGGGTGGACCGCCCAGCCGTCCACCCCGGACCGGGCCGTGCCGTGCCGGGCGAGCAGGTCGTCGACCAGCCCACGGACGTGCGCGGACAGCACCTGCGGCACCTTCGGCGACAGGCCCATCCGGAATCCGGTGTCGGTGACGTCCCACGTCATGTGGTCGGCCGTCGACGTGTCGGTGACCGACGTGACCTCGCGCAGCGCGTACCCCGGGCCGCCCGGCACGACCACGACGGCGACGGCGGCGTCCGAGAAGAGCGCGTGCGAGACGATCTGCTGGGTGTCCACCCGGGCCGTGGAGGGCTGGATGTGCAGGCTGGTCAGCTCGGCGCAGAGCAGAAGCGCGGGCCGGCCCCGGGCGGTCACGAAGTCGCTCGCCGCGCCGAGCCCGGGCAGCGCGGCGTAGCAGCCCATGTGACCGACGAACATCCGCTGGGTGCCGGGGGCCATGCCCAGGTCCCGGGCGAGCAGGATGTCCAGCCCGGGGGTGGCGTACCCGGTGCAGGAACAGACCACGAAGAGCCCGACGTCGTGGGCGGCCAGCCCGGCGGCGGTCAGCGCCCGACCCACCGCCTCCTTGCCGAGCGGCAGAGCCTCCACCTGGTAGCGGCGCATGCGCCGCTCGGTCGGCCAGTCGGAGACGTCCTCCAGCAGCGGGTTGACCGCGGCCTGCCGCCGGCTGACGCCCGAGTTCGCGAAGATGCGCTGGGCGAGCGCCCGGGTGGTGCCGGAGAAGTGCTTCGAGAAGAAGCCGTCCCACAGCTCGGCCTGGTCGGCCGACGGCGGGTGTGCCGTACCGATACCCGCGATCACTGGCACGGCCACGATGCCCACCTCTCGTCGTGATTTCCCTGCACGTTCACCAACGAGGGGCCGACCCGTCACGGTCCGGGTCGCCGCCCAGCGCCGCGATGCCGAGCCAGTCCGCGCAGACGTCGGACGTCGCGGGATGCAGCGAGCCGCAGCGCGCGTCCCGGTACAGCCGCTCCAGCGGATGCCCCCGGCGGGTGGCCGACGTCCCGGCCGCCTCCAGCACCGAGGCCGCCACGTCGGCGGCCGTGGTGCCGGCCAGCAGCTTGGCCCGCCACACCCAGCGGTTGGTCTCCGCGTCGCCGGGTGCCTCGTCGACGCGGCGGGCCGCCTCGGCGACCACCAGGTCGGCCGCCGCGACCGCCGCGTCGGCCCGGCCCAGCCGGGCCCGGACCGCCGGCAGGCCGGCGAGGTTGCGGGCGTTCAGGTGTTCGGCGGCAGCGTCGACCGCCGCGCGGGCGACCCCCACGTACACAGCGGCGTAGCTCGCGACCAGCCAGTGCGGCATCAGCTGCGCGACGACCAGGGCCAGCCCCTCCACGCCGCCGAGCAACCGGTCGGCCGGGACCGTGACGTCCAGGTGCAGGTCGTGCGAGGAGGTGGCCCGCATACCGAGCGAATCCCACGTCTCCTCGACGGTCAGCCCGTCGCCGGCCGGCACCAGGAACTGGGAGACCACCGACGGGTCCGCGGCGCTGCGGGCCGCCACCAGGTAGCCGTCGGCGTGCCCGGCCCCCGAGCAGAACGTCTTGCCGCCCTTGATGCGCCAACCCCCGTCGGCCGGCTCGTAGACGGTGCTGAGCTGCGAGAGCCGGGCGCCCGCGCCGCGCTCGCTCATCGCGACCGCGTACCAGGCGCCCTCGGCCGCCGCGCGCAGCAGCCGGTCCCGCGCCGCCAGCGCCTCCTCGGGCACGCCGAGCGCCTCGGCCAGTTCCTCGGTGACCGCGCCCAGCGCGCCGGTGACCGAGGCGTGCATGTTGAACACCAGGGCGGTCGCGCCGTTGCCCCGTGCCAGTTCGGTGGCGACGGCCGCGTACTCGGCGAAGGTGGCGCCGAGGCCGCCCAGCTCGCGGGGGACCATCAGGCCGAACAGGCCCGCCCCCCGCAGGTCCCGGAAGTCGTCGACCGGGAACGAGCCGTCCCGGTCGTGCCCGGCCGCCCGGGCGGCGAACCGCGGCGCCAACCGTCGGGCCGCCTCCACAGCCTGCAGCGTCATGCAACCCCCTTCTCCGCGTACCTGTACCCCCGCGCCGATGCCGCTATCCCCTTCGGACCCCCCGGCCCTGGTAGAGGACGGCGGTCGACCAGGTCGGCACGATGCGCGGCGCCGGTCCCTGCGCGCCGGCGGCGCCGCGCACCCGCCGGGCCAGCCAGGCGAGCAGCCCGGTCAGCTGCGGCCGGACGCCACGCAGCCGCAGCTCCACGCCGTGCCGGGCGCACTCGGCGACCAGCGCGCGGGCGTCCACGAACAAGCGTGGGTCGTGGATGCCGCGGGGCACGGTGGGCAGCCGCTCGCCGATGTGGACGGCGATCAGCCGGCTCACCGCGGTGTCGTTCAGGGTGTCCAGGACGAGCAGGCCACCGGGCCGGAGCAGCCGGCAGGCCTCGGCCACCGCCCGCCGCCAGTCGGGCACGTGCTCCAGCAGCTCGCCCGCGGCGACGACGTCGGCGCAGCCGTCGGCGAGCGGGACGGCGGCGGCGTCGCCGTTGACGACGGTCACGCCGTGCGCCGCCGCCTGTTCCAGCGCCGAGAAGGTCAGGTCCACACCGACGTGCCGGTAACCCTTGCCCGCCAGGTGCGGGGCGAGCAGCCCGGCGCCGCAGCCGAGATCGACCAGGAGAGCACCCGGGCGGGACGCCGCCGGCACGAGAGCGGCGCGGGCCTCGGCCAGCCAGTGCAGCATCGCGAACACGCCGTCCGGCCGCCACCACTCGCCGGCCAGGTCGTCGTACTGGCGCGGATCATTGCGCGGCAGGGTACGGCCCGCGTCTCGCATGGACACGAGCGTGGCACGACTGCCCGGTAACGACCAGACTTCCCTCATGTCGTCGAGGGTGCTAGAGCGTGTCGCGCGGGTCGGGACGCTGGTCAGGGCCAGCCATCCCGAGCCGGCCGCCGCGGTCACCACGGTCGCCGGCCTGCTCGCCTGGGGGGTCGGGCACCGGCCGGCCGGCGTCCTCGCCGTCGTGCTGACGGTCGCCGCCAGCCAACTGGCCGTCGGCTGGGCCAACGACGCGCTCGACGCGGAGCGGGACGCCGCGGTGGGGCGTACCGACAAGCCGGTCGCCGCCGGCGCGGTGAGCCGGCGCGCCACGGCCCGGGCCGCCGCGGTGGCCGCGCTCGCCACGCCGGTGCTCGCGCTGGCGACGAACCCCACCGCCGCGCTGGTGGCCACCGCCGGCCTGGTCTCCGCGCTGCTCTACGACTGGCCGCTGAAGTCCTCGCCGCTGTCGGTGCTGCCCTACGCGGTCTCGTTCGGGTCGCTGCCGGCCTTCGTCGTGCTCGCGCTGCCCGGCGCGCCCGCGCCGCCGGTCTGGCTGGTCGCCGCCGCGGCACTGCTCGGCGCGGGCGCGCACTTCGCCAACGTGCTGCCCGACCTCACCGACGACGCCCGCACCGGCGTGCGCGGGCTGCCGCACCGGCTCGGACCCGCCGGCAGCCGGGCCGCCGCCGCCGGGCTGCTGCTCGCCGCGACCGCGACGCTGGTCCTCGGGCCGCCCGGGCCGCCGTCGGCGGTCGGGCTCGCCGCGGTGGCCGCCGCCGTCGTGGTGCCGCCGGTGACGTGGTACGGCGGACGGACGGCCGCCCGGGCCGGTGGCCGCCCGGTGGCGGCCTTTCGGGCGGTGATGGTGATCGCCCTCATCGACGTCGTCCTGCTGGTCACCAGCGGTCGGGTGGTCTGACGATCCCCCCGCCAGGTGGCATCCCCGGGTCGGCGTGCGGCCCTCGATCAGCCCCAACTACCCTGGAGCGCGGTCTGCGCGGGCATGGCCACCGTGCCCGGCGTGCGGCCGGGCGGGATCGTGACGAGGAGGACCGACGTGACGCGCTCGATCAGGGGTTCCCGGCGGGCGGCCCTGCTGCTGTCCGGGCTGGCCGCGACGACCGGACTGCTGCTGTCCGGGTGCGGCGCGGGCCAGATCGCCGAGACCGCCATCAAGGAGCCGTCGATCCAGGGTGTCAATCTTGAGGCCGCCAACGGCGAGTACGCCGTCCGCGGCCTGCTGGTCGCCTTCCCGGGCGTGGACGGCTACGAGGCCGGCGACAACGCGATCCTCAACGTGGTGATCTACAACGACTCGCCGGATCCGGTCACCGTGACCGTCACGACCGAGAGCGCCCGCGAGGTCGTCATCACCGGCGCCGCCGCGGCGGCCCAGGCCACCGCCTCGCCCTCGGTGATTCCGTCCGCCGCCCCGTCGGGCACGCCGTCGCCGCAGGAGGGGTCGCCGAGCCCGGACGCCAGCCCGTCGCCCACCGCGGCGCCGGCCGGCCGGCCGGCCCGGATCGAGATCCCGCCGTTGAGCTACGTGCAGCTCAACACCGAGGGTGAGCAGGTTCTCCAGCTGATCGGCCTGGACGAGTCGCTGCGCTCCGGCCAGAACGTCTTCGTGACCTTCGACTTCGGCAACGGCGTCACGATCAACGGGCCGGCCCCGGTCGCCGTGCCGCTCACCCCGGCCGCGCCCCCGTCGCCGATCATCGAGCGCGAGGGCGGCTACGAGGGCCACGAAGAGGGCGGCCACGGCGGCGAGGGCGGCAACGGGCACTGACCCCGTCATCGGGCCGGCGGCAGGCCGGCCCGGTCGTGCAGCCACGAACACCGCCGGCGTTGGTGAACACCACCACGCCGGCGGTGTTTTCGTCGTACGCGGGGGCTAACGTCCCGGTGTGACCACCTCACGATCCACCTCCCCGCGCGCCGGGGCGACGGGCGGGCGCGGCCGTGCCGGCGCACGCGAGCCCCGCCCGGCGTACGAGTGCGACGCCTGCGGCCACCAGCCACCCAAGTGGGTCGGGCGCTGCCCGGAGTGCGGCGAGTGGGGCTCGGTGGTCGAGTGCACCCTCACCGGCCCGACCGTCTCCGGCCGGGTGGTGAGCTCCCGGATGCCGGCCGAGCCGGCCCGGCCCATCGCCACCATCAGCGCGGCGCCGGCCCGGGCCCGGCCCACCGGCGTCAGCGAGCTCGACCGGGTGCTCGGCGGCGGTCTGGTCCCCGGCGCCGTGGTGCTGCTCGCCGGGGAGCCCGGCGTCGGCAAGTCCACGCTGCTGCTCGACGTGGCCCAGCAGTGGGCGGCCGGCGGCGGCAGCCCTTCGCTGGTGGTCAGCGGTGAGGAGTCGGTCAGCCAGGTCCGGCTGCGGGCCGAGCGCATGGGCACGCTGCACGACCAGCTCTACCTTGCCGCCGAGAGCGACCTCGCGGCGGTCCTCGGCCACCTCGACGCGGTCAAGCCGGGCCTGCTGGTGCTCGACTCGGTGCAGACCATCTCCACCACCGGCACCGAGGGCGTGCCGGGCGGGGTGACCCAGGTCCGCGCCGTCACCGCGGCGCTGGTCGCGGTCGCGAAGGAGCGCGGCATCGCCACCGTGCTGGTGGGCCACGTCACCAAGGACGGCCAGGTCGCCGGCCCCCGCGTGCTGGAGCATCTGGTCGACGTGGTGCTGCACTTCGAGGGCGACAAGCACTCGTCGCTGCGCATGGTGCGCGGCGTGAAGAACCGGTTCGGCGCGGCCGACGAGGTCGGCTGCTTCGAGATGCACGAGGGCGGCATCAGCAGCCTCGCCGACCCGTCCGGGCTGTTCCTGACCCGCTACTCGGAGCCGGTGCCGGGCACCTGCGTGACGGTGGCGATGGAGGGGCGGCGGGCCCTGGTCACCGAGGTGCAGGCGTTGATCGGGGCGACGGTGGCGGGCTCGCCGAGGCGTACGGTCTCGGGGCTCGACTCGGCCCGGCTCGCCATGGTGCTGGCCGTCCTCCAGCGACGCACCGAGCGGCTGACCCTGCACGACCGGGAGGTCTTCGCGGCGACCGTCGGCGGCATCCGGGTGGTCGAGCCCGCCGCCGACCTGGCCGTCGCCCTGGCCGTCGCCTCCGGCGGGCTGAACCTGGCCATCGCCCCGCACCTGGTGGCGATCGGCGAGGTCGGGCTCACCGGCGAGGTACGGCGGGTCGGCGCGGTGCCGCGCCGGCTGGCCGAGGCGGCCCGGCTCGGTTTCCGTCTGGCGCTCGTGCCGCCCGGCTGCGGTCCGGACAGCACGGGCGTCCGGGCCGAGCAGATGCGCGTGATCGAGGTCACCGATGTCCGGGCGGCCCTCCAGGCCGTCGCGCGGGCGTCCGCGGAGTGACCGGGGCGGGCACCGAGGGCGATACCGGGCCGACCCGGGCAGGCCGGGCGGTCGGGGCGGAGACCGGCATCGTGACACATCACAGTAACCACGACAGCACCCACCGCAGGGCAGTCCGTAGACTGTTGCCCGTGCCGATCGACCGCGACACCACCAAGCCTGCCGGCGCGACCCCCCACGCCCGCACCGGCGCCGTGGGTTCGCCCGCCCGTCCGATCAGCGTCAACGTGACCGGCGGCGCCGCCGCCGGCGACCCGCTGCGCGCCAACCTCGCCCTGATGGCGCCGGGCACCGCCCTGCGCGACGGTCTGGAGCGGATCCTGCGCGGCCGCACCGGCGCCCTGATCGTCCTCGGGTACGACAAGGTCGTCGAGAGCCTGTGCACCGGCGGCTTCCCGCTCGACGTGGAGTTCTCCGCCACCCGGGTCCGGGAGCTGTGCAAGATGGACGGCGCGGTGGTGCTCTCCAGCGACGGCACCCGGATCGTCCGGGCGGCGGTGCACCTGATGCCCGACCCGTCCATCCCCACCGAGGAGTCCGGCACCCGCCACCGCACGGCCGAGCGGGTGGCCCGCCAGACCGGGTACCCGGTCATCTCGGTGAGCCAGTCCATGCGGATCATCAGCCTCTACGTCAACGGCCAGCGGCACGTGCTGGACGACTCGGCCGCGATCCTCTCCCGGGCCAACCAGGCCCTCGCCACCCTCGAGCGGTACAAGCTGCGCCTGGACGAGGTCTCCGGCACGCTCTCCGCGCTGGAGATCGAGGATCTGGTGACGGTCCGGGACGCGGTCGCCGTCGTGCAGCGGCTGGAGATGGTCCGCCGGATCGCCGACGAGATCGCCGGCTACGTGGTCGAGCTCGGCACCGACGGCCGGCTCCTCGCCCTCCAGCTCGACGAGCTGATGGCGGGCGTCGACGCGGACAGAACGCTGGTCATCCGGGACTACCTGCCCGCCGGGCGCAAGTCCCGCACCCTCGACGAGGCGCTGGTCGAGCTCGACCTGCTCAGCGCCACCGAGCTGATCGACCTGGTCGCGGTCGCCAAGGCGATCGGCTACCCGGCCGCCTCCGACGCGCTGGACGCCGCCGTCAGCCCCCGGGGTTTCCGGCTGCTGGCCAAGGTGCCACGGCTGCCGGTGGCGATCGTCGACCGGCTGGTGCTGCACTTCGGCAGCCTTCAGCGACTGCTCGGCGCCACCGTGGAGGACCTGCAGGCCGTCGACGGCGTCGGGGACGCCCGGGCCCGGGGCGTCCGGGAGGGGCTCTCCCGGCTCGCCGAGGCCTCGATCCTGGAGCGCTACGTCTGACCGGCTGACCCGCTGGCGGACGGCGCCCGGGCCGAGGGTGGCCTACCCGCCCTGGCGTCGGCACACCCGCTCAGCTGGTGATGGTGAGCCGCACCGGCTCGCTGAGCTTGGTGCCGACCCGCGCGAAGACCTGGTAGGTGCCGGCCGGCGGGTGCGGGCCGGCGGCCACGCCGTCGGCGCAGCGGGTGGTGTCCCGGCCGTTCCAGCCCAGTTGGTAGGAGCGCTCGAAGTTCGGTGTGAACGACTGGACGTCCGAACCCCGGCCGGTGCCGCAGGTGTCCGAGGACCAGATCTTCTCGGCGCCCGACTTGATGAACAGCTCCTGCACGTCGGCGCCGACGTCCCGGCTGCAGGTGCGGTTCGAACTGTTCCTGATCTTCAGTTGCAGGTCCACCGTCGCGCCCCGCACCGCGGTCGCCGGCCGCGCGACAGCGGTCACGGCGATCTCGGCGTCGGTGCAGCTGCCGTCGTCGACGACGGGGTTGACCGGGACCGGGCCGTTGGTGGTGGTCGCGCCGGACGACGGGTTCGCGCCCGTCGGGTCGGCGCCGCCCGCGTCGCCTGAGCCGCCGGTCGGCGATGGCGTGCCGGTCCGCGGGGTGAGCACCGAACCGGTGGGACCGGGTGTCGCACCCGGCGAGCCCGCCTCCGACGTCGGCTGCGCGCCGCTCCCGCCCGACCGGCCGGAGCTGTCGCCCGAGCGGCTGCACGAGTAGAGCAGAACAATCAGGAGAAGGAGCACCGCTCCAAGTACGACGGCACGACGCCGCCAGTACACGGCGGGGGGAAGGGGGCCGACCGTCAGACGCATGATGCCCCCACGGTAGCGGCGCAGGACACCGCTCGCCGCCGCGACGCGCCGAGCCGTGGACAGCTCATGGGAGCGACACTCCAATCAGGACAGTGGGCGCCGCCGACCGTGGTCCGTCCGCGACGCGCGGTGCACCGTCAGAGGTAGACCTTGCGTTGGTAGATCGCGTGCGCCCCGGCCACCCGGTCGAGGAACAGCAGGCCGGCGCAGTGGTCGATCTCGTGCTGGACCGCCCGCGCCTCGAACGCGTCGGTGACCAGCCGGACGACCTTGCCGGTCCCCGGCAGCGCGCCCTCCACCACCAGCCGGCCGGCACGCTTCACGTCGCCGGTCAGGTCGGGCACGGACATGCACCCCTCCCGGCCGACCTTCCAGCGGCTGGCCTCCACCACCGTGGCGTTGCAGAGCACGAAGGTGCCGTGCACGGTGGCGGCCTTCGGGTGGCCGGTGACGTCCACCGCGAAGACCTGGGCACCGACCCCGATCTGCGGGGCGGCCAGGCCGACGCAGCCCGGCGACACCCGCATGGTGGCCACCAGGTCGGCCGCGAGGCGTACGGTCTCCTCGGCGGTCGGATCCACCTCGCCGCCGGGCCGGCTCAGCACGGTGGCCGGCGCGGACACCACCGGCCGCACCTCCCCCGGCGCGCCCAGGTCGTCGGGCGTCCAGTCACCCAGGCCCGCGTACTCCTCGCCGTTCACAGCACGTCCGGATCGGCCGGCCGGAGGGTGACGTCGACACCCAGGTCGGCGGCGGTCGACGCCAGCCGGGCGCCCACCTTCTCGGCCGTGCCCGGCGGCAGGTCGACCTCGGCGACGACGACGTAGAGCGACCCGGCCAGCCGGGTGCTCAGGTCGGTGACGTTGCCGCCGGCGTTGGCGAGCACCCGAGTCATCGCCGCGACGATGCCCATCCGGTCCGCGCCGTGCACCGCCATCACGTACGGCTCACCGGTCCGCGCCGACTCGCCGTCCGGCGTGACCGCTCGTACGGTCGCGAGGAGCTGACCGTCGCCGGCGAGCGGCGCCAGCGCGGCCTCGACGTCGGCGGCGGCCGGACCCACGCAGATCAGGGTCATGGCGAAGTGCCCCCGCAGCCGGGTCATCGTGCTGTCGGTGAGGTTCGCGCCGAGCCGGGCGAGAACCTCGGCGACGTCGGCAACGATGCCCGGCCGGTCCCGGCCGATGACGGTGATCGCGAGCTCGTTCATCCCGGCATTCTCCCCGACCGGCGGTACGGCCCGGCGGGGACCCGGTGCGGGTCGCCCAGTCAGCGGGACGGCGGCCGGGGCGTGAGATCATCGGCGAGCGATGACTGAGCCGACTTTCGCCCACCTGGTCAGCGGTTGGTACACCCGCAACGCCCGGGACCTGCCGTGGCGCCGGCCCGACGTCGGCGCGTGGGCGATCCTGGTCAGCGAGGTGATGCTCCAGCAGACCCCGGTCGTCCGGGTGGTGCCCGCGTGGGAGGCCTGGCTGGCGCGCTGGCCCGAGCCGGCGGACCTGGCCGCGGACACCCCGGCGGAGGCGATCCGCATGTGGGGGCGCCTCGGCTACCCGCGCCGGGCGGTCCGGCTGCGCGAGTGCGCGGTGGCGATCGTCGAGCGGCACGGCGGGCGGGTACCGGACCGGTTGGAGCAGTTGCTGGCGCTGCCGGGCGTCGGCACGTACACCGCGCGGGCGGTGGCGGCGTTCGCGTACGGGCAGCGGCACCCGGTCGTGGACACCAACGTGCGGCGCGTGGTGTGCCGGGCGGTCGCCGGTGAGCCGGACGCCGGCCCGACCACCCGCCCCGCCGACCTGGTCGCCACTGAGGAACTGCTCCCCGCGGAGCCGGCCGCCGCCGCGCTGGCCAGCGCCGCGTTCATGGAGCTGGGGGCGGTGGTCTGCACCGCCCGGTCGCCGCGCTGCGCGGTCTGCCCGGTCGAGTCGGTCTGTGCCTGGCGCGCCTCCGGGCAGGAGACCCCCGCCGGGCCCACCCGCCGGCCGCAGCGGTACGCCGGCACCGACCGCCAGGTACGCGGACTGCTGCTCGGCGTGCTCCGCGAGGCGACCGCGCCGGTTCCCCGGCAGCGCCTGGACCAGGTCTGGGCCGACGACGTGCAGCGGTCGCGGGCTCTGGCCGGGCTGGTGGAGGACGGTCTCGTCGAGCCGCTCGGGGAAGCGTCCTTCCGCCTGACCGGCGACGGCCCCCCGATCCCCGTTCCCTGACGCGCGGGCCCGACCGGCGGTGCGAGCAACTTCGGGGAAGTTGCTGCCTCGACCCGCCTCGAGGGGACAACTTCGCCGAACTTGTCCCCTGCCCGCTCAGGTTGTCGAGACACACGAAGGGCCGACCCGTTCGGGTCGGCCCTTCGTGTGTGTGGTTGGGTCAGGAGGTGGCGTAGCCGCGGGTGGCGATCCAGTCGGCCAGGGCCTCGGTGGTCATCCAGTACGAGGCGGTGTCCGGGTTGGCCGAGTCGGCGATCTTCACCTGCTCGCCGCCGTCGCGGTAGCCCACCACGCTGATGTAGTGGCCGCCCTCGAAGGAGTGCACCCCACCGCCGGTGTCGATGGCGGTACCGGCGATGTTGGCCACCAGCGCCCGACCGTCGTCGACGCTACGGATCACATCGTCACGCAGCTTGTCGGTCTGCTCGGCGTCGGCCTTACGGCCGGAGATCTCGACACTGCGGTAGACATCGCGGCCGGTCTCCTTGTTCAGCACCGGCGTGATGTCGTTGATCGAGTCGGTGCCGGCCTCGGTGGTGCCCATCCGCTCGGCCATGTCGTGCTGATCGATGTCCTTGCCCTGCACCGACAGGGCGTTACGGGCCGCCGCCGGACCGCAGTAGAAGAACGTGTCCTGCGCCTCGTAGCGCACGTCCAGCTCACGCTTCTTCTCACCCTTGCGCTCGGCCTTGCGCTCGACCTGAGCGCCCGGCTTGTCCGCGGCGAGGGCACCGGTGACCGGCCCCGCGACGGCACCACCGGTGAACGCCAGCCCGGCAGCGGTCAGAACAGTGCTCCGCAGAAGGTTGCTACGCATGATGATCAAACCCTTTCGATCGGGGGAAACACGACCGGCGAAAAGGGGGGATGCCGGCACGCGCTCGGGAAAGGTGGACCAGCCCGGCAGGGGGTGCTCGAGGGGGTCCGACAGGATCAACCCGGCCTGCTGCTCGGGCGACCAGGGGATGTAACCAACCCGGACCCCGGACCATTCCGGCCGACCGCCAACCCACCTGGGGGCGGCTCAGGGATCCCGACCAGGCGCCGGAGCACCCGCGGTCATGGCATGTACAACGACCCGACCCACCCACCCATTCCACGACCAGAGCGCCCCCGACCACCGCGCAAAGGGCCCGAAACCGGACGCAGGCACCAGCCCGCCCAGCCGGAACCGGACATCCCGCCCAACGTGACCCTGCACAGCCGGTGGGGACGCGAAACCCTGACAGACCTAGGAAATGGCCCCCGGAGGGGCCGAACCTTCCAGGGCCCTTCGAAGCGACGACCTGCCGGCGTGCCGCACCACAGTCCGCGCTCACGCGAGGTGGGCGGCGCCCAACGACGACCGACGCGATGCTGTCGCGGGTCAGCCGGGCTGGTGACGGACGCAGACAGGGCGACGGCCCGGTGGCGGGTGCCACCGGGCCGTCGCCCGTCGTGCGGTATGTGCCCTTACTCGTCCGCGCCTGCGGTGGCCGCGCCACCGAGGTCGGCCGGGACGGCGTCCGGCACCTCGACCGGCTTGTCCGCACCGCGGAAGACGAGCTTGGACTTGTCGATGTTGTTCGGGTCGCCCTCGCAGTCCACCACGACGATCTGACCCGGGGTCAGCTCGTTGAAGAGGATCCGCTCGGACAGGTTGTCCTCGATGTCGCGCTGGATCGTGCGACGCAGCGGACGCGCACCGAGCACGGGGTCGAAGCCCTTGGTCGCCAGGTACTTCTTGGCGCTCTCGGTCAGCTCGAGACCCATGTCCTTGTTCCTCAGCTGGGTCTCGATGCGGGAGATCATGATGTCGACGATCGACAGGATCTCCTGCTGACGCAGCTGGTGGAAGACGATGGTGTCGTCGATCCGGTTGAGGAACTCGGGCCGGAAGTGCTGCTTGAGCTCGTCGTTGACCTTCTGCTTCATCCGGTCGTAGTTCGACTCGGAGTCCTCAGAGGCCTGGAAGCCCAGCGACACCGCCTTGGCGACGTCCCGCGTGCCGAGGTTGGTGGTCAGGATGATGACCGTGTTCTTGAAGTCCACGATCCGGCCCTGCCCGTCGGTGAGCCGACCGTCCTCCAGGATCTGGAGCAGCGTGTTGAACACGTCCGGGTGGGCCTTCTCGATCTCGTCGAAGAGGACCACCGAGAACGGCCGACGCCGCACCTTCTCGGTCAGCTGCCCGCCCTCGTCGTAGCCGACGTAGCCGGGAGGGGCACCCACCAGCCGGGAGACCGTGTACCGGTCGTGGAACTCGGACATGTCCAGCTGGATCAGCGCGTCCTCGCTGCCGAAGAGGAACTCGGCGAGCGCCTTGGACAGCTCGGTCTTACCCACGCCGGACGGGCCGGCGAAGATGAACGAGCCGGAGGGGCGCTTCGGGTCCTTCAGGCCGGCCCGGGTACGCCGGATGGCCTTCGAGACCGCCTTGACCGCGTCCTCCTGGCCGATGACGCGCTTGTGCAGCTCGTCCTCCATGCGCAGCAGGCGCGAGGTCTCCTCCTCGGTCAGCTTGTAGACCGGGATGCCGGTCCAGTTGCCGAGCACCTCGGCGATCTGCTCGTCGTCGACCTCGCTGACGACGTCCAGGTCACCGGCCTTCCACTCCTTCTCCCGCTGCGCCTTCTGACCGAGGAGCTGCTTCTCCTTGTCACGCAGCTGGGCGGCGCGCTCGAAGTCCTGCGCGTCGATCGCGGACTCCTTGTCGCGGCGCACCTGGGCGATCCGCTCGTCGAAGTCACGCAGGTCTGGCGGCGCGGTCATCCGGCGGATCCGCATCCGGGCGCCGGCCTCGTCGATCAGGTCGATCGCCTTGTCCGGCAGGAAGCGGTCGGAGATGTACCGGTCGGCCAGCGTGGCGGCGGCCACCAGCGCGGCGTCGGTGATGCTCACCCGGTGGTGCGCCTCGTAGCGGTCACGCAGGCCCTTGAGGATCTCGATGGTGTGGGCCAGCGACGGCTCACCCACCTGGATCGGCTGGAAGCGGCGCTCGAGAGCGGCGTCCTTCTCCAGGTGCTTGCGGTACTCGTCGAGGGTGGTCGCGCCGATGGTCTGCAGCTCGCCACGGGCCAGCATCGGCTTGAGGATGCTCGCCGCGTCGATCGCGCCCTCGGCGGCACCCGCGCCGACCAGGGTGTGGATCTCGTCGATGAAGAGGATGATGTCGCCCCGGGTGCGGATCTCCTTGAGCACCTTCTTGAGGCGCTCCTCGAAGTCACCGCGGTAACGGGAACCGGCGACCAGCGCACCGAGGTCGAGCGTGTAGAGCTGCTTGTCCTTCAGCGTCTCGGGCACCTCGCCCTTGATGATCTTCTGGGACAGCCCCTCGACCACGGCGGTCTTGCCGACGCCGGGCTCACCGATCAGGACCGGGTTGTTCTTGGTACGGCGGGAGAGCACCTGCATGACCCGCTCGATTTCCTTCTCGCGCCCGATGACCGGGTCGAGCTTGCCCTCGCGGGCGGCCTGGGTCAGGTTACGGCCGAACTGGTCCAGCACCAGGCTGGTCGACGGCGCGGCCTCACCCGGCGCGGCACCGGCCGCCGCGGGCTCCTTGCCCTGGTAGCCGGAGAGCAGCTGGATCACCTGCTGGCGGACCCGGTTGAGGTCGGCACCCAGCTTGACCAGCACCTGGGCGGCGACGCCCTCGCCCTCACGGATCAGACCGAGCAGGATGTGCTCCGTGCCGATGTAGTTGTGGCCGAGCTGCAGCGCCTCGCGCAGCGACAGCTCCAGCACCTTCTTGGCCCGCGGCGTGAACGGGATGTGCCCGCTCGGTGCCTGCTGGCCCTGGCCGATGATCTCCTCGACCTGCTGACGGACGCCCTCGAGGGAGATGCCGAGGCTCTCCAGGGCCTTTGCCGCGACACCCTCACCCTCGTGGATCAGGCCCAGCAGGATGTGCTCCGTACCGATGTAGTTGTGGTTGAGCATCCGGGCCTCTTCCTGGGCCAGGACGACAACCCGTCGCGCTCGGTCGGTGAACCGCTCGAACATGCCCTCGTGCTCCTCACGTGCCGTGCGCCTTGATGGTCTAGATCTTGGCGGGGCCGGTGCGCGGACGTCCGGGACGGGCGTCCGTGCCTCATTACTCTATCGCCGCGGACCGACTCAGCTGAGGTCGTGTGCCCCCGTCAAATGCCGCGTACGCGTCGTTTTGCACAACCGTCCGCGCTCAGAAGGTGTTCCGGTAGCCCGGCCTCTACGCGCAGAGCGAAATTCGGCGACCTCCCGGACACCGCCAGCGGGGTGTGCGGGGCGCCTCGCGACCCGGACCCGGGCCGCCGGGACTCGTCCACAGGCTGTGGACAGAATCTCCACCGGCTGTGGACAACGCCCGCCCGTCCGGGTTTCTTCCCACCGACCGGCCCGAGCCCCGACACCGGCGCCGGCCCCGACCCCGGCCCCGGCGGCCGGGCGCCGCCCGCGAACCCGGGCGTCCGGCGGGGCCGGAACACGGCGACGCCGGCCCGGAGCGGTGCTCCGGACCGGCGTCGAGGCCGCGCGCTGCTCAGTGGCCGGCGCGGGCGTGGTACTCGTCGACGATCTCCTGGGGGATGCGGCCCCGGTCGGAGATGTCCTTGCCGGCCTTCTTGGCCCAGGCACGGATCGCCCTGTTCTGCTCGCGGTCGGCGGTCGCGCCGCCCCGGCCCCGGGCGGCCCGGCCACCCACGACCACGCCACCCCGGCCCACCTTCGTGCCGTGGGCGATGTACGGAGCGAATACGTCCCGCAATTTCTCGGCGTTGGCGCTCGACAGGTCGATCTCGTACTGAACGCCGTCCAGCGCGAACTTGACGGTCTCGTCAGCGTCCCCGCCGTCCAGGTCATCGACCAGCTTATGAATGATCTGCTTGGCCACGTCCCACATTCCTTTCGAGCAGGGTGCACCTGCGAACTCGCAGGCAACAATAACCCGTAAGGCGCGCGGTGCGTCAATAGGATGCGCTAAAGAGTCGAAGAAGTCGACCGCTCACTCGGGGCGGACCAGCGGGAACAGGATGGTTTCCCGAATTCCCTGGCCGGTCAGCGACATGAGTAGCCGGTCGATTCCCATTCCCATGCCGCCGGCCGGCGGCATTCCGTACTCCATCGCCCGGAGAAAGTCCTCGTCGAGCCGCATGGCCTCGTCGTCACCGCGCGCGGCGAGCTGCGCCTGGGCCACCAGGCGCTCCCGCTGCACCACCGGGTCCACCAGCTCGGAGTACCCCGTGCCGAGCTCGAAACCGAGCACGTAGAGGTCCCACTTCTCGGTCAGGCCCGGCTCACTGCGGTGCGCCCGGACCAGCGGACTGGTCTCCTCCGGGTAGTCGCGTACGAAGGTGGGCTGGATCAGGCCGGGCACGACCAGTTCCTCGAACAGTTCCTCGGCGAGCTTGCCCGGACCCCACTTCGGGTCGACCGCCAGGCCGACCTTGTCGGCGTACTCGACCAGGCGCGTCCGCTCGGTGCGGACCGTGACCTCTTCGCCGAGCGCTTCGGAAAGGGACCCGAAGAGCGTCACCGAACGCCACTCACCGCCGAGGTCGAACTCGCGGCCGTCCGCGTGGGTCACCACGGTCGAGCCACTGACCGCGATCGCCGCCCGCTGGACGAGATAGCGAGTCAGCTCGGCGATCGTGTCGTAGTTGCCGTACGCCTCGTAGGCCTCCAGCATCGCGAACTCGGGCGAGTGCGAGGAGTCGATGCCCTCATTACGGAAGTTGCGGTTGATCTCGAAGACCCGGTCGACACCGCCCACGAGCGCGCGCTTGAGAAACAGTTCCGGCGCGATTCGCAGATACAGATCGGTGTCGAGCGCATTGCTGTGGGTGACGAATGGGCGGGCGGCCGCACCACCGTGCAGCAACTGGAGCATCGGGGTCTCCACCTCGAGGTAGCCCCGACCGTGCAGCGAGTCGCGCAGGCTGCGGACGGCGGTCGCCCGGGTACGCACCATCTGGCGCGCCTGCGGACGGACGATGAGGTCGACGTAGCGCTGCCGGACCCGGGCCTCCTCGCTCAGCGGCTTGTGCGCCACCGGCAGCGGGCGCAGCGCCTTGGCGGTGGTCGCCCACTCCTCCGCCAGGACCGACAGCTCGCCGCGCCGGCTGGTGATCACCTCACCGGTCACCCCGACCTGGTCGCCGAGGTCCACCAGGCGCTTCCAGTCCTCCAGCCGCTGCGCGCCGACCCGGTCCAGGGAGAGCATCGCCTGCAACTCGGTGCCGTCGCCGTCCCGGAGGGTGGCGAAGCAGAGCTTGCCGGTGTTGCGGATGAAGATCACCCGCCCGGTGACCGAGACGCGGTCCCCGGTGGCCGTGTCGGTGGGCAGGTCGGCGTACTTCTGCCGGATCGCCGCCAGGGTGCTGGTACGCGGGTAGCCGAGCGGGTACGGCTCGACGCCCTCGGCGAGCATCCGGTCCCGCTTCTCCCGGCGGACCTTCATCTGCTCGGGAAGGTCGTCGGCGGGGTCCACTGGTACGGCGTTCTGCTCGGTCACGGCACGCTTCCTCAGAAGGAGAATTCGGGCGGGTTCAGGCCCCGAGCGTACTCAAGGGTCCGCACGGTGGTTACGGGATAACCTGCCCGCCATGACCGACCCCACTCAGGCGCTCTCGTTCGGCGCCGCAGCCGCCGAATACGACCGGTACCGGCCCCGCTATCCGCAGGCCGCACTGCGCTGGGCGCTGGACGGCCTCGCTGCGCCCGCCCGGACGGTCGACCTGGGCGCCGGCACCGGCATCCTCGCCCGCGGCCTGCTCGCCCTCGGCCACGAGGTGACCGCCGTCGAACCCGACCCGGGGATGCGGGCGCAGTTCGCGGCGACCACGCCGGGCGCGCCGGCGCTGGCCGGCAGCGCGGAGTCGGTCCCGCTCCCCGACGGGTACGCCGACGCGGTGCTGGTCGGGCAGGCGTACCACTGGTTCGACCGGCAGCGGGCGCACTCGGAGATCGCCCGGGTGCTGCGGCCGGGCGGGGTCTTCGCCCCGGTGTGGAACCTCCGGGACGACCGGGTCGGGTGGGTGAACGACATGAACCGCATCGCCGAGATCGGTGGGACGGTGGACCGCCTGCTCGGTGACGTCACCGACTTCGGACCCGACCTCGACCGGCCGGAGTGGGCCGAGTTCACCCACGTCACCGAGCTGACGCCAGAGGACCTGCTCGGCATGGTGGGCACGCGCTCGTACCACCTCACGGCCACGCCGGAACGGCGCCGCCAGATCGACCGGGAGCTGCGCGCTCTCCTCGACACCCATCCGGAACTGGCCGGGCGCGAGGCGATCGTGTTGCCCTACCGGACGCTGGTCTTCCGCGCGCGACGGCGCTGAGCCCGCAGGTGTGAGAAGGGGCCCCTTCTCTACCGCAGGCGTTAACGAGGGGCCCTTCCTTGCACCTCAGACGTTGCGGTCGTAGACCATTCGCAGGCCGATCAGGGTGATCATCGGCTCGTGGTGGGTGATCGTCCGGCACTCGTTGATCACCAGCGAGGCCAGGCCGCCCGTGGCGATCACCGCCTTCACCTGGCCCAGCTCCTCGCTCATCCGCTCGACGATCCGGTCCACCTGTCCGGCGAAGCCGAAGTAGAGGCCGGCCTGGAGGCACTCGACCGTGTTCTTCCCGATCACCGAGCGCGGCCGGGTCGCCTCGACCTTTCGCAGCTGCGCGGCGCGGGCGGCGAGGGCGTCGAAGGAGATCTCGATGCCGGGCGCGAACGCGCCGCCCAGGAACTCCCCCCGGGCGCTGACCACGTCGAAGTTGGTGGTGGTGCCGAAGTCCACGACGATCGACGGCCCGCCGTAGAGGGTGTGGGCGGCCAGGGTGTTGACCACCCGGTCGGCACCCACCTCCTTGGGGTTGTCGATGGCGAGCTGCACGCCGGTGCGCACCCCCGGCTCGACGATCACGTGCGGCAGGTCGGCGTAGTAGCGGTCGAGCATCGTCCGCAGCGAGCGCAGTGCGGCGGGCACGGTCGAACAGGCGGCCACCCCGGTGATCTCGACGGCGTCGCCGGCCAGCAGGCCACGGAACATCAGGCCCAACTCGTCGGCCGTCGACCGCGCATCGGTCTTGATCCGCCACGAATGCACCAGCTTGTCACCGTCGAACGTCGCCAGCACGGTGTTGGTGTTTCCGATGTCGATGCAGAGCAGCACGCTCGCAGCCTAGACAACGCCGATATCGGCGGAGCGCGCAGCGGCCGGTGAACCGTATCCTGGTCCACATCGCGACATGAACATCGGTCTATCCACGGTGCGCCGGACGGGGAGCGGACATGTCGGGGATGTGGTGGATCCGCGGGCGCAACGCGTTGCACCGGCGCCGCCGGCACGTGCTCGTCCTCGCCGCCCTGGCCGGCGGGGCACTCTGGATGATCGTCCAGGCCTGGCGGTCCGGGCAGACCTTCCGGGGCGACCTCTACCTGAACGTCGGCGCCGCACTGATCATGACCCTGCTGACGTACGTGGTGCTGAACCCGCTCTTCCGGGAACTCCAGACCGCCAGCATCATCGAGCACCCCCGCCTCGACCGGGACGCCCTGATCGAGCGGGTGGCCCAGTCCCGGGAGACGGTGGCGATCCTGGAGACGTGGACCAGCATGCTGGAGGGCCCGTACGCGGCCCGGTTCTCCCACGCGCTGCGGTGCGCCCTCGCCAACGGCGCCACCGTACGGATGCTGCTGCTCGACCCGGACTCGCCGGCGGTCCGGCTGCGGGGGGCGGAGCTGCGCCGGCGCGACGCCTCGGTGGCGATCCTCAACAACATCTGGCACCTGGCCCGGCTGCGGGAGGACCTGCCGGAGTCCAGTCGGGCGCGCCTGCAGGTACGGGTCTACAACGCCGCGCCGTCGGTGCAGATGTACCGCTGGGACGGCAAGGCGTTCATCTCGTTCTTCCCGGTCCGGGGCAGCACCTTCGACACCCAGCAGATCGAGGCGTACGTCTCCACGCCGCTCGGGGAGTTCGTGGCCGACCGGTTCACCGAGCTGTGGGAGACCGCCCCGGTCCAGGATCTCGAGTCCTGCCTGACGCTGCGGCTGTGCCTGCGCCAGGCCGGGCGGGAGTTGGAGACGTGCGAGGCGCTCTACGTCCGGGTCGACGGCGACTGGTACATCGCCGGGCGGGACCTGGTCCGCAACGTCGCCCGCCACGGCCTGGGCGGGCTGACCGTCGTGCTGGACCGGCCCGAGGCCGCCGGTGAGGTGTTCGACCTCGGGGAGGCCGACGAACTGGCCCCCGAGGTGTACCGCCGGGTGGTCGAGCTGTTCCGCGCCAAGTACGGCCTCGACGGCCGGCACGACACCGAGAACCGGGTGATCTTCAACTTGGTGGACCCGCGGCTGACCCGCGCCGCGTGACGGTCACTCCGTCCGCAGGTCCAGGGCGATGTCCAGGATGGGCGAGGAGTGGGTGAGCGCGCCCACCGACAGGAAGTCCACGCCGGTGGCCGCGTACTCGGCCGCCACGCCCAGGGTCAGCCCGCCGGTCGCCTCCAGCTGGGCCCGGTTCCCGACCGCGCACACCACCTCGCGCAGCATCTCCGGTCGCATGTTGTCGAGCAGCAGGAAGTCCGCCCCGGCCTCCACCGCCTGGATCGCCTCGGCGACCGTGTCGACCTCCACCTGCACCGGCACGTCCGGGAACGCCTCGCGGACCCGCCGGAACGCCGCCGCGACCCCGCCCGCCGCCAGCTTGTGGTTGTCCTTGACCATCGCGACGTCGTGCAGGCCCATCCGCTTGTTGGTGCCACCGCCGGCGCGGACCGCGTACTTCTCCAGCACCCGCAGCCCCGGCGTCGTCTTGCGGGTGTCGAGCACCATCGCCTTCGTGCCCGCCACCGCGTCCGCCCAGGCGCGGGTGTGGGTGGCCACCCCGGACATCCGGGAGAGCAGGTTGAGCGCGGTGCGTTCGGCGGTGAGCAGCAGCCGGGTCGGGCCGGTCACCGTCGCCAGCACGTCGCCGCGGGCCACCCGCTGCCCGTCGTGGGCCACCAGGGACACCCGCACCGTACGCTCGGCCCCGGTCACCTCGCCGACCAGCTCGAACACGGCGGCGGCCACCGGCAGACCGGCCACCACCCCGTCGGCGCGGGCCACCACGTCGGCCGTGTCGGTCTGGGTGTCGGGAATGGTGGCGACGCTGGTGACGTCGAGGAAGTCCGGGCCCAGGTCCTCGACGAGCGCGTCGGTCACCACCCGGCGTACCCGCTCCAGGTCCAGGCCGGCGTCGCGCAACGCGCGCTCGGTCTCCTCGGTCATCGTGCCTCCTTCGTTCGCGACCGCGGGGCTCGCGGGACCGGGTCACTCCTCGCGCTCACGGTGCCTCCTTCGTTCGCGACTGCGGGGCTCGCAAGACCGGCTCACTCCTCGCGCTCACGGTGCCTCCTGCCACTCCCGCGTCAGCCGGCCCTGCGCCCCGATCGAGCCGACCAGGTGGCCGCGCCACCGCTCGTCGGCGACCGGGAAGTCCTCCCGCCAGTGGCAGCCCCGGGTCTCCTCGCGGGCGTACGCGGCGGCCACCAGCGTCGACGCCACGGTGAGCAGGTTGGTGGCCTCCCAGTCCGGGGTGCGCGGCGTACCCCGGCCGTCGCCCAGAGCGCCCAGCGTGGCGGCCGTGTCGGCCAGCGTCGCGGCGGACCGCAGCACCCCGGCGCCCCGGGTCATCGCCCGTTGCAGGGCCGGCGTGCCGGTGGCGGGCAGCACCCACCCCGCACCGCCGGTCCAGGCACCGGTGCCCGCCGGCTTCGCCTGCTCCGGCAGGCCGGTCGCCAGGTCGTCGGCGATCCGCCGGGAGAACACCAGGCCCTCCAGCAGGGAGTTGCTGGCCAGGCGGTTCGCGCCGTGCACGCCCGTGCAGGCGACCTCGCCGCAGGCGTACAGGCCGGGGATCGAGGTGCGGCCGTGCAGGTCGGTGCGGACGCCGCCGGACGCGTAGTGGGCGGCGGGGGCGACCGGGATCAGGTCGGTCGCCGGGTCGACGCCGATGGCCCGGCAGGAGGCCACGATCGTGGGGAACCGCCGGGCGAGGAACTCACCGCCGAGGTGCCGGGCGTCGAGGAAGACGTGGTCCGCGCCGGTGGCGAGCAGCACCCGATGGATGCCCTTGGCGACCACGTCCCGGGGAGCCAGCTCGGCCAGCTCGTGCTGCCCGACCATGAACCGCTTGCCGTCGCCGTCCACCAGGTACGCGCCCTCGCCGCGCAGCGCCTCGGAGACCAGCGGCTGCTGGGCGTGCCCGGCGCCGGGCGTACGGGCGTGCTCCGGGACGATGAGCGCGGTGGGGTGGAACTGGACGAACTCCACGTCGGTGACGGCGGCGCCGGCCCGCAGCGCGAGCGCCACCCCGTCGCCGGTGGAGACCGCCGGGTTGGTGGTGGCCGCGAAGATCTGCCCCATCCCGCCGGTGGCGAGCACCACGGCGCGGGCCAGGATCGCGCCGACGCCGTCCTCGCTGCCCTCGCCGAGCACGTGCAGCGTGACGCCGCAGGCCGGGCCGAGCCCGTCCGGGCCGTCACCGGGAGCCCGGAGCAGGTCCAGTACCAGGGCGTGCTCGACCAGCCGGATCCACGGGTCCCGGCGGACGGCGGCGTGCAGCGCCCGCTGCACCTCGGCCCCGGTGGCGTCGCCGCCGGCGTGCACGATGCGGTCCGCCCGGTGCCCGCCCTCGCGGGTCAGCATCAGCGAGCCGTCCGGGTTGCGGTCGAACTCGGCGCCGATCCGGATGAGCTCCCGGAGGCGGGTCGGCCCCTCCTCGACCAGGACGCGGACCGCCGCCGGGTCACAGAGCCCGACGCCGGCTATCTCGGTGTCCGAGGCGTGCGCCGCCGGGGTGTCGTGGGGATCGAGCACCGCCGCGATGCCGCCCTGCGCCCAGCGCGTGGAGCCCTCCTCGATGTCGACCTTGGTGACCACCGTGACGTGCAGGCCGGCCTCCCGCAGGTGCAGCGCGGCGGTCAGCCCGGCGACGCCGGAGCCGACGACGACCACGTCGGTCGTCTCCACCCAGCCGGGCGCGGGGGCGGCCAGCAGGCGGGGCAGGGCCGGCAGGTCGACGGTCGGTAGCTCCATGCCCCCAGTCAACCCGAAGGTGCCTCACCCGGGGCGGCGGGGGCGGGACGAGTGGTTTGGGCTACGCCGTGCCCGGGGCGGTCGGTGCGCGCCGGACGCCCCGCCTCACCGTGTCCGGACCGGCAACCCGCTCGGGCCGGCGCCCTTGAGCGAGCCGGTCACCGCGCGGTCGCTGAGCCACAGGTAGCACCGCACTCCCCGGTCACCGACCCGCCACCGGCCCGCCCCGGGCGGGCGGACCACCACGTCGGCGCGGAACCGCAGCGTCAGGTCGTCGGGTACGCCCACGTACCGGGCGATCGTGCTGCGGCAACCCGCGTAGAGGGGCGCCCAGTCGGCGTCCCGTGCCGGGTACGGCCGGTCCGGTGCCTGCCACACCCCCACGAACTCGGCGTCATGGCGGGTGCCGCACTCCACCGGGAGCAACGTCTCGACACCCCCGCCGCGGTCCCGCCGGCTCTGCTGGCAGCCGAGCCGCACCGGCGACGGGGCGGCCAGCGCGCCGCGGAGACTGCCGGTGCGGGTGACCACGGTGGCGGCGGCCTCGGTCGTGGTCACCTCGGCCAGGTCGCACCGGTACCAGCGGGAGCCGGACGTCCAGCCGGCGGCCGACGGCACCGCCACGGACAGCCGCAGCCGGCCGGCACGCCAGTCGTCGCCCACGTACGCCGTGGCGCGGGTGTCGCAGTCGGCGAACACGCCCCGGACGTCGGTCGAGCCGCCGGTCGGCGGGGCGCTCTGGCCGGCGGGGAACGCTCCGACGTGCACGGCCTCGACGCGGTGTGGCGCCGAGCAGTCGACCGGGTCGTACGCCGCCAGCGTCACCACGTCGGCGACGTCGGCGTGGCAGACCCCGCTCTCCGGCGTGAAGGGACCGGCCGCCGGGAGCGCCCGCCAGTCGTCGGTCAGGTCACCGTCACCGGGACCCGCGCAGCCACCCAGCAGCGCTCCCACGGCAAGAGCCGCGACTACGCCGCGCCCCACCCGGTGCCCCACGCCGCCTCCCCAGCCGACGCCCCAACGGGACGGTCCGACCAGAGTAACCGTGAATGACGCTCCGGTGACAGACGGCGTGCGCCCCGAACCCCGCGATCCTGCGGCTGGCGCCCGGACAAAGCGGCCACAAAGCCCCGTAAGGGGACCGAGCCTGCGAGATCGCGGGGAACGGACGCGGGTCAGGAGACGGTGGCAGCGGCCAGGGGGTTCGGCATCGGGTCGCCGGCCGTTCCAGGGGCGGCCGTCGTCGGATCGGTGTTCAGGTCGACGATCCGGTTGTCGGCGTCCACGTGTACGACGCGAGGCTGGTAGGTGCGGGCCTCGGCGTCGTCCATCTGCCCGTACGAGATGAGGATGACCAGGTCACCCGGGTGCACCAGGTGGGCCGCGGCGCCATTGATGCCGATCACGCCGCTGCCCCGCTCACCCGGGATCACGTACGTCTCCAGCCGGGCGCCGTTGGTGATGTCCACGATCGCCACCTGCTCGCCGGGCAGCAGGTCGGCCGCGTCGAGCAGGTCCTGGTCCACCGTCACCGACCCGACGTAGTGCAGGTCGGCCTGGGTCACCGTGGCCCGGTGGATCTTCGACTTGAGCATGGTGCGCAGCATCGGAGCGACCTTTCGAGATGTGGTGGGGTCAGGAGGGCGCGGCGAGGTGGACGGGCGCGTTGTCGATCAGGCGGGTGGTGCCGACCCAGGCGGCGACGAGCAGCCGCGCCGGACCGGCCACCGGCCCCGGCTCCAGATCCGGGTCGGTGAGCACCAGGTAGTCCAGCTGCGCGCCCGGCGTACCCGAGCCGAAGGCGGCGTGCGCGGCGGCCAGGACCGCCCCCGCGTCCGCGCCCGCGTCGGCGGCCTCGGCCCCCGCGCGCAGCGCCGCCGACAGGCTCGACGCGGCCCCGCGCTCGGCCGGCGACAGGTAGCGGTTGCGGCTGGACAACGCCAGCCCGTCCGCTTCCCGGACCGTCGGCACCCCGACGATCTCGACGGGCACGTCCAGGTCGCGGACCATCCGGCGGACCAGCGTCAGCTGCTGGTAGTCCTTCTCGCCGAAGAAGGCCAGGTCCGGGCGGGTGAGCTGGAGCAGCTTCAGCACCACGGTGAGCACCCCGTGGAAGAAGCCGGGCCGGCTCTGCCCCTCCAACTCCTCGCCGAGCTGGCCCGGGTTGACCCGGACCCGGGGCTGGCCCTCCGGGTACATGTCCGCAA
Source organism: Micromonospora sp. WMMC415 (assembly GCF_009707425.1). GTDB lineage: Bacteria > Actinomycetota > Actinomycetes > Mycobacteriales > Micromonosporaceae > Micromonospora. The sequence continues at coordinate 1,285,556 of NZ_CP046104.1, read as the reverse complement.
CGGCGGGCGCGAAGACCACGTCCGCGCCGGCCCGGCGGCAGATCTCCAGGTCCGCGTCGAGCGTCCGCGGGTACCGGTCGAAGTCCTCGTTCGGGCCGAACTGGAGCGGGTTCACGAAGATCGTGACGATCACGCTGTCGGCCCGCTCGCGGGCGGCCCGCAGCAGCGTCTCGTGCCCGGAGTGCAGGGCACCCATGGTCATGACGACGCCGACGGTGCCCTCGAGCCCGGCACGCGCCGCCGCCAGTTCGGCGCGGGTGTGCACCAGCACGGTCACGCGGCCACCTCCCGGTCCCTCCCACTCAGCACGTCCAGCAGCGGCTCCGCGTCCACCGGGCGCAGCCGTCCCGCCGCGATCGCCCGGTCCGCGGTCCGTCGTGCCAACGCCAGATAGGGGGCCACGGATTCCGGCGCGGTCGCCGCGAGCCGGGCCAGGTGCCGCTCGACCGTGCCGGCGTCGCCCCGGGAGACCGGGCCGGTCAGCGCGTCGTCGCCGAGGCGCAGCGCGTTCTCCAGGGCCGCTCGCAGCAGCGGGGCGAGCACCTTCTCGGGCTGCCCCACACCGGCGTCGCGCAGCCGGTCGGCCGCCTCGTTGACGAGGGTCACCAGATGGTTGGCGCCGTGCGCCAGCGCCGCGTGGTAGAGCGGCCGGTCCGCCTCGCCGATCCACTCCGGTACCCCGCCGAGGTCGGCGACCAGCCGGGCGGCGAGCGGGCGCAGCTCCGCCGGGGCGGTCACCCCGTACGAGATGCCGGCCAGGCGGGTCAGGTCGTCCGGCGTACCGGTGAAGGTCATCGCGGGGTGCAGGGCCAGCGGGCGGGCGCCAACCTCGGCGGCCGGGGCCAGCACGGCCAGCCCGTGCGCGCCGGAGGTGTGCGCGACCACCTGGCCGGGGCGCAGCGCGCCACTGCGGGCGAGCCCGGCGACCACGCCGGCGAGCGCGTCGTCCGGCACCGCGAGCAGCAGGAGGTCGGTGGCGGCCCGGGCCACCGAGGTGGCCGAGCGGCGCGGGATCGAGGGGAGCAGCAGCGCCAGCCGGGCGCGGGACGCGCCGGACACCGCGGCGGCGGCCACCACCCGGTGGCCGGCGGCGGCGAGGGCGGCTCCCAGGACGGCACCGACCCGGCCGGCGCCGATGACACCGACGGTCAGGAAACGGGGAGCGGGCGCGTCGACCGGCCGTGCGGCGGGACGCGGGCGCAGCGGAGCGCTCATCGTGACGATCCAGTCCTCGAGAAGGGGTACCGGTCGACCGCAAGTATGCGCCGCAGCGACGGAGCTGAAACAAGACTGTGTGAAAACGTTCACCGGTGGTGCCAGGGACCATGACACAGGCCCTGGGCCCCGCACCGCGCCCGGCGGCCGGCACGGGGCCCCTGCTCTCACCTCAGGAAGCCGGCGTCCAGGAACTTGAAGTTGGTGTCGGCTCGGGCCTCGCCGTCCTGACCCGGCGTCTCCGGGATGTTCCGCCCGTCGTGCACGACCAGCAGGCCGCCCGGGAAGCCGGGCAGCGGCGTCGCGACGGCCGCGGCGCCGTCGCACTCCTGCGCGCCGTCCACCCGGCCGTCGACCACGGCGAAGTGGCCCGTCGGGCGGTTGGTACGCCGGTCGTACGTGTAGAAGGTGTCGTCGCCCTGGCTGGACACCACCAGGGTGCCGGTGCGGCGGCCCGTCGGGTAGATCGTCAGCCCCTCCACGTCCTGGGCGATCCGGCCGCCGAAGCCCGGGTCGGCCGCGCGGTCGGTGACGCAGTCCTCCTCCTCCGGGTCGTAGCTCGCCGGGACCCCGAACTCGCGGACCCGCTCGACCGGCACGACCGGGCCGGCGAACCGGCCGCCGACCAGCCGGGTCCGCCACAGGCCGACCTTCTCCTGGGCCAGGTACACCACGCCGGTGGCCGGGTCGACCACCGTCCCCTCCACCTGGGGGCCGTCACCCGGATCGGTGCACGGCGACCAGGAACTGCCGTCCGGGAGGGTGAACGTCGACGGCAGCGTCATCCGGTCCACCGGCCGGTAGGTGACCCGCCCGGCCCGTTCCACCAGCCGGAACACCCCCACCTCCGGGGTGCTGCGCCGGCTCACCACCGCGTACACGCCGCCGTCCCGGTCGGTGAACGTGCCCAGCCCGTACGCGGTCCGCTGGGTGTTGACCTCGGCCTGGTCGCGACTGAAGGCGTACGGCACATCCGGTGCGGTGACGTCGACCAGCCGCCGGGTCGCCGGGTCGATCCGGTAGAACCGCAGCTGGTCACGCCCCCGATCGGTCACCACCGCCAGGTCGACCGCGCGGCGACCGAGCCGGAAGCCGGGCACCAGGTCCACGTTGTTGAACCGGCCCGCCTCGTCCTCCGGGCCGGGGGCCGGCGGGGTCGGGATCGACTGCCGCTCCCGCGCCCGCAGGTCGTACACGCGCAGGCCGCCGTTCTTCGCGGTCGCCACGACCAGGCTGCCGGCGCGGTCGGTCGGGTGCACCCAGATCGCCGGGTCGTCGGCGTCCGCGTCACCGCCGGCCGCGTCGTCGAAGAGCGAGGGGGTCTCGATCACCGCCCGCACCGGCCGGGGCCCGTCGGCCGGCGCGGCGCCGGCCGGGACGCCGGCCAACAGGAGGGGTACGACCGCCAGGGCGGGGATCACCAGTCGTCTCATACCGGCTGACCGTAGGGTCGGGACGGTGACGGCCCCTGAACGAGGGATGAACTGATGTCGATCCGCTGGCGGGACGCGATGGACCGGGCGCTCTACGGCCCGGGCGGCTTCTTCGTCTCCGGCTCCGGCCCGGCCGACCACTTCCGCACCAGCGTGCACGCCTCGCCGACGTTCGCCTCGGCCCTGCTGCGCCTGATCAACCAGGTCGACGCGGCCCTCGGTCATCCCCCGGTGCTCGACGTCGTCGACGTCGGGGCGGGCCGCGGTGAACTCGTGCGTTCCCTCGCGGCGTCGGTCACGGCCGAGGTTTCCGCGCCGGTTCCGCTGGCCCAGCGGGTACGGTTCACCGCCGTCGAACTCGCCCCGCGCCCCGCGGACCTGCCCACGCGGATCAGGTGGGTGGACGAGATGCCCTCCGGGATCACCGGGGTGCTCCTGGCCACCGAATGGCTCGACAACGTCCCCCTGGACCTGGCGGTGCCCGCCTCAGACGGTTGGCACTACCTCCTGGTGGACCCCACCACCGGCGAGGAAACCCTGGGTGACCCGGTGCGCCCTGAAGACGCCAACTGGCTGACCACCTGGTGGCCCCTCCGCACCCCCGCACCGTTGATCAAAAAGTTTTCGGCATCGAGCGACCTCGGATCGGACGAAAACCTCTTGATCAACGGGGTTGGGGGGCGGGCCGAGATCGGCCGGAGCAGGGATGAGGCGTGGGGGGAGGTGCTGCGCCACGTCGACCGGGGACTGGCCGTGGCGGTGGACTACGGGCACCTGCGGGACGGGCGGCCCGTCGACGGCACGCTGACCGGGTACCGGGGTGGGCGGCAGGTTCGTCCGGTGCCCGACGGGTCGTGTGATGTCACCGCGCACGTCGCCATGGACTCGGTCGCCTCCACCGGTGAGCGGGTCGCGCGGTGTGCGTACTTCCTGGTTTCGCAGCGGGAGGCGCTGCGGGCGCTCGGGGCCGACGGCGCCCGCCCGGCGCTGAGCCTGGCCGTCGGCGACCCCACGGGGTACGTGCGGGCGCTGGCCGCCGCGTCGGCGGTGGCCGAGCTGACCGACCCGGCCGGCCTCGGCGGGCACTGGTGGCTGCTGCAACCGGTCGGCGTCACCCTCGACCCGCTCGTGGCACGATGACGGGCATGACCACGGACGCCGACCTCCGCGAACTGACCGTCGGCACCGGCGCCGGCGGGGAGCAGCTCGGCACCGACATGGTGCTCAACATCGGGCCGCAGCACCCCTCGACGCACGGAGTGCTCCGGCTGCGGCTGGTGCTCGACGGCGAACGCGTGGTGAGCGCCGAGGCGATCGTCGGGTACATGCACCGGGGCGCGGAGAAGCTGTTCGAGGTCCGCGACTACCGGCAGATCATCGTGCTGGCGAACCGGCACGACTGGCTGTCGGCCTTCTCGAACGAGCTGGGCGTGGTGCTGGCCGTCGAACGGATGATGGGCATGGAGGTGCCGGAGCGGGCCACTTGGCTGCGGATGGCGCTCGCCGAGCTGAACCGGGTGCTCAACCACCTGATGTTCCTCGGGTCGTACCCGCTGGAGATCGGCGCGATCACGCCGATGTTCTACGCGTTCCGGGAACGGGAGACCCTCCAGGCGGTGATGGAGGAGGTCTCCGGCGGGCGGGTCCACTACATGTACAACCGGGTCGGCGGGCTCAAGGAGGAGGTGCCGGCCGGCTGGACCGGCCGGGCCCGGGCCGCCGTCGGCGAGGTACGGCGACGGATGCCGGACATCGACCACCTGATCCGGCGCAACGAGATCTTCCTGGCCCGCACCGTCGGTGTGGGCGTGCTGTCCGCGGCGGACGCCGCCGCGTTCGGCGCGTCCGGGCCGGTCGCGCGGGCCTCCGGGCTCGACCTGGACCTGCGGCGCGACGAGCCGTACCTGGCGTACGACCAGCTCGACGTGCCGGTGGTGACGAAGACGGCCGGTGACTGCCACGCCCGCTTCGAGGTGCTGCTCGACCAGGTGTACGCGTCACTCGACCTCGCCGAGCAGTGCCTGGACCGGGTGGACCGGCTCACCGGCCCGGTGAACACGCGGCTGCCGAAGGTGCTCAAGGCGCCCGAGGGGCACACCTACGCCTGGACCGAGAACCCGCTCGGCATCAACGGCTACTACCTGGTGTCGCGCGGTGAGAAGACGCCGTGGCGGCTCAAGCTGCGCACCGCCTCGTACGCCAACGTGCAGGCGCTGGCCACGCTGCTGCCCGGCTGCCTGGTCCCGGACCTGATCGCCATCCTCGGCTCGATGTTCTTCGTGGTCGGCGACATCGACAAGTAGCCGGGCCGGGGCGCCTTTCGTCCGCCGTCAGCGCCAGTGGTCCGTCGGGCGGGGGCCGCCCGCACGGTGCCCGTCGTCCTGGTGCGGGTAACCGTAGCGGCCGGGTTCAGGCGCCCGTTCAGGTTCCGGCTGCCGCTGCCGGGGAACCCGCCACTCGTCCGGCACCGGCACGCCACCGGCCGGCAGCGCCGCCCGGCCCTCCGGCTCGGCCCACGAGCCCCGCCACGCGTCCGCACGGTCCCGTCCCGGCTCGTCCCGGCGGACCGACGCCCACCGGTCCGCCACCCGGAACTCGGTACCCGTCTGGTCGGCGAGCACCTCGGCCCGCCGCTCGCCCATCCGCAGCTCTCGTCCCCGGTCGTCCTCGCGGACGGCTGCCCACCGGTCCCCGGCCTTGGCCTGCGACCAGTACTCGCCGTCCTCGCCTGCACCGTCCGGCCCGGTCGCCCGGCCCCGGCCGTACGCCTCGGCGGACGTGTCCCAGGACTGCTCCCCACCCCAGCCGCGGTCGTCGCGCTGCTCCGACCAGCCGCGATCGTCCCACTGCTGGCCCGGTCGGGCGGGCTCGTCGCGCTCGTCCCACCCACGCTCGTCGTGCTCGCTCCACCCGTGCTCGTCGCGCCGGCCGCGCTCGTCGTGGCCCGACCACGACCGGTCGTCCGATTGGCCGGACCAGGACCGGTCCTCACCGTCCCCGGCCCGCGACCGCTCCTCCGGGCCCGGCGACCAGCGACCGGCGTACCCGCCGTACCGGTTGCCGATCTCGCCGAGCACCGGGCCGCCGCCGTCCACGATGGTGTGCCGGGTCGTGACGTGCACCGTCTCGGTGTGCCGCACCACGCCCATCGACCGGTGGCCGGGCTGGCCGTCGTCCGCCGGCCAGGGGCCGTAGCCCGCCCGCTCGGTGCCGTAGCCGGTGCCTGAACGCTCTCCGCCGTAGGTGGTGCCGCCGGCGCTGCGCTCACCGCCGCCGTACGTGCCGCCCGAACGGTCACCGCCGCCGTAGGTGCCACCGGCGCTGCGGTCTCCCCCGCCGTACGTGCCGCCCGAACGCTCACCGCCGTAGGTGCCACCGGTGCTGCGGTCGTGGACGCCCGTCTCGGGACGGTCACCGCCGTACCCGCCGGCCGAACCGGTGCCCGGACGGTCGGCGGGGGCCGTTCGATCGCTGCCGTACACGCCGGCCGACCCGGTGGCCGGCCGGTCACCGGCGTATTCGCCGGCCGAGCCCGCCGCCGGGCGGTGGTGCGGGTGCGGGTCGGCGCGCCGGCCCGCGTACTCGCCGTCGCGCTCGGAGCCACCCCAGCCCGGCTCCTCGGCCGGCTCGTCGGCGGCACCCACCCGGGCGCGGCCCGCGCTGCCCGCATCGGCCGACCCGGCGAGGGCCGCGGTGCCGGCGTCGAGACGCCGGCGCAGGGCGCCGACCGCCTCCTGGGCCCGGTGGGCCTGGTCGAGGGCCTGGTTGCCGCGCTGGGCGGTGGCCACGATCTCCCCGCGCAGCTCCCGCCGCAGCGCCTCGATTTCTTCGCGCAGTTCCTCGCTGCCCGCGCCGCCGTCGGCCCGCATCGCGATCGACAGCCCGATCAGCACCACGGCCAGGATGGCCAGGACGGCTGCGAACCGTAGCGGGCCGTTACCGTCCGCTACGAGAAGGATCAACGCCGCCACGGGCGCGAGGGCCACACCGACCCAGAAGAGCACCGTCAGCAGCGACGGATTACGCGTGTCCGAGGTGTCGGCCGGGGCGGGCATGGCTGTGCAGCCTACCGAGAGTTGCGTCACGTGGGAACGGCCGAAAGCGCCTTCCGACCTGGTTACCCATCAGTAGATTCGCAGGTGAGGCAGGCCGGCCACCGGTGCCGCGCGGCGATCGGTGGCCGGCCCGTGTCATGCCGAGGGTGGGCGGTCAGCCGGCGGCGAGCGCCCCGTCGGAGGAGAGGACGAGGCCGACGCTGGCGGCCCCGGTCTTCAGGGCGTTCTTCGTCTGCGGGCCGGCGGCGTCGAGGGAGCTGAACGACCCGGCCTTGAAGTTGTAGACCTGCACCAGCCCGGCCTGGCACTTGGGTCGCTGCGGGCACTCCGGCGGGCCGGCCAGCACCGTGGCCTGGCCGGAGCACTTCTCGGCGAGGTCGGAGAGGGTGCGCACCGCGTACTTGTCGGCGAAGGCGCGGGTGACTGCGAACGCGTTCTGGTCCTGCGCGGACGACGGCGTGCCGAACACCAGCCCAACCTTGTCGCCGGCGGCCTTCAACGCGGCGACCGTCTTGTCCAGATCCGGCGAGGAGACCGGCGGGGCGTCCTTCCCGTTGGCCTTGGTGTTGAGGAACTCCGCCATGGTGGCCGCGTACTCCGGAACGACCTGGATCTCGCCCTTCCGCAGCGCCGGCTCGTACAGCTCCCGACTACCGATCTGCTGCACCGTCACCTGGTAGCCGGCCGCCGTCAGCGTGATCTTGTAGAGCTCGGCGAGGGTCTGGCTCTCGCTGAAGTTGGCGGCGCCGACCACGACCCGGCCGCCGGGGCCCTTCGCGATGCCGGCGGTCACGTTGTTGGCGGTGGCGAACTCGCCCGCGGCGACCGCCGGCGTCTTGCGGTCGACGTCGACGACCTTGTTGAGCTGGATCAGCTTCGGCGTGTCCAGCGCCGCGGAGACCTTGTCCAGCGCGGCGATGAGCTGCGGCGTCGCGACGTCGGCGTTGACCGCGGGGATGATGTTGTCGGTGTTCTGGAGCTTCTTGTCGTCCTCGAGGACGACAAGCTGGTCACCGGCGACCGGGGCGCAGCCGGCCCCCGAGGCGGCCTGCTCGGGCGCCTCCGTGCCGGACGAGCCGGCGTCCCCGCAACCGGTCAACAGCCCGGCCACGGTGAGCGCGCCGACCGCGCCGATCGCCAGCCGTGTGCGTGCCTGCATGTGTGCCCGCCTTCCGTGTCCCGGCGCGACCCCCTCCGGGCCGGCCGCGTGTCCGACGGGCGATCCGAGCCGCCCGCGCGTTCCACCCAACATCCTCCACGCGGGTCCGACAACTTCAGCCGGGCTTTGTCACCGGATCGTCACCCGCAGATCGGCAGCCGGCGGATTCGAGCGCACGCCGGCCGTGCCGGCCGTCACCCGCCCGCGACCGCGTCTGCCGCACGGCGGCTCGCGCGGCGGCGGCCGGTGCGCAACGGACGGGGGGTGACGAGCCGCTCGACCAGGGCCAGGAGCAGCTCGACCAGCATGGCGAGCCCCGCCACGAGCAGGCCCCCGGCGAGGATCTGGCCGCCGCCCGCGGCGATGTCGAGGCCGAACCCGGCGCGGATGATCTGCCCCAGGCCACCGCCGTTGACGAAGGAGGCCAGCGCGGCGGTCGCCACCACCTGCACGGCCGCGGTGCGGAACCCGGCGGCCAGGTACGGCACGGCGAGCGGCAGTTCGACCCGACGCAGCAGCTGCCAGCCGGAGAAACCCATCCCGCGTGCCGCGTCCCGGGCCTCCGGGTCGGCCTGGCGCACCCCGGTGTACGCGTTGGCGAGCAGCGGCGGCACCGCGAACACGGCCAGCGCCACCACCACCGCCGGCCGGCCGAAACCGAGGAAGGTGAGCGGGAGGATGGTGAGCAGGGCCAGCGTCGGGACGGCGAGCGTCAGGTTGGCGACCAGCACCACCAGCCCACCGCCGCGCCCGGTGTGCCCGAGCCAGAGCCCGATCGGCCACGCGATCAGGCAGGCAAGGGCCACCGCCGCCGCCGACATCGACAGGTGCTCGCCCAGCCGGTCCAGGATGCCGCCCGGGTTGGTCCAGTTCAGCGGGTCGTTGAGCCAGACCACCGCCGCCTCGATCGGGCTCACCGCCACCGTCCTCCCGTACCCCGGTGGGTGTTCCGCCGGGAAGCGCCGCCACCGGCCGCCCGGACCGCGCGCACCGCGGCGCTCACGCCGGGCTCCGGCGGCGCAGCCACGGGGTGAGCAGCCGGCCCACACCGGCGAGCAGCAGGTCGAGTACGAGGGCGAGCAGGACACAGAGCAGCGTCCCGGTCATGATCTGGGCCTTGTAGAAGTTGTTCTGGAAGCCGCCGAAGATGAGCTGGCCCAGCCCACCGCGCCCGACCACCACGCCCACGGTCACCAGCGCCACCGTGGACACGGTCGCCAGCCGCAGCCCGGTCAGGATGCCGGGCAGGGCGAGCGGCAGCTCGATCCGGAACAGCCGCCCCCAGCGGCCGTACCCCATGCCCTCGGCCGCCTCCCGCACCTCCGGAGGCACCTGCGCGAGCCCGGCCAGCGCGTTGCGCACGATCACCAGCAGCGCGTAGAGCGCCACCACGCCGAGCACGGTCACCGCACCGATGCCCAGGTACGGCGCGAGGAACGCGAACAGCGCCAGCGACGGGACCGTGTAGAGGACGCCGGTGACCGCCAGGATGGGACCGGCCAGCGGACGGAACCAGTACGCCGCGACCGCCAGGGGCAGCGCCACCACCACGGCGACGAGCACCGCCCGCGCGGTCAACGAGGTGTGGTCACGCAGCGCGGCGAGGATCGTGTCAGAGTTGTCCCGCACGTACTGCCAGGAGAACCACGGGTTACCCGGGTCGGCCCGGTAGCTCAGGCGGAAGGACATGTGTGGACGGTACCCCGACGGGGCGCGCCGAGGCCGGGGCCCGGGCCGCGTCGATCACGCTCGACGCGATCAGCAAGCGCTACCCGGACGGCACCGAGGCGGTCCGGGAGCTGACCCTGGACGTCGCCGCCGGTGAGCTGGTGGTGCTGATCGGCCCGTCGGGCTGCGGCAAGTCGACCGTGCTGCGGATGGTCAACCGGCTCATCGAGCCGACCGGCGGCCGGATCCTGCTCGGCGGGGAGGACGTGACGCGCGTCGACCCGGTGCGGCTGCGCCGCCGGATCGGGTACGTCATCCAGAACGTCGGCCTCTTCCCGCACCAGACCGTGAGCGCGAACGTCGCCACCGTGCCCCACCTGCTCGGCTGGCCCCGGGAACGCCGTCGCCGGCGGGTGACGGAGCTGCTCGAACTGGTCGGGCTGGACCCGGCGCAGTTCGGCCACCGCTACCCGCACGAGCTGTCCGGTGGGCAGCGGCAGCGGGTGGGCGTCGCCCGGGCGCTCGCCGCCGACCCGGTGGTGCTGCTCATGGACGAGCCGTTCTCGGCGGTCGACCCGATCGTCCGGACCCGGCTGCAGGAGGAGTTCCTGCGGTTGCAGGCCGAGGTCCGCAAGACCATCGTGCTGGTGACCCACGACCTCGACGAGGCCGTCCGGCTGGGCGATCGGATCGCGGTGCTCTCCCAGGGTGGCCGGCTGGAGCAGTACGACACGCCCGCCGCCGTCCTGGGCGCGCCGGCCACGCCGTTCGTCCGCGAGTTCGTCGGCGCCGACCGGGGGATCCGGCGGCTCGCCGTCACCCCGGTCACCCGGGAGGCGGTCGAGCCGCTGCCCACGGCGGTGGACGGGCTGCCCACGGTCCCGCTCGGCGGGTCGGCGTACGACGCGCTGGGCGTCCTGCTGACCTCCACCGCCGACCGCGTGGTCGTGACCGAGCACGACCGGCCGGTCGGCGTGCTCACCCGGGCGCGGTTGCTCGACCTGGGCCGTCCGGCGACCTGACGGCGGCCGGGGCCGGGTGCCGCCGCGTTCCCGGCGGTCGCCGTCAGGCCCGGCCGCCGAGGCTCGCCGTGCCGACGATCCAGCCGGCGAGGAAGCCGTACGTGGCGCCGGTGCCGCCGGACTGCACGGCGGTGAGCAGCGACGGGTCGGGGCCCGCGAACACGGCCAGCAGCGAGGCGAGGCCACCCGCCAGCGCGTACGCGGCCCATCCGGTGAAGAACTGGCTGGCCGAACCGGGCACCCGGGCCGCCTGGGCGGCGGGCAGCAGGTAGAGCAGGACCGCCGCGAGGGCCACCAGCAGGACGGCGCGCAGGTTCGCGGCGAACAGCCCGCCCGGCATGTCCGGGTCGTTTGACCAGGCGGGCCAGGCGAGCAGGCGGAGGAACCACCCGCCGGCGGACGAGGAGTCGGTGTGCTGCCCGGCCCACCCGACGTACGCCGGGCTGCCGCCGACGGCGACCAGGATGAGCGCGGCGGCCGCCCCGGTGCCGGCCGCCGTCCCGTACCGGCCGACGGTGCCGGTCCGGTTGGTGAGCGCCATGATCAGTTCGTTCCCGGGCGGCGGCGGGGCGCAAACCTGCCCGGCCCGGTCACCCCGGGTGCTTCATCAGGTAGTCGATGAAGGCCGCCCGCAGCAGTGGCGCCGACTCCTGGTAACCGTGACCGGTCATCTCCCGCCACAACGCCACCGCCTCGTCGACGGTCGGCCCGACGGAGTTCGGGGCACCGTCGAGAACCTCCGCCTCGTCGGCGTTCGGCAGGTGACGCAGCACCGACCAGAAGAAGCGCACGTCACGGTGCTTCCGGGCCACCGCGAACGCCTGCTCGCGCAGCTCCTCGGTGGACAGTGCGTCCAGCTCCTCGAACGACCGGCCGGTGGGGGACGTCGATGGTGTGTCGGTCATGTCGCCGAGCCTAACCGCCGAGATCACCGCCGGCCCGGTGGAACGCGGGGCCGCGTCGTCGTGCACGCCCGGCGTGGCTCACCGGTCGTCGGAGTCCCAGCGCCGGCCGGCGTCCCACTGCGGGACGTTCCACGGGTCCACCGGGTTCTCGGCGTGGTGGGCCGGTAGGGCCGGCGGCCACTCGCCGATCGGATCGGCGCGCTGCACCGCCCAGCCGCTGCTGATCCGGCCGTCCGGATCCGGGGTCACGTCCGTCGCGGACGCGCCGGGGCGCGGCCGTCCGTACGTCTCGACCAGCCGGGTGGCCACCAACCCGGCGCCGAGCGCCGCGGCACCGACCGCCCACCGGCTCACCGAGTGGCCCTCGGCCCGGAGGTCCGCCATGACGAGCGTCACCAGCGACACCGCCAGCAGCGTGCCGAAGATCCCGCCGCGGCGGCCGAAGGCGCTGGTCCCGGCGAGCAGGGAGGTGCCGACGGCCAGGACCGTCCAGTCGAGGCCGGTCACCGGGGCGACCGGTCCGGCGTTGCCGGTCGCCAGCAGGACCCCGGCCGACACGGCCAGCACGGTGGACACGATCAGCGCGGCGCCGGCCACCACACCGGCCACCACGCCTCGGCGGCGGGCCGGGTCGACGACCGGCCGGAACCGGCCGATCAGCCGGCGGACCGGCCGGAGCGCGGCGAACAGCCCGCCGAGCACCGCGACCGCCGCGAACCCGACGGCGAGGTACAGCGCGTCCCGTGTCGGGTCGTAGCCGCCCTGCGGCAGGACGGGCGCGGACCGCTGCTCGATGAACACGATCACCCCCGCGCCGGCGGCGAGGCTGGCCGCCCAGCTCGGGACGTGCAGCACCACCACCGCGAGCGCCAGGACCAGCCCGCCGAGGGCCGCCGCGACGAGGGCCGGTCCCGCGGCCGCCACCAGCCCCCGGTCCCCCTGCTCGGCCACGTGCAGGGCCGCCGCGACGGCCGCCGGCCCGATCGCCAGGTTGACGGCAGCGGTACGCAGGCTCAGCCCGGCGGCGAACACCAGCAGCCCGAGTACGACCGCGTCGACGAGCAGCCGGCGCAGGCCGTCACCCCGGAGCGTGTCCGGGGCCTCCTGCCAGAGCAGGAAGGCGACGACGGCGAGCCCCGCGAGGAGCAGCACCTCCCACCCGACGTGGACGGCGAACCGGTCCCGGCCGGGCTCGCCGTGCGCCGGGTCGTCGAAGACGTTCTCCAGCACCGAGGCGGGGATCCCGGACGCGGTGTCGGCGGACTCCCGCCCCGGTTCGTCGTACCCCATGCGCCCGCCTTCCAGGTGGCCGCCCGTCCAGGGTCCGACGCGCGGGCGGACCGGCGCGGCCGTTGCTCTCCGGTCGCAGGCACCGTACCTGTGCGGGAAGGCTGGCGAAAGCCCCTGCTCAGCGCCGGCCGGGGCGGCCCTCCCGGTCGCCGGGCTCCCGGTCCTCGTCGTCCTCCTGCTCGGGGACCCGGCACGCCCGCTCCAGCCAGAGCGCCGCGGCCACCAGGGCCAGGGAGGCCAGCAGGCCGGCGCCGGCGACGGGCCGGTCGTCCATCGCGGCGTCCGTGTTCTCCACGAACAGCCACCCGGTCAGGCCGCCGTAGAAGCCGGCGAAGATCGCACCGGCCAGCGCCGATGCCTTGGCCAGCACCACGAAACGGGCGACGAGCAGCGGATTCACCGGGTCACGACCAGGCCTCCGCTCGATGCGCCCCCGGGTGTTGACGGCGGCGTACGCCTCCAGCACGGCCAGCGCGGCCAGGGTGACCACCGGCAGCCACGGCAGGTCGGGCAGGTAGTCGTAGTAGAGGAAGCTGATCAGCAACCAGGCCACCGCGGCGGCCGCGAGACCGGCCACCACCAGCGTCGAGATCCGCGTGGGGCCCATCCGGCCGGAGCCCGAGCCACCCGGAGGTGGCGACTGCGCCTGCGTCATGCCGGACGGCTCCACTGCCTCATGCCGTCGACTCTAACGCCAGATCGGGACGGGGGCGCAGTTCCAGCGCGTCCGTGGCGATCGGCTCTGCGGTGAGCAGATCGGTCAGCCAGCCGTGCCCGGGCAGGCGCCCGTACGGCTGGATGTCGATCCACGGCCGCAGCACGAACGCCCGCAGGTGTGCGCGGGGATGCGGCAGGGTCAGCTCCGGGTCGTCGCGGAGCACCGGTTCGCCGTCGCCCGTCCAGACCGCGATCACGTCCACGTCCAGGGTGCGCGGCCCGAAGCGCCGCGCGAGGTCGCGTTCGCGCCCGGCGGCGCGCTCCGCCGCCCGCGCCCGCTCCAGCCAGTCGTCCGGGGTCGCGGCCGGATCCTCCGCCAGCACCACCGCGTTCAGGTACGCGGGCTGGTCGGTGTCGCCCCACGGCGGGGTCTCGTAGACGCCGGAGACCAGCAGCACCGAATCATCCAGGGCGGTGACCGCCGACCGCAGGTGGTCGAGGCGGTCGCCGAGGTTGCTGCCGAGGGAGAGCAGGGCACGGGTCATTGGGGACGCGTCCGGGTCATCGTGACGGCCACGTCGGTGAAGGCGTGCGGCACCGGCGCCTCCGGCTTGTGCACGGTGATCGTCGCGGTGTGCACCCGGGGGTCGGCCAGGCAGACCGCGAGCAACCGGTCGGCGAGCGTCTCGATGAGGTTCACCGGCTCACCGGTGACCACCGCGACCAGCCGCTCGGCCAGCTCGCCGTAGTGGACGGTGTCGCTCACCTCGTCGGAGCGGGCGGCGGGCGCGAGGTCGAGCTCCAGGACGGCGTCGACGACGAAGTCCTGCCCCTGGGCGCGCTCGAAGTCGTACACGCCGTGCCGGCCGTGGGCCCGTAGCCCGGTCAGGGTGATCCGGTCGGTCATCGTCCTCCTCCCGGTCCGACGGCCGGGGCGGGCCGGGCGCCTCCGCCCGCGCGCTCACCGGGCGCCAGGCGGGGCGAGCCGGTCGCCCGCCAGACCGCCAGGGCGTCCACGGTGGCCCGGACGTCGTGCACCCGGACGCCCCAGGCGCCGGCCGCGACCGCGAGCAGGCTGGTGGCGACCGTCGCGTTCTCGCGGCCCCCGGTCGGCCGTGGGGTGCCGTCGGGTGCGGCCAGCAGCGTGCCCAGGTACGACTTGCGGCTGGCCGCGAAGAGCAGCGGAAAGCCCAGGTCGAGCAGCTCGGGCAGGCGGGCGCTGAGCTCCCAGTTGTGCGCCGCGGTCTTCGCGAAGCCGAGGCCCGGGTCGATGACGATGCGGTCGGCCGCCACCCCGGCCCCCAGCGCCGCCTCGACCCGCTGCGCCAGCTCGGCCCGGACGTCCGCCACGACGTCGTCGTAACGCGCCAGCTCGCGCATGGTGCGGGAGTGACCGCGCCAGTGCATGAGCACCCAGGGGCACCCGGCGTCCCGGACGACGCGGGCCATGTCCGGGTCGGCCAGCCCGCCGGAGACGTCGTTGACGACCGCGGCGCCGGCGGCGACCGCCAGGTCGGCGACCCGCGCCCGGGTGGTGTCGATGCTGACCCGCACGCCGGCGGCGGCGAGCTCGCGGATCACCGGCAGGACCCGGGCCGCCTCGGTCTCCGCGTCGACCCGGTCGGCGCCCGGCCGGGTGGACTCGCCGCCCACGTCGACCAGGTGGGCGCCGTCGGCCCGCAGCCGCACGCCGTGTGCGACGGCGGCGTCGAGGTCGGCGTACCGTCCGCCGTCGGAGAAGGAGTCCGGCGTGACGTTCAGGACGCCCATCACCACCGGGGCCGGAGCCCGTACCAGATCGGTCACGGGTAGACCGTACCGGTCCTCGCCGACCGTCCCGCGCAGCCCGGCTCGAGGGTGCTGACATGCGCGTTAGTACAGGTGTACGATCGGACGTCGGGGTCGGATCGGGCCGACTCTTCGCGGGTTGTCGCAAACAGTGGGTGGCCGTACGCTTTGGAATTGCCCAGCATCGAGATGGCGAAGCCTGGAGGGAGGGCCGAAGCGGGAAAATCCGCCCAGAGCTCACCACTCGCCGTGGTGGGTGACGAACGCGGCGTCGTGGCCGCGCGACGTGAGCACCGTTCCCGCCAGGCATGCCTACTGCACCGCCGCGGCGCCGCCGGCCGCGATATGGGGAGGTTCCAGTGATCGCCATCGAGCTGATGGAGACGGCGTCGTCCGCCGCCGCCCACGCTCTCTCCACCCTGGCGTCGACGCCACTCGCCGAGCCGGCGCCCAAGGGCATCGACACCGAGGGTGTCGTCACGTTCTTCGCCAGCAAGATCGCCCCGATCCTGCTGGCCGTGCTGGGCGTGATCTTCATCGGGCGGGCCAGCCGGGGTGAGATCTCCAAGGTCCTGACCAGTTCGGCCATCGCGATCGTCGGGCTGGCCTTCATCGCCGGTGCCGCCACCCTCTTCTTCGTCGGCGACTACCTGATCGACCTGATCTTCGAATAGGCGCGGGCACGACATGCGGCTGCGCACCGACGACGACATCTACCGGGCTCGCCTGGTCTACCTCGGGCCGCCCGGCTACACCCTTCCGGTCCATCTCCCGTACGCCCAGTACGGGCTGTTCATGCTGCTCGTTCCCCTCTACATGTTCATCCACTGGTTGTTCACGCTGCAGGTCGAACTCTTCCCGGCGTGGGAGATCGCGCTCGCCATCGTGACGACCTCGTTCGTCTTCCGGTACGTCGACCCGGACCGGCCGGCGCGCATGGTGATCCGCACCGCGCTGACCGACTGGCGGCGCACCCGGGAGCCGGCCGCCGAGCAGCGCGACCCCCGCCTGGTCGGCAGCCGGATCAGGATCCGGGAGGAACTGGCATGACCGGGCAGTGCAACGACGCGGGTGAGGCGGTCGCATGAGTCGCTCCTCCACGCCGGGATCCCCGGCCGGACGTCCGGCCACACCGCGCGGTGACCGTACGCGTTCGTACGGCTACGCGGGCGAGTCCGACCTGGACGAGGTCTCTCTCGACCCGGCTCTGGTGACCACACCGGGCCACGGTGGGGTCGGCGTCTTCCAGGCACCCCGCCCGCTGCAGCGGCGGGCACCCGTGGAGCCCGTCCCCGCCGACGGCACGGACATCGACTCCCCCTTCCTGGACCTGTTCGGCGGCGCCGGCCCGACGCGGTCCACGCCGACGCGTCCACCCGCCCGCGAGCACCCCGCGATTCCGCATCAGCCCGCCGCCGTCGACCCGGGCGACCCCGGCGTTCCGCCGGCACGGCGGCAACCGGCCGTCCCGGCCCCGCCGACCGCGCGGGTCCAGCCGTCGCGGCCACCGTCCACACCGGTCGAGCCGCGACCGCAGGGCATCGGATGGTCGACGGGCGAGCAGCCGACGGTCGCCCCGCCCCGGAGCCGGTCCGGCTGGGCCACCGACCAGCAGTCGACGCTCGCCCCGCCCGACGCCCACCCCGATCGGGTCGCCGGGGAGCAGCCGGTCGCGGAGCCCCCGGCGCCGGTCGAGCCGCCGCCGGTCCCCGAGCCGTACGACGACGAGGTGGAGCCGCCCGCCCGCCCCGCCCGCGTCCCGCACCAGGCCCTCGACCGGTTCCCGGCGCTCCGTACCGCGACGGACGAGCCCGGCGCCACCGGCCCGGCCACCACCGGGCCGCGACAGCGCCGGGCCGGTGAGCACCTGCCCGACCGGACGGGCACGCGGGACGTGACACCGCCCCGGCAGCGCTCCGCCAGCCGGCGGGACCGCCCGACCAAGCCGGTCCGGGTCAAGGCACCGAAGATCAAGTTCGGCGACCGGGACCCGGCGGTCGAGCTGGCGATCACCGAGATCGCCGGTCACCTCACCTTCACGCCGAACACGGTCACCGCCTGGTACTGGCTGCCGGAGGTGCGGTGGGCGTTCCGCCCGGACGCCGAGCGGGAGGCACTGCTCTCGGCCATCAGCGAGCAGTACGCCGGGCTGGCCGGGTTCCGGCTGCACCTGCGGCGGACCACCCGCCCCTTCCCGGCCGACGAGTGGGCCCGCACCATCGACGCGCACACCGCCTCGCCACTGCCCGACGTACCCGGCACGCCGGGCTGGGGGGACCACCTCGTGGCGGCCCAACGCCACCTGATGTCGGTCAACCACGCCGAGGGACAGACGTACCTGGGGGTCACCTTCGCCCGGCGGTCGCTGGGCGACTCGCTGGTGGAGCGGATGCTGCGCACCTTCGGCCGCGGCGTGGCCGAGGGCGAGCGGCGCAAGCTCGGCCGCACCGTCGAGCAGTTCGACGAGGTGCTGGGCGCCTTCGGCATGCGCGGCCGACGGGTCACGGCGCAGGAACTGGAGTGGCTGCTCTACCGCTCGGTGGCGCTCTGCATGGCACCGCCCGGTCAGCTCTCCCCGGTCACCGACGGGCGCTGGGAACGCGGTGACCTGCTCGCCCTGACCGAGCAGGTGGAGCGGTACCGCACCCCGTACGGTTCGACGGTCAAGCTGGTCAACCGGATGACCGGCGAGGAGCGGCACGTCGCGGTGCTGGCCGTGGGCCGGATGGAGCCGCTGGAGATCCCCGAGCGGCACGAGCCCTGGCTGCACTTCCATGAGCGGCTGCCGTGGCCGATGGAGCTGTCGAGCCGGGTCGACATCCTGGGCTCCGGCGACTCCTTCCGCAACCTGGAGCACCGGCTGCGGATGATCCGCTCCCAGCAGCTCGACTACGCCGAGCACGGCATCGACGCCCCGCCCGAGCTCGAACGCCTCGCCAAGCGGGCGCTGGTGATCGGCGACGAGATGACCACCGGGCTGCCCGTCGATTCCGCCCGCGCACACGGCTGGCACCGGATCGCGGTGGGCGGCCGGACCCGGGAGGAGTGCCTCGAACGCGCCCGCCGCCTGATCCAGCTCTACTCCCGGGAGCTGCGGATCTCCCTCCAGCATCCGAAGAACCAGGACTGGCTGGCCCGCGAGTTCATCCCCGGCGAGCCCGTCGCCAACACCGGCTACGTGCGGCGGATGCCGGTCCACCTCCTCGCCGCAGCCCTCCCGCAGGCCGCCTCCACCGTGGGCGACCGACGTGGTGACCTCATCGGTCGTACGGCGGGCACCTGCCGCCGGCCGGTCTTCCTCGACCTGCACTTCCCGATGGAGGTCCGGGAGCGCTCCGGGCTGGCGGTCTTCGTGGCCGAGCCGGGCGGCGGCAAGTCCACCCTGCTCGGCGCCCTCGGCTACCTGGCCGCACGGCGCGGCGTCCAGGTGACGCTGCTCGACCCGTCCGGCCCGTTGGCCCGGCTCTGCGCCATGCCGGAGCTGGCGCCGTACGCGCGGGTGCTCAACCTGACCGGTTCGGAGCACGGCACGCTCGCTCCGTACTCGCTGATCCCCACCCCGCTGCGCAGCGAGTTCGCGGCCGGAGCGGCGGGCGACCGGGAGTTCGAGATCGCGGTCTCCAACGCCCGCGCCGAACGCCGCATGCTCGTGCAGGACATCTGCATGATGCTGGTGCCGCCGCAGGTGGCCCGCGAGGCGTCCACCGCCACCCTCTTCCGCCACGCCGTACGCCAGGTGCCGGCCGAGGAGACGTCCACGCTGGACGACGTGGTGACCTGCCTCGGGCAACTCGACGACGACGCCGGCCGGGAACTGGCCAACCTCCTGCTGGACACCGCCGAGATGCCGCTCGCGATGCTGTTCTTCGGCAGCCCGCCGGAAGGGCTGCTGGGCCCCGACGCCGCACTGACCGTGATCACCATGGCCGGGCTGCGCCTGCCCGACCTGAAGATCGAGCGCGAGTACTGGTCGGCCGAGGAGGCACTCGCCCTCCCCATGCTGCACACCGCCCACCGCCTCGCCGTCCGCCGCTGCTACGGCGGTTCGATGTCGTCCCGGAAGCTGGTGGGCCTCGACGAGGCGCACTTCATGGAGGGGTGGCGCTCCGGCCGGTCGTTCCTGGTCCGGCTCGCCCGCGACTCCCGCAAGTGGAACCTCGCGGCGCTCGTCGCCTCACAGAACCCGAAGGACATCCTCGGCCTCGACGTGCAGAACCTGGTCTCCACCGTGTTCGTCGGCCGGATCGCCGAGGACGCCGAGATCGCCTCCGAGGCCCTGCGCCTGCTGCGGGTTCCGGTCAACGACGGGTACGAGGCGACCCTCGCCTCCCTGTCCACCGCCGACGCCACGTCGGCCGCCCGGCTGGGATTCCGCGAGTTCGTCATGCGGGACGTCGACGGGCGGGTGCAGAAGGTCCGGGTCGACGTCTCGTACGTCGACGGGCTGCTCGACCACCTGGACACCACGCCGGCGGCGGTCGCCGCCGCGGCCGGGGTGCTGCCGTCCGTCGCACCTGAACTGGAGGCGTGAGGTGGCCGGGGCCCGGGCTCGGACAGCGGCACTCCTGCTCGCCCTCGGCATCCTGGCCGGAGCCACGATCGGCTGGCCGGCGGTCGGCGCGTCGGCCGCCCCGGCGGCACCGCTGACGGCCCGAGCTCCGAGCGACCTCTGCACCACCCAGGAGTGGCAGGCCGACTTCCGTGCCTGCGTGGCGCGCCTCGAAGAGGTGGCCGAGGACGAGGTCACCTGCCGCAACGCCCCGACCCCAACCGCCCCGGATTCCGGCATCGCCGGTTGGTTCGCCTCCCGCCCGGAATCCGCGAAGCAGCCCGGGCCGAAGGGCTTCTACAGCGACTACGGCTACGCCGGATACAGCTACACCACGTACGACGTCGACACCGGTTGCGCGACCGCGGTGCTGCATCCGGACTACAAGTTCACCAACACCGTTGCGAACGGTGAATTCATGATCGCCACAGCGATCGTCGGCGCTTCGAACGCCCTGCGGGAGCGGGCCTGGGACCCGCGGTCGATGTGGGGGTGGGCGGATCCGCTGGTGGACCAGGCGACGAAGGCCGTCTACCAGAAGGTCTTCAGCGTCTTCGGCATCGTCACGCTCTGCGTGGTCGGTCTCTACCTGCTCTGGCGCTCCCGCCAGTCGGACATGAGCAACGCGATGACGACCGCCGGATGGGCGCTGCTGGTCATGGTCGCGGTGACGGCCCTGGCCGCGTGGCCGGTGAAGTCCGCCAACGTCGCGGACGGCACCCTGATAACCACCCTCGGGGTCGTCCACGACGCCGTCGGCCCGTCCTCGAAGGACATTCCGCCGGACAAGTGCGTTTTGCCGAATCCTGAAGCTTGCGTCGACAAGCGACCGCCGGCCGTGCGCGCTAGTGACACTGCCACCGAGGCGATGCTCTACCGAAACTGGCTGCGGGGCGTGCTGGGTTCGGCCGACAGTGAGACCGCCAAGAAATACGGCCGCGCACTCTACGACGCAAAATCCCTGTCCTGGGATGAGGCAGAGAGGCTCCGGTCCAACCCGGCAACGCGAGAGCTGACCATCAAGGTTAAGCAGCAGCAGTGGGCCCGCGTCGCGCAGCAGATAAAGACGGAGGACCCTGAGGCGTACGAGTATCTCCAAGGGGTCCGGGACATGGACCGCGTGGGGGCCGGTTTCATCGCGGTGCTCGCCGCGCTGCTCTTCGCGATGTTCGACCTGACCGCCTCGGTGCTGGTGCTACTGGGCTTCCTGATCTTCCGGTGGGCGGTGATCGCCGCACCGATCCTCGGCACGGTGGGGCTGTTGCGGCCGGCCAGCGCCGGCTTGCGCCGGCTCGGCAACGCCGTCGTCGCCGCGATCTTCAACATCGCCATCTTCGGCACCGGCGCCGCGATCTACCTGTTCGCGGTCGACCTCATCATGAGCACGCCGACCCTGCCCGGCTGGTTGCAGGTCGTCCTGGTGTGGCTCTGCGGTGTGGTCGGCTGGCTGCTGCTGCGCCCGTACCGGCGGATCACGCAGCTCGGCGGCAAGGACAGCAGCGAGGCGGTCAGCTCCGCCGGTTCCTGGCACCGGCGGTTCTTCCGCGACATGCGCACGGCAGCCCGGCTGGACGTCGCCGAGCCCGGCGGCACCGCCGAACCGACGATGGGCCGGCGCCGGCCGGTCGTCGCGGAACAGACCACCCTGCGACCGGAGGCCCGGCGCGAGGATCCGGTGCACGCCGGCGACCGTGGGAACCGCCCGGACGGCCGGGAACGGCCCGACGAGTCGGCGGCGTCACCGGAGGAGCGGGCCGGCGGCGGCCGGCCGCCGGTCGCCCCGCGGCAGCGACGGCAGCCGTCCGCCTGGACGGAGCCGGACGTCCCGGAGGAGAGCCCGTCCTTCGTGGTCTACCGGCCCGGCTCGACCGACGCCGTCCCCGAGCGCAGCACCCCCCGGATCCGCTCCGAGGCCCGGTGACGCGGTGCGACGGGCGGTCGAGTCTCTCCTCACCCGGGTGCTCCGGTCCCGGCTCGGCATCGCGCTCGCTCTCGCCGTGGTCGTGTTCGGCGTCATCGGCGCCGCCCGGCTGGTCGCCGGCCCACCGGATCCGGGGGTCGGGCTCAGCAACCGCCCGGACCGGCCGATCACGACCGTGCCACCAACCGCCGGCGACGACGGGGCGATCGCGACCGGGGCGCCGCCCACGCCGGTCACCCGGGCCGGCGAACTGACGCCGGAGCAGGCCACCGACCGGTTCGTCGCCGCCTGGCGCGGGCGACCGGGCCTTACCGCCGACCAGTGGCACGCCGGCCTGCGGCCGCTGTCCACACCGACGCTGACCGAGAAGCTCGCCGGCGCGGATCCGGCCGGCGTCCCCGTCGGCCGGGTGGCCGGTGAGCCGGCGGTCCAACCGCGGTCGGAGACCTTCGTCGAGGTGCTGGTGCCGTTCGACACCGGTCGGCTCCGGCTCGAGCTGGTGGCGCCGGACGGGCGATGGCTGGTGGACGCGGTGGACTGGGAGCAGGAATGAGCGACGGAACCCGACCCCACCGCCGTCTCCGTGCCGGCGCGCTGGCCGCCGCGCTCACCGCGACCCTCGCACTGCTCTGCTGCACCGGCGGGGCCGGCGCCTTCTTCCTCACCGAGCTGGGCGGGGACGGCGGCGACCAACTGCGGCTGACGAGCCAGGACTGCACCGGCGACTTCCGCGTCGAGATCACCGGCCAGATGCCCCGGATGTCACAGTACGGGGAGGTCCAACTCCGCAACGCCGCGCGCATCATCAAGGTCGGCCAGGAGATGAAGGTCCCACCGCGCGGGTGGGTGATCGCGGTCGCGACCGCGATGCAGGAGTCGCGGCTGCGCAACCTCGCCAACCCGACGGTGCCCGGCTCGCAGACCCGCCCGAACGAGGGTGTCGGCTCCGACCACGACTCGGTCGGCCTGTTCCAGCAGCGGGCGAGCTGGGGCACGGTCGACCAGCGGATGACGCCGGAGTACGCCGCCCGCAAGTTCTACGAGAAGCTGCTCCAGGTGCCCGGCTGGGAGCGGATGCCACTGACCCGGGCGGCACAGGCCGTCCAGATCAGCGCCTTCCCGGACGCGTACGCCAAGCACGAGACGCTCGCGTCGACCATCGTCAACGCGCTGGCCGGCGGTGCGGCGCGGACCGTACCGGTCGGCGGCGGTCAGGCCTGCGACGCGGCGGCCGCCGGCCGGATCGCCGCCTCCGGCTGGACCGCCCCGATCCCCGGCGGCGTCGGCTCCGGCTTCCGCACCGCGGACCGCCCGGCACACAACGGGGTGGACATCGCCGCGCCGAAGGGCACGCTGATCCGGGCCGCCGCCACCGGGCGGGTGCTGGTCTCCCGCTGCGACCCGGACCGGGCCGGCCGACTGAGCTGCGACGTGGACGGCTGGCCGGACAAGGGCGGCTGCGGCTGGTTCGTCGACATCCTGCACGCCGGCGATTTCGTGACCCGCTACTGCCATCTGGTCACCAAGCCCCGGGTCCGGGTCGGCCAGACGGTGGCGGCCGGCGAGGTCATCGGCCAGGTCGGCAGCAGCGGCAACTCGTCCGGGCCGCACCTGCACTTCGAGGTGCACACCGACGGCGACCGCAGCAGCCGCAGCGCCATCGACCCGGTCCCGTTCATGCGGGACCGGGGGGCGCCGCTGCGGGGGGCGGAATGAGGCGCTTACCGTCATGACGGACCCGCTGCCCGACCCCTTCGCGGGCCAGCCGGACTGGGCACCGCTGCCGCCCCGACCGATCGAGATCGTGCCCGCCACCGCCCGGGTGGGCCTGCGGGGGCGCCGCGTGCTCGTCGGGCTACCCGGCCTGGGCTGGCGGGGTGACCTCCGGGCCGACGACCGCGTGGTGCAGGGCAGCCGCACCTACGTGCCGGTCATCCCGGAGCACGAGTGGTACCGGGCGGAGGCCGACCAGGTGGAGGTCTTCGCGCCGCTGGTGCCCGTCGACCGGGTCTGGGTGGAGACCGTCGGGGCGCGCCGCGATCCGGCCAGGCGGGAGGCCGACCGCCTCGTGTCGCTGGACGCACCGGCGCACCGCGCCCCGACACCGGTCTTCGAGGCGGACGCCGTCGCCGGCCGGCGGGTCGTGCACGTGGTCGACTCGGTCGAGCACCGGGACCTGCGGGCGGTCACCGAGACCTACTCGGGCGCCGAGGGGGACATCTGCGTGCGCATCACCCGGGAGGTCGAGTGGTACCGGTGGGCCTGGCGCGGCCAGTCACCCACCACCTTGGAGGTGCCAGTCCATCTCCTGTGGGTCGAGTGAGCAATCAAGTAGCCCTCCGGCCACCGCAGACTCGCCAATCATCGGTGAGGCGAGTGTTGAACTGCCACGGCTGACGGTCAGTCTGGGCAATGCCGTCGACATAGGCGGAGATGACGAGCTCCACCTCGACAACTGCTTGGTCACCCTCACTGCGAACCAGGAGGCTCCCCCAGCTGACCGAGATATCAGTGGAAAAACGCTCCTCCCGCGAAACAAGGTCACCTCGCAGAGCCTGCAGCTCAGCTACGGAAGCACCATCGCGGCATGTGAATGCAGCGGCCCGTGCGTCGTTTCGGTCCACAAGAAACGCGTGAAGATAGCCGCTGACCACCACGTCGGGCGCGCTGCGGTCCGGGGCGGTCGCGCGGTCGTACAGCACGTAGCCGGCGGCGAGCCCGCCCAGTAGCAGAGCCACGAACACCGCGGCGGTGACGGTGAGGATCGTGCGGACCCGGCGGCGCGGCGGGATCGGCGCCGGCGCGAGGGGCGGGGGCGCCAGCTGGTCGGAGGGGGGCCGCTGCGCCGGCACGCGGGAGACCTGGGAACCGGCGGGGGGCTGCACTGATTCCACCCCCTGAGGCTAGCGGCTGGCGCCGGGAGACCCAATGCCCCAGATTTCGCGGATCGTGACGGACCCCTCCCCTCCGGTGACATCCACAACAAACACCGGCGCACCGCCGCTGTGCGTCCGCCGGGAGTGGGTGATCCTGGGTTACCGTCTCTGCGCGGGGAGGGGTTGCCGACCTCGCGCAGAGGGGGTGGACACGGTGGCCGGTGCGAGGACACGGGCGAGCCGGGCCGCCGCCCTGCACCGTCGGGCCGCCGCCACCGCGATCGCCGCCGTCGACGTCCTGGACGGCATCCGTCCCGTGCCCGCCGACCACGGCCGCCAGTACGAGCTGGCCGACCGGCTGCGTACGGCCGCCGCCCTGCTGGCGCCGGGCTGGGCGGGTGCGGCGCTGGACACGCTCGCACCGTCCACTCCGGCAGGGGAGGGCCCGCCGTCCTTCGTGCGGGTCGGCACGGCGGCCCCGCTCGACGACGCCCGGTTTCCCGCCCTGGTGCCGTTGATCGGCACGGGGAACCTGGCGATCGACACCGACGCCCGGGATCCCCGGGTCGCGGGGCTGCTGCGGGCCGTACTGCTGCGGCTGTTGGCGGCCACGCCCGCCGGGTCGCTGCTGGTCCGCGCGGTGGACGGGACGGGTACGGCGCTGGCGCCGTTCGCGGCGCTCGCGGACGCCGGGATCCTGCCGCCACCGGCGACGGACGTCGCCGGCCTGCGCGCGGTGCTGACCGAGGCGGAGCAGTGGGTGGCGCCTGGAGCGAGCGGCCGCCGCCGGCACGACCGGGTCCTCCTGCTGGTGATCGCCGCGCTGCCCGAGCCGACCGGCTCCACCGACCTCGCGCGGATCGAGACGCTCGCCGAGCAGGGCCGTTCCAGCGGTCTGCACCTGCTGGTGGCGGGCTGGCCGGCCGGCCGCCGGCCGGTGCCGCGCGCCACGCCCCTCGCGATCCGCACCGCCTACGCCCTCCTCGGGGACCCGCCGGGCGCGTCGTTCGCCGGCCCACGCGCCCCGGCCGAGGCGCATCCCGACCGGGCCGGCACCGCGGGCACCGAGGGCCCGGGCAGGGCGGACGGTGACCCGCCGGGCGGCCTGAACTCACCGGTCTTCGTCGAGCCGGACCCGCCGCCCGATCTCGTCGGGACGGTCTGCCGCCGGCTGGCCGACCAGGTCGAGGCGGGCTCGCGGCTGGCGTTGGCCGACCTCCTCCCGGGCCAGGATGAGGCCTTGTGGACGGCGACCTCGGTGGGCGGCCTGTCGACGACGGTCGGTGATGCCGGCGGCCGGCCGGTGTCCCTGGGTTTCACCGAGCTCACCCCACACTGGCTGGTCAGCGGGCGCTCCGGCGCCGGCCGGTCGACCTTCCTCACCACCGCCCTGCTCGGCCTGACCGCCCGGTACGGCCCGGAGGAACTGGTCCTTTACCTCGCCGACCTCGGCGGCGGCGAGTCCTTCGTGGAGTTCCTGCAGACCGAGCGGGACCGCTCGTGGATCCCCCAGGTGCGCGCCGCCGCGATGGCGGCCGACCGGGAGTACGTGCTGGACCTGCTCGATCTCCTGGTGGCCGAGGTACGCCGCCGGGAGGACGCCGGTGCCCGGGCCGGCGGGCAGCGGTTCGCCGAGTTGCGCCAGCACCGGGAGCTGCCCCGGATCGTCTGCGTGGTCGACAACCTGCCGCTGCTCCTCGCCGGGCGGGACCGGATCGCGGCCGAGGCCGCCGCCCGGCTCGACGCGGTGGCCCGCGCCGGCCGGTCGTACGGGGTGCACCTGGTCCTGGCCGGTGAGGGCGACCTGGGCCTGGGGAGCCGGACGGACCGGGACTCGGTGCTCGGGCAGTTCCCGGTGCGGGTGGCGCTGCCGGGCGGCGGCGCGGTGCTCGAACCGACCAACGACTCGGCCGCCGGGCTGCCGGTGGGCAGTGCGGTCGTGAACACCGCGGGTGGGCTCGGCGGCCCCCGGGGTGCCATCCGCGGGCACGAGCGGGTGGTCCGCTTCCCCGATCCGCAGGACCACCCCGACGTGGTGGAGGCGCTGCGGCACCGGCTGTGGGACGCCCGCCCGGAGCGGGCCGCGCCGCCCGTGGTGTTCGCCGGGTACGCGCGCCCGTTGCTGCGCAACGATCCCCGGTACCGGACGGCGCTCGGCGGCGGGGCACCGGGGCCGGCCGCCCTCCTGGGGCGGGCGTTGGACGTGACGCGATCGACGGTGGCGGTGCCGCTGGGCCCCTCACCGGGGCGCAACCTGGCCGTGCTGGGGCCGGGGCCGGAGTCGGCCGGGCTGCTGGTCACCGCTGCCCGTAGTGTCGCCGCCCACCACCCACCGGGCGCCGCTCACTTCGTGCTGGTGATCCCGGACGACGACGCCCGTCCGCTGGCCGAGGCGCTCGCCGCCGAACTGGCCGAACGGCACCCGGTCGAGACGGTCGACCGCGCCG